>CAVRRT010000154.1:0-5594 GCA_963723305.1 uncultured Pseudomonadota bacterium
CTCCGTTTGCCCGTTGCGCGCCCGACAGGAACAGCACGACAACGATCAGGCCCGTGATTGAACGATTCATCTGCCGTCCATTACGCTGCAACGGTCGTTCCGGCTGGTCGTCGTTGACGCCGCGGCCTCCTTTGTGGCCGGCCTTGCTCTCAGGTGAAAGATTCTTCTTGTCACGTGCAACGATCCTTGTAGTTGTTCAGCCCGTGGTGGCCAATCGGTCCGGCCCCTCTCACTCCTCGGATGCGTCCGCCAGGTCCGCCGAGACGATCGCCCGCACGTCCAGGCGATGGCGGGCGATCTTCTTGAGCACCGTCGGATAAGAGACGCCCATCACCCGGGCGATTTCTGTCCGGCGTCCGTTCAGCTCCCGGATGAGCGTCGTCAGATACTGCCTCTCCATCTCGGCCAGCGTGGGCAACGCGCTGGCCTGCGTCCCGTCGGGACGGCTGGCGGGGAGCCCCAGTCTCTCCCGTGAGGCTTTGTCCTCCGGACCATCGTAAAAGACGATGGCCTCCGCGGTGATCTCGCCGTCCTCTCCGCCCCGCAGCGCCACCGCCCGTTCGACCACGTTGCGGAGCTCGCAGACGTTGGCCGGATAGGTATGGGCGGCCAGCTTGGCCTCGGCGTCGGGCGTGAACCGCAAGAACGGATATCCCAGGGCCTCGCCATAGTGCTTGAGGAACGCCCGTGCCGTGGGCGCGATGTCCTCCGGGCATTCACGCAGCGGCGGGACGACCAGGCGAAACACGTCCAGCGCGTGAATCAACTCCTGGCTCAGGTGCCGCCGAAGCAGCAGCTCGACGACGCTGTGGCGGCTGGTGGCGATGATCCGCGGCGAAAAGCGATCGCCCCGCTCCGCCAGCGCCTCGGCCACCCACGATTGACCGGCGCCCTTGAGATTTTCGAGATCTTCGATGACCAGCGTGCCTTGATTGAGCCAGCCGCGCATCTCGGCCGCGCTCACGAACTGCGCGGGCACGGTTCTGAAGCGCCCGTCGCGGGCGACAGGATCTTCATCGTGGATCAACCGCGCCAGCGCCTGCATGCCACAGCCGCGCTCGCTCTGGATGATGACCGGGGTGGTCGGGACGGCGCCGAAGCGCTTCGCCAGCGCAACGAGTGCCGTGGTGCGCGTTGAGTGAACCAACCAATCAATGGGCGCTTCGTTTGCGCGCGCGGCGGCGCGGCGCCTGTTGAATGCCTTCAGGGCTCGCGGGTCCACAGCGACAGCTTCAGTGCTCATGACGCCTCCTTCTCGACGAGAGACGCTATCAATCGAACGGTTAAAACCGCGTTAAAAGCCGCCGTTACATGGGCGAAACGAATCCCACCTCTGATTGCTGGAACGATGCGCGCAACCTGCAACGGTGGGCGCTCGGCGCGCCGGGTGCGGTTTTTAACATCACTTTAACGACGCGGCGGCGAATCCTCTGCCCAGGAGGTGCGATCATGAAAACGCACGCAAGTCAGTTCTCGAGGATCGTGTTTGGGATGGGTGGAGCGGGTCTGGCGGCGCTGCTCGCTGCCGGATGCGCCACCGAACAGACGGGGGTGCTGACCGCATCCATGACCCCGGATCAATACGCCCAGCTGTCCGAGCAACAGTGCACCGGCGTTCCGGCGAAGGAGCAAGAGCAGGGCATCCTGGCCTACCGCGACGCCATTGCCGGCGCGCAGACGCTCAAGGACCCCTACCAGGTCGGCAAGATGAAGCTCACCCGCGACAGCGGTGTGCAAATCGGCATCCGCGCGCAGCCGAACCTGACTGGGCCCTGGCTCGAGCGCGTGGCGACCTGCCACATGGCGCTCGCTCGCTCGGGCCGCCTGACGCCGAGTGCCAGCAATCCGTTCGCCGTTGCCGGCGCCACGGTTCACGTCGAGGAGGCCTACACGGGCTACATCGTCCAGCTTCACGTGGGCGATGCGGACGCCGCCAAGGAAGTGATGAGCCGCACATCCGTCGCGCTGACGACGCCGAACGGACCGGTCACGGCAGAGCACGTCGCGCAGTAGCTCGTCTCGATACCCGGCATGTTGCACGCCCCCCGCATGCCGGGATCCTGCGAAATCCATCGACTTTTGGCGAACGACTTCATGGAACGGGGGGCCCGTGAACGGCACGAACATTGCGTCTCCGCTGGACCGTAGGTTGCCGGCGGGCGAGAGCGGAGGGCCCGCCGACATGAGCACGAAAGCGACCAGGGAACCGTGGACCACCCGACTGCCGGGTCCCGCGCGCGACGTGTTGGCGGTCGTCGGCGTCGCGATCTTGACGCCGGCGCTGCTTTTTCTGTTCGGGCGCGAGGACGTGGCCAACGTGGCCATCGTCTACCTCTTCGGCATTGCCCTGGCATCGCTGCGCCTCGGGCATCGCTCCTCGATCCTGGCCGCCATCGCCAGCGCCGTCTGCTTCGACTACTTCTTCCTCTTCCCCTACCACAGCCTGGCGATCACTCACGTTCGCCAACTGGTGAGCTTCGGGGGGATGTTCGGCACGGCTCTCTTCATCAGCTCGTTGAACGAACGCCTGAGACGGCAGGCCCGAGCGGCGCGGCACAGCGAGCGGCGCACCGAGCAGAATTACGCCCTGGTGAAGGCTCTGGCGGAGGCCGATTCCCTGGAGGCGCTTTGCACCAGCGCCGCCCAGCAGCTCGAGCTGGTGAGCAATGCGGCCGCGGTCATCTTGCTGCGCGGGCCTGACGACAAATTCCGCTGTGCCTACCGCGCGGGTGGGGCGGCATCGCTCGAGGCGGAGGATCTGCCGGCGGCCGAGTGGGTGGCGTCGCACCTCGAGGTGGCCGGCCCGGGGACGCGGAACCTTCCCCAGGCGACCGCCACCTATCTGCCTCTCGGCGCGGCCCGCGGGTGCGTGGGCGTGGTGGCGCTCCGCCCCCGCGCCGGCGGCTCGACGCGATCATCCCTCACCGTGTCGATGACCCGTCAGATCGCCATCGCCATCGAGCGGATGTTGCTCGCCGAGGAGAAACGGACGGCGCTGCTCGATGCCGAGACCGAGCGGATCCGCAGCGCGGTTCTCAGCTCGGTCTCGCACGATCTGCGCGCGCCGATGGCAGTCATCGCCTCAGCCTCCAGCACGCTGCTCGAGCACGGACACCGGCTGCCCGGGAGCGGCCGGGAGGAGATGGCGCGCATCATTCACGAAGAAGCCCGCCGCCTCAACGAGCTCCTCAAGAGCCTCCTCGACATCACCCGGCTGCAGTCCGGATCGCTCCACGTCAACCGGGATTGGGAGAGCCTGGAGGAGGTCGTCGGCAGCGTGCTCCGGCGAATCGAGGCCCGGGCGGGAGGGCGACACCTCTTGACCAGCGTCCCCAGCGAGCTGCCACTGCTCCACATCGACGCCATCCTGGTCGAGCAGGTGCTCCTCAATCTCCTCGACAACGCGATCAAGCACGCCGACAGCGACGACCCGATCGAGGTGGAGGTCGCCGTTCGGGACATCGACTCGGTCGTCATCTCGGTCATCGACCACGGGACCGGGATCGAACCCTCCGAGCTGACGCGAATCTTCGACAAGTTCTACCGCGGGGCTCCGGCCGCCGGCGGCGGCCTGGGGCTGGGACTGACGATCGCCAAGGGGATCGTCAACGCCCACGGCGGCCGCATCTGGGCCAACCAGACGGCCGGCGGCGGCCTCACCATCCAGTTCACCCTTCCGATCAACGCTGCGGCGGCTCCCGGTCCCGTGGTGGGCATGGAACCGCTCGAAGGGCTCGCTTCTTAGCGGCCCGTGGCGGACGGTTCGACCATACTCATCGTCGAAGACGACCGCAAGATGATGCGGGTCTTCGCGGCCAGCCTAGAGACTGAGGGCTATCGGGTCTTCAACGCCGACACCGGCCAGCGCGCGCTCGAGGAGGTGCGCACGCGTAACCCGGACCTGATCCTCCTCGATCTCGGGCTCCCTGACGTCGACGGCCTGAACCTGGTCCCGCAGATCCGCGCCAACACCACGGCGCCGATCGTGGTCGTCTCGGCGCGGGAGCAGGAAGCAGACAAGGTCAAGGCGCTCGACGCGGGCGCCAACGACTACCTGACGAAGCCGTTCTCCGTCCCCGAGCTCCTGGCGCGGATCCGGGTGGGACTGCGCAGCCGGGCGCAGGTCGGCGACACGGCGCAGACCATCGTCACCTTCGGCGACTATCGCCTCGATCTCGAGGGACGCCGGCTGACCCGCGGCGACAACCAGGTCCGCCTTTCGCCGACGGAGCTGAAGTTGCTGACCACGCTGGCGCGCCACGCCGACGAGGTGGTCACCACCAACACGCTGCTCAAGGAGGCGTGGGGATCGGCCTATCGCACGCGCAACGGCTACGTCCGCGTTTACATGCACGCCCTGCGACGGAAGATCGAGAGCGATCCGACGCGGCCCGCGTACCTCGTCAACGAGGCCGGCCTCGGATATCGCCTGCGCACGTCGCACGACTAGCCGGCCGCCCGCCGCCGCCGCTCGCCCTCGACGGAACGGTCTCGTTTTGCGCGTCCATATTTCGCGGACGTTTCGCACACGTTTCAGTCAATAGGTTGCTTCCATTGGAGATTTCCGGGGGTTTTTAACATGGCTTTAACACCGACGTTGGTACTTTCGCGCTCAACGATGGTTCCTAAAACAAGGAAATCGGCGAAACGCTCGTTGAGCGCCACGATCAATGAATCTCGTGAAAGGGGGATTGCGTGATTAAGCTACGACCACAACGGACTTTGGTGCTTGCACTGGCCTTCGCGGCGGTATTATTTCTCGCGGGAGCCAAGGCGGCCGCTCAGGCGGCGCCGCCGCCTGAAACACCTCCTCCACCACCTCCCCCGGCGGCAGCTCCGGCGGAGCCCGCACCGCTGGCGAACATTCCGCCGCCGCCGCCGCCCGCCGCGCCGGCGCCGGCCCCGGCCGCGGCTCCCGCGCCGGCGGCGGCCTCACCCAATCCGCCCGCGCAGACCACCAACGACACCGAACCGTTTGCCTGGGGCGACTTCACCTGGCTCAACGGAAACAGCCGACAAACCAAGGCCCCGCTCGACACCCCCTACTTCACGCCGGAGATCCTGCTCGATGTCAATTACACCGCGTCGCTCAATAACCCCATCGACGACACGGTCGTTGGTTCCACGGCGCTCTCGCGCAACAACGAGTTTACGCTCGCCTTCATGGGCTTCGGCGGCGACTTTCACTACGACAACGCGCGCGGCCGCATCATGACCCAGTTCGGTGTCAGGTCGACGCTGGTTCCCCGTAACGACTTCAGCACCACCCGCGGCCAGTTCGACCTTCAGACCGCGCTCCGTTACGTCAGCGAAGCCTACGGCGGCATTCACCTCCCGTATATGCACGGGATCAACATCGATGCCGGCATCTTCATGTCGTACGTCGGCTTGTTCTCGTACGACAACTACGAGAACTGGATGTACTTGCCGTCATTCACCTCGGACAACACGCCGTGGTTCTTCAACGGCATCCGGGTCCAGACCTTCCCCACGGACAGACTGAAGGTCGAGCTCTGGCTCATCAACGGGTGGCAGACCTACGCGAAGTTCAACGCGCTCCCCGGCTTCGGCACACAAATCCTCTACCGGCCGGT
>CAVRRT010000155.1:0-16224 GCA_963723305.1 uncultured Pseudomonadota bacterium
TAGTTTCTGTTGTTTGTGTCAAATGTTACGACAGTATACTTAAAAACACTCAAAAATTAGAATTTTGAAAAACTTGACTTTGGAAAAGATTTAATTCAAATGATAATACAACTGAATGTACTTCAACTATACTAAATTCAATATATGATTCAATATTCAAATTGTAAGACATGAAAAATTAGCTAAAGAGCCCGTTTATCACAAATTTGTCTTTGAATAATTGATTAATTTCTTAACAATTTTTAGCATTTTTCATATTTATCTTATCATTTGAGTAAATATTTAATTATTTATTAAAGTCTGTTACAGATACTGTAGAACTGCTGTAGAATAAAAACTTTACAGTAAAGCATATCAGCGAGGGCTACCCCGGCAAGCGGTACTACGAGGGGCAACAGTTCGTCGACCTGCTCGAGCAGCTGGCGATCGATCGCGCCAAGGCGCTGTTCGGTGCCGCGCACGCCAACGTGCAACCCTACTCCGGCTCGCCCGGCGAACCTGGCCGTCTACCTGGCGTTCCTCAAGCCGGGCGACAAGGTGATGGGCCTCGGCGCTGCCGATGGGCGGTCACCTCACGCACGGCTGGAGCGTCTCGATCTCGGGTAAGTACTTCACCTCGGTCCCCTACGGCATCCGCAAGGACACCGGCCTCCTCGACTACGACGAGATCCGCGACCTGGCCAGGAGGAGCGCCCCGCCCTGCTCTGGGCCGGCGGCTCCGCCTATTCGCGGCTGTGGGACTTCGAGATCGTGGCATCGATCGCGCGCGAGGTGGGCGCGCAAGTTCTGCGCCGACATCGCGCACATCGCGGGCCTCGTCGTGGGCGGCGTCCACCCCTCGCCGATCCCGCACGCCGACGTGGTCACCACGACCAGCCACAAGACGCTGCGCGGACCGCGCGGGGGCATGATCCTCTGCCGCGCGGAGCACGCCAGGCGATCGACAAGGCGGTGTTCCCCGGCATTCAGGGCGGCCCGCACGTCCACAACACGCGGCGCTGGCGGTCGCGCTCAAGGAGGCGGCGCAGCCTCGACTTCAAGGACTACGCGAAGCGCGTGGTGGCCAACGCCAAGCGCGCATGGCGGACACGCTCATGGCCAAGGGGTTCGACGTCGTGTCGGGCGGAACCGACAACCACCTCATGCTGATCGATCTCACCAACAAGAACGTCTCGGGCAAGATCGCGGCCCAGGCGCTGGACAAGGCCGGAATCGAGCTCAACTACAACGCCGTCCCCTACGACACCCGCAAGCCGTTCGACCCCTCGGGGATCCGGCTCGGCTCGCCGGCGGTGTCGAGCCGCGGGATGGGCGAGGCCGAGATGCGCCAGATCGCGCTGTGGATCGACCGCGTGGTGAGCGATCCCTCCGACGACGACGGCCGCCAAGGTGCTGGGCGAGGTGCGCGAGATGACGGGCGAAGTTCCCGGCGCCGGGCATCTCGCTCTAGCGCGCCGCGGTCGAATTGCCGGGGACGATCATGGCCAACGACAAGAGACGACTGGGACCGGTGTCGGCGTTCGTGCTGGCGGTCAGCCTGTGCGGTACGGCGGCGCGCGCCGAGACGGTGGAGCTGGTCGACAAGACCAAGCTGAACGCGAAGATCATCCACTACTACGACGGCGTCTACACCGTCGAGGCCAACGGGCAGACGATGAAGCTCCCCAAGGAGAAGATCCGCTCGATCTCCTTCCAGCTCCCGTCGCCGCGCCCGGAGTTCTCCACGCCGGAGAAGACCTTCGAGCGCTGGCGCAAGGCGCTGATCGACGGCGCCGGCGAGAGGGCCATCGACTGCTACGCCCTCATGTACCAGGGGATGCTGGCCACGCAGATGGGGCTCGGCCAGGCGCAGGACGGCATCAAGAAGATGCAGAAAGAGTTCGAAGGGACGAAGTTCCAGATCAAAGAATCGAAGATCAAGGGGGAGACCGCCACCTTGAAGGTCCTTCGCCAGAAGGGGGACGAGAGCGACACCGGCGAGGTGGCCTTCGTCCGCGAGAACGGCGAATGGAAGATGCTCCCCCCGCAATAGGGACCGCCCCCTCTTCGTGAACCGCCGCCTCGTCTTTCTCGTCTCCTCGCTGATCCTCGTCTGCGTCGCCGGCACGGCGCGCGCGGGGGCATTGGACCCGTTCGCCCACCCGCCCGCCAGAGGAGGGTCGACGCGGCTCGATCCGTTCCGGAGGATCGCGGCGGATGATCTTCCCGCCGCGCCCGCGCCTGCGGCGGCGACGCCGGCCGAGCCCGCGCCCGTCGCGGCGACGCCCGCCACGCCTGCGCCCGCACCGGCCACACCTGCCACACCGGCCGCTCCTGCCGCGCCTGCCGCGCAGAGCTGCCAGCGGGACGAGGACTGCGTCGGCGAGAACATCTGCCAGGCCAACGTCTGCCAGCCGATCCAGCTCCGCACCAACATCGCCTTTCTTTATTACCGGGAGGGTGCCTTCTCCGAGTTTCTCGGGCTCTACTGGTCGCGCAAAGGGGCGACCGGCTATCGGGTGGTGGCGCCGCTCTACTGGCACTACTGGAGCCCCAGCAGCAGCACGCTGATCGTCGCGCCGTTCTACTGGCGGTTCGAGGATCGCGCGGAGCGGAGCCTCTTCACCTGGTACGGCCCCGTCGTCTCCGGGCACAAAGGGGAGGCGCGCTCGTTCGGCGTGATGCCGATCTTCTACGCCTCGAACAAGTTCGGATGGGCGGTGCCGTTCCTGGGGACGCTGGCCTTCAAGGACCCCGACACGCACAAGTCCTTCGGCGTCGTCACCTACCTCTACTGGTGGTGGCGGTCGCCCACCCGGTCGACCGATCTCGGCTTTCCCCTCTTCTTCGGGACTCGCACCCCGAGCCGCGCCTTCACCTTCGCGCTGCCGCTGAACTTCTACTGGCGGCATAACGACGACGCCAACCTGCTGGCAGTGCCGCTGTTCTTCCATAACAGCCATCGGACCGGCTCCTGGCTGGTGACCTGGCTTGGCTACGCGCACCGCGAAGGGACCGAGTACGGCCGGTCGCTGGCCTGGCTCTACTGGTGGGGCGGCGACGAGAAGGCACGGTCGAGCTACCACGTCCTCTTCCCGCTGGTCTGGGACTTCGAGGAGAAAAACGGGGGGGACACGGTGGTCTTCCCGCTGGTCTGGAGCTTCCGGGGCCCGACCTCGAACACCACGGTGGTCGTGCCGTTCGTCCACGCCCGCGACGGCTCCTGGTACTTCAACACGCTCCCCCCTCTGTGGTGGAGCGGCGGCGACGACAAGACCGGCCGGGCGCACCGGATGCTGGTCCCCTTCTTCTACTGGGATCGCGCCGGATACGGCCTGGCGACCAACTTCATCACGCCGCTGGGCGGCTACAGCAGCGACAAGCACGACGGAACGAGCACCTGGGTGATCGTCCCCTTCCTTTCGTTCGCCCACCGCGACCCCGAGGGTGAGCGCCGGATGGTGACGCCGCTCTACCTCAGTCACGAGGATCGCGCCAACGACGCGATGACCCGCCTCGTGGGGCTGCTCTTCTACCGCCGGACCGATCCCCGGGGGTCGACGACCTCGCTGTTCCCGCTCTACTGGCACTTCTGGGACGCGGCGACCGGCGCGACGGCGACGGCGTTGCTGCCACTTTTCGCTCACCGCTCCGGTCCGCGGGACACCAGCACCGTTGTCGGCCCGGTCTACTGGCGCCACTTCACCGACGGCGGCTGGAGCGGGGGCCTCTTGCCGATCGCCTACTTCGGCGAGAACGCCGGCCACGGCCACGGCGTCGTGTTCCCGTTCTACTGGCACTTCGCCAGCGCGCGGTCAGCGACGACCGTGCTGTTCCCGCTCTACTACCAGCACCGGGACCCGCACGGGTACGACGCCGCCGTCACGCCGCTGCTCTACTTCGGCAACCACGCCGGCGAGAGCTACACCGTCTTCTTCCCGCTGCTGTTTCGCACGGCCAGCGAGCGCAACCAGAGCAGCACCACGGTGACGCCGCTGGGGTTCATGGAGCGCGATCGCGACGGGACCAGCGTGGCCATCGGTCCGATCATCCCCCTCCTCTACTGGCGCAGCGGCCGCGATCGGTCGCACTTCGCGCTGGTGCCGCTCTTCTGGCACTTCGCGGATCGCCAAGCGCAGAAGTCGACCACGGTGGTCGGTCCTTACTGGCACCGGAGCTGGGGCGGCGAGACGACCGACGGGGTCTTCCCCCTCTTCGCCTACCGGCGCGGCGCGCGGCCCGGCGGCGACGACGAGACCAGCCTGACCCTCTTCCCCCTCTTTTACTACCGCCGCACCGCCGACACGCGCCTCTTCGTCAGCCCGCTCGGCGCCTCGGTTCACACGCCCCGCGGCAGCGGCGGCTTCGTCGGGCCCTACCTGTGGCTCAACAACGCCAACTTCGACGCCGGTCTGGTCCCGCTCCTCTACGCCGACGTCCTGCGCCGCTCCGACGGCCAACACCTGAGGCAGGTGGGGCCCTGGTTCCGCGTCGAGGGCCCGGGCTACGAGAGCCAGGGGATCGTCCCGCTCTTCGGCCACTACGCCGACGCCAAGGAGAGCGACACCTGGATCTTCCCCTCGTACTTCCGCATGCGTCGGGCCAACGGCGACCGGGTCGACACGCTGCCGCCGTTCTTCTGGCACTCGTCGTTCGCCGGACGGGCCACCACCGTCATCGGCCCGTTCTTCGAGCGGACCACGCCTGACTCCCACGCCGTCGGTGTGGTGCCGCTTTTCGGCTACGCCAAGAACAGCCAGCGCACCTGGACGGTGGTGCCCCCGCTCTTGCTCTTCCATCGCAGCGCGGCCGACGGGAGGCGCGACTGGTTCTCCTGCCTCCTCTTCTTCCACGACCGCGACCCCGCGGGGACCGTGAACGCGCTCTTCCCGTTCTACTGGTCGGACGTGAAGCAGGACCGGCGCAGCGACGTCGTCTTCCCCATCTTCTGGCACTTCGCCAACAGCACCGCCGACAGCGCCTCGACGGTCCTGGTGCCGTTCTACTGGGCGCACCACGGACCCGAGCGCACCCGGGGCCTCCTCCCCATCGCCTGGTACTCCCGCAACGACACCAACGGCGACGCCTCTCAGGCGCTCCTGCCGCTCTTCTACGAAGGGCACGGCAAGGACCACTTCTCGTTCTACACGCTCATCGGCGGCTACCACCGGGATGGCCCCTCGCACTTTTGGTACGCCGGGCCGATCCTCCACACCGACAGCCCGAAGAGCTCGTTCTCGATGCTGGCGCCCCTGCTCTTCAGCCACACCAAGAAGGCGACCGAGACCACCACCGTCGTCATCCCGCCGCTCCTACACGTTTCGCGCGGCAACCCGGAGTCGGGGATCTCCAGCACGCTGGTGCTCTTCTGGCACTACCGCGACATCGCCACCTCGACCTACATCGGGCTGCCGCTCTACTACGACGTGCACGAGTACCACTTGTCGCGCACGACGCTGTTCCTGCCGCTCTTCGGGCGCTACGAGAACGAGGTCGAGCACGACGCCACCACCGTGATCCCGCCGCTGCTCTTCTACCGGCACTCCACGCCGACCGACGTCACCATGGTCGGCTTCCCGCTGCTCTGGGACTTCAAGCATGACGCCGAGCGGACGACGGTGGTGTTTCCGTTCTACGTTCGCCGGCAGACCGCCGACCACGTCGGCACCTGGGTCTTTCCGAACTACTACCACAGCGAGGGTCTGGCGGCCGACGGGCGCCCCGACGGCACGCACCGGTTCTACTTCTTCCCGTTCTATGACTCGGGCGTCAAACGTCCCGGCGACTTCACCTGGGAGGTCCTGGGGGGGCTCTTCGGCCACGAGCGGATCGGGCGCCACAACTATCTGCGGCTCTTCTACTTCACCATCGAGACGGAGCCGACCCCGCCCGGCAAGCTCGCCGCGTACGTCCAGCCCACGCCGCCGCGCCGCAAGGCCGTCCCGCGCGGCCTGCACGTCGCCGGCTGGTAGCGGAGGCGCTCGGCGCCGCGGCGCCGGCCGGTGCCTGCGGGCGCCTCGCGCCGCAGCGTCACCTGGCGGGCGGCGACACCGGGTCCGACGTGCGCTGCGGATCGACCGGCTCGCCGAGCAGCTGCGCCCGCAGCGGTCCGACCAGGAACATCGAGCCGCAGACGACCACCAGGCCGCCGGCCGCCCGGCGACGCGCCTCAGCCAGCGCCTCCGTCGGATCGGCGACCGCGAAGCGTCGGGTGAGGAAGCGCGCTGCCTCGAGGACCAGCGCTTCGGGCGGGCGCGCGCGCGGACTCTCCGAGCGGGTGGCGACCAGCGCGTACGCCAGCGGCGCCAGCGGCGCCAGGATGGCGCGCGGATCCTTGTCCTCGACGATCGACATCAGCAAGACCACCCGGCGTCCGGCCGCCATCTCCGGCAGCGCGGCGGCGAGCGCGCGGGCGCCGTCGGCGTTGTGCGCGCAGTCGAACACCAGGTCGTTCCCCACCCGCTCGAGCCGGCCCGGCCAGCTGGTGTGGGCGAGCGCCCCGGCCACCAGGGCGTCGTCGAGCGGGCGGCCCGGGTACCCGGCGTGCGCCGCGACAGCCCGGGCCAGCGCCACCGCAATCGCCGCGTTGTCGCGCTGGTGGGGACCGCTCAGGCCCAGCGCTCCGCGCGGCGGCGAGAAGTCGCGCCCGAGATAGCGCAGCGGCGCGCCGACCTCCGCGGCCCGGCGGGCGATCTCCCGTTCGGCCTCGGCGGGGAGGCGGCCGAGGAAACAGGGGACGTTCGGCTTGAGGATGCCGGCCTTCTCGCGGGCGATCTCCGCCAGCGTCCCCCCGAGGTAGGCGGTGTGGTCGAGGCCGATCGAGGTTATCGCCGTGGCCAGCGGCTCGGCCACGGTGACGGCGTCGAGGCGCCCGCCGAGGCCTGTCTCCAGCACCGCGACGTCGACGCGCTCCTCGGCGAAGGTGAGGAAGGCGAGCGCGGTGGCGATCTCGAAGTAGGTGAGCGGCACGCCAGTCGCGACGACACGGGCGTCGAGCGCCGCCAGCCGATCGCCGTCGACCTCGCGCCCGGCGACGCGGATCCGCTCGGTGAAGCGCGCCAGGTGCGGCGAGGTGTAGAGCCCCGTGCGGAGCCCCGCCGCGCGAAGGATCGCCTCCGCCATCGCCGCGGTCGATCCCTTGCCGTTGGTCCCGGCTATCTGGACGGCGGCGAAACGCTTCTGCGGATCGCCGAGCCGTTCCATCGCCGTGCGCACGCGACCGAGCCCCATGTCGACGCCCAGGCTCTGCGCCGCGCCGGCGAGGCGTGCCAGCAGATCGACGTACCGCGCGGGCGGCGCTGCTGCCATCGAGGACCTAGGCCTGCGACGCCGGGCGCGGGCCGAGCAGCCGCAGCAGCCGCCCCAGCGTGGTGCGCATCTCGCGCCGGGGGACGATGGCGTCGAGGAACCCGTGCTCGAGCAGAAATTCGGCGCGCTGGAAGCCAGGCGGCAGCCGCTGGCGGATGGTGTTCTGGATGACCCGCGCGCCGGCGAAACCGATCAGCGCCTTCGGCTCGGCCAGGATGACGTCCCCCAGCATGGCGAAGCTGGCGGCCACGCCGCCGGTGGTCGGGGTGAAGCAGGATCGAAAGGTAGGGCAGTCCGGCCTCGCGCAGCCGGCCGAGCGCGGCGGAGGTCTTGGCCATCTGCATGAGCGAGAGGACGCCCTCCTGCATCCGGGCCCCGCCCGAGGCCGAAAAGATGAGCGCCGGCGCCTTGCGCTCGAGCGCCCGCTCGAAGCGTGCGGGTCAGCTTCTCGCCGACCACGGAGCCCATCGAGCCGCCCATGAACTCGAAGACGAAGACGCCAACCTCGACCGGCCGGCCCTCGATGCCGCCCCGAGCCGGTGCGCACGGCGTCGGCGCCGCCCGGCGGTCCGCCGGGCCGCCCGCAGCCGGTCGCCGTAGCTTCTTGGAGTCGCGGAAGCCGAGCGGATCGACGCTCTCGATCGAGCCGTCTGCCTCGACGAAGCTGCCAGGGTCGAGGATCAGCTCCACCCGGCGCGCCGAGGAGAGCGGAAAGTGGTGCTCGCACTGCGGGCAGACGTTGTCGTTCTTCTCGAGGTCGGCCGTCAGCAGCGCCGCCCGGCAGCCGGGGCACTTGGTGAAGACCCCGGCCGGGACGCTGCGCTTCTCTTCTGAAAGATCGTCGTCGCGATCCTCTCGTTTGTACCAGGCCATCGTGCGAAACCGCGAGAATACACTGAGCGGCCGCGCAATTGGTTTGTTATGCTGCGCGCGTGCATTTCGGTGCTTGGCACAAGATCTCTGATGCCAGTAAGGCGGCCCCCGAAACGGCGGGCGTCTTGCAGACGCGCGCCGAAGGGGCGATGGACTACCGCTCGGGACGCAGCGCGATGGTCCTCTACGCCTGCTCCGAGCCCGAGGAGACGCTACAGCGCTTCGTCGCCGGGCGCGGCGCGCGCCAGATCGAGCGGGCGGTGAGCGCCGGGGCGCGCTGGATCCGCTTCGCCGAGGCGCCGCAACCCCAGGACGAGCTCGAGCGGCTGCTCAAAGGCTTCGTGGAGCGGTTCGGATCGCTCCCCATCAGCAACGCGGGAACGAGTCGGCGCGCGGTGGCATCCGCGGACGGCGAACCGGCGTGAGCACACGGCTCAGCTACCGCGACGCGGGCGTCGACATCGACGCCGGCGAGCAGCTGGTCGAGCGGATCAAGGGACACGTCCGCCGCACCCACCGTCCCGAGGTGATGGGGGGCCTGGGCGGGTTCGCCGGCCTCTGCGCCATCCCCGGCCGCTACAAGGAGCCGCTGCTCGTGTCCTGCACCGACGGTGTGGGGACCAAGCTGAAGCTCGCCTTCCTCACCGGCCGCCACGACACCGTGGGGATCGATCTGGTGGCGATGAACGTCAACGATCTGGTTGTCTGCGGCGGGGAGCCGCTCTTCTTCCTCGACTACTTCGCCTCCGGGAAGCTGGAGGTCGGCGTCGCCGAGCGCGTGATCGGCGGCATCGCCGACGGCTGCCAGGCCGCCGGCTGCGCGCTGCTCGGGGGCGAGACGGCGGAGATGCCAGGGTTCTACGCCGCGGGCGAGTACGACCTGGCCGGCTTCTGCGTGGGCGTCGTCGAGAAGAGCCGGCGTGTCGACGGGACCGCGCTCCGACCCGGCGACAGGCTGCTGGGGCTGGCTTCCTCGGGCTTTCACTCCAACGGCTACTCGCTCGTTCGTAAAGTATTTCTCGAGGAGATGCGCCTCGACCTCGACGCCGCCGCGCCTGGCCTCGGCGAGCCGCTGGGGCAGGCGCTGCTGCGGCCCACCCGGATCTACGTGGCGGCGATGCGCGCGCTGGCCGACGCCGATCTCCTGAGCGGCGCGGCCCACATCACGGGCGGCGGTCTCGTCGACAACCCGCCCCGCATGATCCCCGACGGCGCGCGCCTCAAGCTGCAGCTGCAGCTTGGCAGCTGGCCGATCCCGCCGCTCTTCGATCTGCTCGCGCGCGGCGGCGGCGTCTCCCCCCAGGAGATGCGCCGCACCTTCAACATGGGGCTCGGCATGCTGGTCGCCGTCCCTGCCGCGCGCGCCGCCGAGGCGGTCACCCTGCTCGAACGCTCGGGCGAGCAGGTCTTCTCCGTGGGACAGGTGGCGGCCGCCGACGCGCCCGACGCCCCGGTGGAGTTCCTGACGCAATGAACGTCGGCGTCCTGGTCTCCGGCAGCGGAACCAACCTGCAGGCGCTCATCGATCGGGGCACGCGTAACGAGCTCGGCCCGGCGCGGCTGACGGTCGTCGGCTGCAACGTCCCCGACTGCGCCGCGCTCTCGCGGGCCCGTCTGGCGGGCCTGCCCAGCTTCATCGTCGACCACCGCGACCACGCCGAACGCCCGGCCTTCGATCGCGCGCTCGCCGACGGCCTGCGGGCGCACCAGGTCGATCTGGTCGTCCTGGCTGGTTTCATGCGGGTCCTCTCCGGCGAGCTGCTCGACGCCTTCCCGGGCCGGGTGATCAACATCCACCCTTCCCTCTTGCCGGCCTTCCCCGGCGTGCACGCGCAGCGCCAGGCCTTCGACGCCGGTGTGAGGATCGCCGGCTGCACGATCCACTTCGTCGACCGCGGCATCGACACCGGCCCGATCATCGCGCAGGCCGCGGTGCCGGTGCACGACGACGACGACGCCGACGCGCTGCGGGCGCGGATCCTCGCCGAGGAGCACCGGCTGCTTCCAGCGGTGGTACGCGCCATCGCCGAGCGGCGGGTGATCCTGGAGGGGAGCCGCGTGCGCGTCCTGGGCGCCGCGCCGGGGACCGAGCAGCTCCGCAGCCTCAGCCTCTAGACCGCGGCCCATGGTCGATACGAACTTCTACGACGTCGTCGTCTGTGGGGGAGAGACGTCGGGGCTCGTCGCCGCGGCGCTTCTGGCGCGGCGCGGATTCCGGGTGCTGGTCGTCGCCGACGAGCCCGAGCTGGCGGCGTTCGACGTTGGCGGGACGGCTCTCTCCCGCGCACCGGCGCTGCTGCCGCCGCTCGACAATCCGCAGGCGGCGCGCGTCTTCAAGGAGCTCGACTGCGTGGCGGTGATCAAGCGGCGGGCGCCCGCCACGCCCTCCACGCGCCTCTCCGTCGGCAAGCAGAGGCTCGATCTGGGGGCCGACGTGGCCGCCGTCGAGCGGGAGCTGGGGCGCGCCTTCGGGACCGCCGCGCCCACGTTGAGCGCCGCCCTCGAACGGCTGGACGCGCTCGGCCGAATCGCCGAGCCGCTGCTGGCGACGGCGATCACCCTGCCGCCAGCAGGCTTCTGGGAGCGGCGCGAGGTCGGCCGGCTCGAGTCGCTGCTGCCGCGCGCCGGGCACGACGCGCTCGGGCCGCTGGCGGCCGACCATCCGTTCCGCGCCATGGCCGCCGCGCCCGCCGCGCTCTCGACGGCGCTCGCTCCCAGCGAGGTCGGCGCGGTCACCGAGGCGCGGGCCTTCACGCTGGCACGGCGCGGACTGCACGTCCTCGATGGTGGCCTGGCGGCGCTGCAGGAGCTCTTGCTGCAACGGATCGAGACCTTCGGCGGCGAGCGGCGCCGCCGCCTCGAGCCGATGGGGGTGGTCGTGCGGCGCGGCCGCGCCGTCGGGCTGCAGGTCAGCCCCCGCGACGAAACGATCGGTTGCCATTGGCTCCTCTGGTCGGGCCCCTCGGCGGCGCTCCGGGCGACGCTGGGGCCGGCTGCGCCGGCGCTCCCGGCGCGCGCCCGATCGGCGACGCTGCGCGTGGCCGGCTATCGCTACGCGCTGTCGCTGGTCGTCAGCGCCAAAGCGCTGCCGGCCGGGACGCCGGCCCGCCTGCTGGCGATCGCTGATCCGGCGCGCCCGCTCGTCGAGGACAACGCCATCGCCGTCACCGTCGGGCGCCCGGGGGCACGTGAGCCGGAGCGGATCCCGCTCTGGATCGAGTGCGCCGTGCCGGCCCACCTGGTCGACGCCGGACCGAGCTATCTGCGGGCCCTGCGCGGCCGGCTCCTCCAGACGCTGGAGCGGCTCTGGCCCGATCTGGCGAAGAACCTGCTGGTGGTCGCCTCTCCCTACGACGGCCTCGGCGCGGAGCGCGGCGCCGGCGACGGCGCTCCGGCGGCGGCCAAGACCGGGACAAAGAGGGCGACCGCGACGGGCGTCGCTTCCGTTCCTTCTTCCGTCCCTGCGCCCCCGCCGCTCTACGCGCGCGCCGGGGCCGGGGCCTTCGACGTCAGCGGGCTCCCGCACGCCACCGGCATCAAGAACCTGCTGCTCGTGGGACGCGAAAATCTCCCTGGCCTCGGCCTCGAGGGGGAATTGATCTCCGGGTGGGGCGCCGCGCGCCTCATCGGCCACGCCCCCGTGCGCCGCGTATCGCTTCGACGCCGAACCCTGCTCGGCGGGTAGCGCGCGCCGTCTGTTCTCTAGTGCCGGCCGCGCCGGCAGTACCCGGCGATGAGCTGCGCGTGCTGGGGTGCCAGGGCGATGAAGCGGACGCCGGTCCGCCGGAACGAACCGCTGCTGGTGTCGCTGACCACCACCCCGCGGGCGGAGATCTCGTCGCGGGATCCAGGAAGCGCAAACGACAGCGCCACCTCGGTGCGCGGCAAGACGGCGCTGCCGCGCGGCCGCTTGATCGTCATGCCGGCGGGCGCGATGTCTTCGGCCTGGCAGAGCTGGATCTGCTTGCTGGCCTCTCCGTCGCTCCCGGCGATCGCCTTTTTCACCGCGAAGACCGCGGGCACACGATCCGCCTGTCGGCGCTCCTGGGGGGCTCGGCGTCGATCACTGCTCATGCTCCGAGTGTAAGGCTCCCCCCGAGGAGCGCAAAAAAACCGCCTCGGCCCTGCGGGGCCGGCCGGGGACGGCGGCGCAACGTGACTATCCCGGAAGCGGCTGAGCCTCTTCCAGGATGAAGTTGGGGATGTCGTCGACGACCAGGTAGCAGAGCTTGCAGGCGCCGCATTCGAAGGCCGATTCGTCGGCGCGCAGCTTGAGGGCCCCCTTGCACTTGGGGCAAGCCAGGATGTCGATGAGCTCTCGGTTGAGCGGCATGCAGGCGTGTATAGCGCATTCGCGGTACGATGGCGTTCCCAATGAGACGCGTCCTCTTCGCGGCACTCCTGGCCGCCGCCCTCGGGATGTTCGCCTGGACGCTCCGTCGCTTCACGCGGCTGATCCTCGCCGGCCGGACGGACCCGCGCCGCGATCGCCCGGAGGATCGGGTCGACTCGGTGCTGAGCTACTTTTTCGCGCAGAAGAAGGTCGTCGAGAAGACGACCATCCCCGCCAAGCGGTGGCCGAAGTTCGTCAGCGCGCTCGGGAGCAAGTACCACTTCCTCATCTTCTGGGGCTTCATCGTCATCACCGTCGGCTCGGCGGAGACGATCCTCCAGGGGCTCTTTCCCGCCTTCAGCTGGGCGGCCGTGATCGGCGCGTCCGGCGGCCGCGTCCTGGCCGCGACGATCGACGCCTTCTCGCTGGCGGTGCTGGTGTTGGTGCTGTTCGCCTTCTTCCGGCGCATCGTCCTGCAGCCGCGCCTCATCCCGATGAGCCGTGACGCCGCCGCCATCCTGGGCGCGATCGGCTTATTGATGCTGACCTACTTCGGGATGAAGCGGCTCGAGCAGCCGTTCGCCGAGATCTGCTGGTGGGCCCACGTCGTCATCCTGCTGGGGTTCCTCAACTACCTGCTCTACTCGAAGCACAGCCACATCCTGGCGGCTCTGCCCAACATCTACTTCCGCAAGCTGGGCCAGCGCGGAATCCTCCCCAAGCTGAACATGGAGGCCGACGACATCGCCGCCACGGGCGTGGTCCTCGATTGGCAGGGGTTCAGCTGGAAGTCGCTCCTCGACGGGTTCGCCTGCACCGAATGCGCCCGTTGCACCAACTTCTGTCCGGCCTACAACACCGGCAAGCCGCTCTCGCCCATGCAGGTGATCCACGACGTGCGCGACGACATGCGGACGCGCATGCCCGACCGCGGGCCGCTCGACACATTGCTCGATCGCTTCCAGCACGGCGCCGGCGCGGCCGCCGACGAGGTGAAGCCGCTCATCGGGACGCGGACGACCGAAGACGTTCTCTGGGCCTGCACCACCTGCGGCGCCTGCCAGGAGGTCTGCCCGGTCTTCATCGACCACCCCGAGAAGATCATCCAGATGCGCCAGAACCTGGTCCTGGTGCAGGAGAAGGTACCGGCTGATCTGGCGCGCACCTTCACCAACCTCGAGCGCAACGGCAACCCTTGGGGGATCGGGGCCGACAAGCGGATGGACTGGGCCGACGGGCTGGGCGTCCCGACGCTCGACGATCGCCCCGACGCCGAATACCTGCTCTGGATCGGTTGCGCGGGCGCCTTCGACGATCGGATCAAGAAGCAGACGCGCGCTCTGGTCGAGGTGATGCGCGAAGGGGGCGTCGACTTCGCCGTGCTGGGCCTGGAAGAAGGCTGCAGCGGCGATCCGGCGCGGCGCTCGGGCAACGAGATGCTCTACCAGATGCAGGCGCAGCAGAACGTGGAGACGATGAACGGCAAGAAGGTGAAGAAGGTCATCACCGCCTGCCCGCACTGCCTGCATACAATCAAGAACGAATATCCGCAGCTGGGGGGCAACTTCGAGGTCCGCCACCACACGCAGCTGATCCGCGAGTTGGTCGAGTCGGGCAAGATCGAGATGGAGGCGCTACAGACCGCCAACGACGCGGTCGGCCCACCGAGCAAGATCACTTTCCACGACCCCTGCTACCTCGGACGCTGGAACGGCGAGTACGACGCTCCCCGCGCCGCCCTCGACGCGCTCCCCGCCGGACCCGACGCGCGCATCGAGCTGCCGCGCAACCGCGAGCAGGGCTTCTGCTGCGGCGCCGGCGGCGGCCGCATGTGGATGGAGGAGAAAATCGGCACCCGCGTGAACCACAACCGCGCCGACGAGATCATCGCCTCGGGCGTCGACACCGTCGCCACCGCCTGCCCCTTCTGCACGATCATGCTTCGCGACGGAGTTCAGGATCGCAACGCCGGCGACAAGGTGCAGGTGCTCAACGTCTCCGAGCTGGTCGCCAAGTCGATGAAGCGCAAGCGCGAGCTCGACAAGGTCGCCGACCCCGCTTCGGCGCAGACGACTCCCTCCTAAGTCCTCCGGCATGCGGCGGGCTCGTGGGATCTGGAGCGTCGGGCGATCGTCCCTCTGACGCTCTGATGCAGCTCGCCAAGCGCAATCTGTAACGCGCCGCCTTCTTCTGGTAGCCTCTCCCTCGAGTGAGCGCCTACTGGCTCATCGTGGGGTTTCTGTCGTCGGCGGTGACGCTGCACATCGCCACACTCCTGCTGCTCGACGACCCTTCGTTCGGCAAGGCGGCCGCGGTCTCCGGCGCTGTCTGGCTGCTGGGGCTCCTGTTCGCCGTCGTTCACGTGGGCGGAATCCTGCTCGGCATCTCCAGCCTCGTGCTCGGCTGCGTGGTCCTCAAGCGTCTCTATGGCGTGGGAACCGGACAGGCGCTCATCGTGTTTTTTCTTCACGGCATCGTGGAGCTCGCCATCGGCGCGACGCTCTGGTTCATGTTCCCCTCGCTGGTAGGTCGGCCGCACCGGGCGGATCAGCCCGCGGCCGTGCGGCACGCCGCGCAGGCCGAACCAGGTTGCCCGATTTCCGCCGCGCGGGTATGAACGACCCGAGGGAGGTGCACGATGGCCGAAGTCAAAGCGATTCCAGAGGGGTACCACACGGTGACGCCGTTCCTGAACGTCAACGGGGCGAGCGACGCGATCGCCTTCTACAAGAAAGCGTTCGGCGCCGAAGAGAAGGTCCGCATGCCGACGCCCGACGGGAAGATCCTGCACGCCGAGCTCGACATCGGCGATTCGAAGCTGATGATCAGCGATGCGATGATGAACCCGGCGACGGCCTCGGCGATCCACCTCTACGTCAAGGACGCCGACGCGGCCTGGGCCCGCGCGACCGCGGCCGGCGCCGCGGTGGTCATGCCCATCGCCGACATGTTCTGGGGCGATCGCTACGGCGTCCTCAGTGACAAGTGGGGCAACCGCTGGGCCATCGCCACCCACAAGGAGGACCCCTCGCCTGCGGAGATGAAGACGCGAATGGCCGAGGCGATGAAGAACATGCCGCGGCCGTAGCACCGCGCCCAGAAGCGCCGCCCGCGGCGTCCCTCAAGGGGTCTCGAGCCCTTGTCCAGTTCAGGCGGGGTTCCGCGTCTTGATGCGCCGCCCCTCCTGACCCCTCGGGCGTGAGGAGCCGCGCCGCGAGAGCGTGCCTACTCGTCGTCGTCGCGGACGGCGGAGAGCCTGCTGATGACGCTGATGTCCTCGAGCGTCGTCACGTCGCCGCGGACGGCGCCGCTGGTGGCGATCTCGCGCAGCAGACGCCGCATGATCTTGCCCGAGCGGGTCTTGGGGAGCGCGTCGGTGAAGCGGATCTCGTCGGGGCGGGCCAGCGCGCCGATCTCCTTGACGACGTGGTCGGAGAGCGACTTCTTGAGGTCCGGTGAGGCCGTGACGCCCGACTTGGGGGTGACGAACGCGAAGATCGCCTGCCCCTTGAGCTCGTGCGGCGGGCCGACCACCGCCGCCTCCGCGACGCTCGGGTGGGACACCAGCGCGCTCTCGATCTCGGCGGTCCCCAAGCGATGGCCGGCCACGTTGAGCACGTCGTCGACGCGCCCCATGACCCAGAAGTAGCCGTCCTCGTCCTGGCGCGAACCGTCGCCGGTGAAGTAGACGCCGGGGATCTCCGACCAGTATTGCTTCTGGTAGCGCTCGG
>CAVRRT010000156.1:0-6281 GCA_963723305.1 uncultured Pseudomonadota bacterium
CCGGCGTGATGGCGATGGGGAAGCTCGGGGGCGAGGAGCTGAACTTCTCCTCCGACATCGACGTCTGCTACTTCTACTCGACCGACGCCGGGGCGGCCGGTCCGACCGGCGATTGGACGCTGCACCGCTACTACGCCGAGCTCTCGCGCCGCCTGACCGCCGCCATCGAGGAGCCAACCGCGGAGGGGATGATTCTCCGCGTCGATCTGCGGCTGCGCCCCGAGGGGCGCAGCGGCCCCATTTGCAACGCGCTGCCGGCGGCCGAGCGCTACTATGAGACCTTCGGGCGCACCTGGGAGCGGCAGGCCTGGCTGCGGGCCCGCTCGGCGGCGGGCGATCGCGCGCTCGGCGACGAGCTGCTCGCGGCGCTCGATCCCTTCATTTACCCGCGCCACGTCGATCCGCGCATGGTCGAGGAGGTGCGCGGCCTGCGCGCGCTCTTCCGCGATCCCGCCGATGCGTCGGGCGCGCTCGGCGAGACCGGGTTCGACGTCAAGCTCGGCTCGGGCGGCATCCGCGACGTCGAGATGGTGGTGCAGGCGCTGCAACTCCTGCATGCCGGCAAGCGCCCGGACCTGCGCGAGCGGAACACGCCGCGCGCCGTTCCCCGCCTGCTGGTGGCCGGGCTCCTCGGGGCGCGCGAGGCGCAGACGCTCCTCTCCGCCTACCGATTTTGGCGGCGGCTCGAGCACCGGGTTCAGGTGGCGACGGGAGCGCAGCGCCACCGGCTGCCGGCGGACGACCAGGCGCGGGGCGCCTTCGCGCGCGGGCTGGGGTTCCCCGATCTGGCGGCGTTCGACGCCGAGGTGGCCGCCACCCGGGCGGCGGTCGAGGCGATCGCCGCCACGCTGGGCGAGCCACCCGCCGAGGCCCACCTGGCCGCCGCACGCATGCTCGATCCGATGCGCGACCGCCAGGAGCTGGAGCGGCGGGTCACCGTGGCCGGTTTTCGCGAGGTCGAAGCGGCGGCCGGCACGCTGGAGCTGGTCGGCGCCCGCATGCCGGTGGCGTTCCTCGAGGAGGCGATCGCCTCCCCCGATCCCGATCGCGCGCTGGGGCATTTTCGGGACCTCGCGCTGCGCGGCTCGGTCGGGCTCATCGCGCTCTTGCGCGAACACCCGCGCCTGGTGCGCATGCTGGGGACGCTGTTCGGAACCAGCGATCGGTTGGCCGACCTCCTGGTGCGCCACCCCGAGATGTGGGAGCCGTTCCTCGACGGGCTGGGGGCCAGCGTCCGTACGCGGGGCGAGCTGAGGGAGCGCCTGGCCACGCGCCTCGACGGAGTCGCCGAGGAGGAGTCCGCCCTGCGCGCGATCCGGACCTTCCAGGCGGAGGAGATCCTGCGCATCGGCCTGCACGACGTTGCCGGCAGCCTGGGAGCGGTCGAGGTCTGCGCCCAGCTCAGCGACCTGGCGGAGGTCTGTCTCGGCGCCGGGATCGCCGCGGCGCTGCCGGCGCTCGAGGCCCGGCTCGGCAAGCCGCGAACGGCGCTGACGGTCCTCGGCCTGGGGAGCCTGGGGGCGCGCGAGATGCGCTACGGATCGGATCTGGATCTGGTCTTTCTCTTTGGTGCCGACGGCGAAAGCAGCTCTGGCGTCGATCACCGCGAGTGGTTCGCCCGCGCCTCACATCGGCTCATCGCGGCGATGGAGGCGATGCTGGAGGAGGGGCGCCTCTATCAGGTCGACACGCGGCTTCGCCCTTCGGGCGAGCAGGGACTGCTGGTGACGTCGTGGGCGTCGTTCGAGCGCTACCACCGCGAGGAGGCGGCCGCCTGGGAGCGGGTGGCGCTCTTGCGCGCGCGCATCGTGTGGAGCGACGAGTCGCCGGCGGAGCGCGCCGGGCGCGATCGCGCGTTGGCGACGCTGGCGTTCGATCTGCCGTTCGACGATAAGAGCTTCCGTGTCGAGCTTCGCCGGCTGCGGGGACGGGTGGAGCGCGAGCGGGGCAAGGTCCCGGCGGGGTCGCGCCACCTGCACTTCGATCCGGGCGGGATCATGGACGTCGAGCTGCTCGTCGCGCTGGGGCAGCTTCGCCAGGCCGCGGACGCGGAAGCGCGTACCACCTCCACGGTGGCGGCGCTCGAACGGCTGGTGACCCTCGGCTGGCCGGCGACGCTGCGCGACGACTACGCCGTTCTCCGGCGGACGGCGCTCCGGCTGCGGCTTCTGCTCGATCGCCCGCAGGCGGTGGTCTCCCCGCGCGATCTGCCGGCGCTGGCCCGCAGCCTGGGGACGACGGCGGCGGCGCTCGGCGCCGAGCTCGATGAGCGGATGGCGCGCGTCCGCTCGGTGTTCGAGAAATACTTCTAGGCCGGAGGCGGACCGCGGGCGGTTCAGTCCTGTTCGGCTTCGGCCTCGGAGGCGATCCCGTGCAGGCGCAGCTTCTCCCAGAGGTTCTTGCGCGAGATGCCCAGGATCTCGGCCGCCTTCATCTTCTTGCCGTTGGCCTGGGCCAGGGCGCGCATGAGGTACTCGTGCTCGAACTCCTTGAGCGCGGCGGAGAGCGAGCGAAGCGATCCCGCCGGCGTGCTGACGCCGCCGTCCAGCGTGCCGGTGATGCCGCCCGGCAGGTGCTCCACCTCGATCTCGCCGCCGCCGGCCAGCACCACGGCATGCTCGATGGCGTGGGCGAACTCGCGGACGTTGCCCGGGAAGTGGTACTGCGACAGCACCGCCCAGGCCCGCGGCGAGATCGTCGAGGGGGGCTTCCCCGGCTGGGTGAATTTGTTCAAGAAGTACTGTAACAAGAGCGGCAGATCCCCGCGCCGTTCGCGGAGCGGCGGGATCTCGATGTCGAGGACGTTGAGCCGGTAGTAGAGATCCTCGCGGAACCGGCCTTCCTTGATGCGATCGCGCAGGTTGCGGTGGGTGGCCGAGATGATCCGCACGTCGACCCGCGTCGACTCGTTGGTGCCGAGCGGCTCGACCGTCCCCTCCTGCAGCACGCGCAGGAGCTTGGCCTGGGCCGGCAGGGGCACCTCCGCGATCTCGTCGAGCAGCAGCGTCCCGCCGTCGGCGGCCTTGAAGCGCCCGTCGCGCCGCTTGACCGCGCCGGTGAAGGCGCCGCGCTCGTGGCCAAAGAGCTCCGCCTCCAGCAGCGTCTCGGGGAAGGCGGCGCAGTTGACGGCGATGAACGGCTTCGATCGCCGGGTGCTCCGATCGTGCAGCGTGCGGGCCACCAGCTCCTTGCCGGTGCCGCTCTCGCCGGTGATGAGCACCGGCGCGTCGCTCTGGGCGATGGTCTCGATCCGATCGGAGAGCCGCAGCATCGTCGGGCTGCGCCCGATGATGGCGCCGACCCCCAGACCCGCGCCGTTCGACTTGCGCTGCGACAGCTCGGCCCGCGCCTGCTCGAGCTCTCGCTTGAGCGCCCGCTGGGTGGCGATCCGCTGCAGCTGCAGGACAATCTCGTCGAGGTCGAAGGGCTTGGTGAGGTAGTCGTAAGCCCCCTCCTTGAGCGCCGCCACCGCGTCGTTGATCGCGGCGTGCGCGGTGATGAGGATGACGTCGGTCCCGGGCGACTCCTGACGCACGCGCCGGAACAGCGTCAGGCCGTCGACCTTGGGGAGCCGGATGTCGCAGATCATCACGTCGAACACGTTCGACGAGATCTGGGTCAGCCCCTCTGCGCCGTTGGCGGCCAGGCTGACGCGATGGCCGGCGTCGCGCAGGGCGTCGCCCACCAACACCCGAAAGTCGGGTTCATCGTCAACCAAGAGGATGTCGAGCATCGTTCGCTTCGAGACTCTACGCGGAATAACTGGAGCTGTCCGGGGTCGCCGTCAAGGCGGCGACTGCCGCAATGTAACCGACCTTCGGTCGTCGGAGGACGCGGCCGCGCCGGCATCGGAGCGGGACGTCGCGGCGAGTGCGCGATCACGCCCCGCGGCTTTGGCGGCGTAGAGCGCCGCATCGGCGGCGGCGTGCAGCGAGACGAAGGTGGGGAGCGTGATGTCGTCGAGGTCGGCGACGCCGATTGACACGGTCAGCGCCGCCTGCGGCACGGTTTTCTCTTTGTCGCTGCCGGTCACACCGAGGCGCCGCACCGTCGCACACACCCGGTGAGCGAGCGCCAACGCCTCGTCGGCGCTGGTGTTGACGGCCAGCACCAGGAACTCGTCGCCGCCGGTGCGCGCGGCGAGATCGGTGGCGCGGCAGCTTCGTCGCAGGCTCTCGGCCACGACTTGCAGCGCGCGATCGCCCTGGGCGTGCCCGCTCCGATCGTTGATCTCCTTGAGACGATCGAGGTCGATCAGCAAGAGCGCCAGCGGCGTCCCGTAACGGGCGCTTCGGTTCAACTCGTCCGCGAAGGCGGCCAGGAGGCGGCGGCGGTTGGCCAGGCCGGTCAGCGGATCGGTGACCGACAGCGCCTCCAGCAGATCCTCCTTGCGGCCCACCACCCAGCCGAGCACCGTGGTGATCGCCAGCGTGGCTGCCAGCAGGTAGGCATAGACCAGTGGCTGCCGGCGAAGCTCGTCCGCCAGGCGCCCGGGAATCGCCGCGCGATGTCCCACCCCGGCCACCCAGGCCTGCAGGAGCAGCAGACCGACCACCAACGCCATCGAGAGGAGGACGCCGATCGCCGGGTAGACCAGCCGCCGCGGGCGGCGCGCGCCGCTAGGCATGGCGATCGTCGCCGATCACCTGCGTCTCGGCGGCGGGGACGAGCGCGCGGTCGAGCGCCCGCACGAGCTCATCGGCGGTGCCGTCTCCCTTGCGCACCACGCTGGCGACCGCCGGGCCGAGGACGGCCCGCTCGCTGCGGGTGATGTAGAGCGCCGACAGCACGACGAAGGGGAGCGCGGAGAGCCTCTCGTCGGCACGCGCCGCGCGCAGCACCTCGAGGCCACTCAACCCCGGCATCACCAGATCGAGCACCACGGCGTCGAACTCACGGTCGCGCAGCCGGGCCAGCCCCTCACTGCCCGAGGAGGCGGCCGTGACCGCGTAGCCGACCTCTTCCAGGCGCGCCGTGACGTGGAGCCGCTCGGCGGCGTCATCGTCGACGAGCAGGATCCTGGCTCCTGCCGCGCGTCGGGGGCGCCCCGCGACGGGCGCGGTGGCGGCACCGGCCTCGGCCAGCGGGACCGAGAGCTCCAGGCTCAGCCCTTCGTCGAGGCCGGTGCGGACCTCGATGGGAAGCCCGATGTGCCGACCGAGACGGGCGGCGATGGTGATCGGAAGCGGCGCAAAGCCGTCGCCGTCGCCGTCGCCGTTCTCGAGCGCGGGAGCGGACGTGCCCCGGGCCGATTCGGCCAGCCCGTCGGGGGTGTTGCGGACCCGAACGCGCGCGCTGCCGGCCGCTTCTTCGACGGCGATCTCCAGGTACCCGTGCTCGGTGACCGCCATGACGTGCTCGACCATGCGCTCGAGCAGGTGCTGGAGGCGCCGCTGGTCGACCGACACGGGGAGCGGCTCGCGCGGAGGCAGCCTCACCTGCACGGGGATCCCTTTTTCGTGGCCCACCGTTTCGTAGCTCTCGGCGAGTCGTCGCACCAGCGCCACCAGATCGACGACCTCGATCTCGACGTCGCCCCGGCCCGACTCGACGGCGGTCAGATCCAGGATGTCATCGACGAGCGCCAGCACCGACTGACCGCTGCGTCGGATCACCTCCACGTACTGACGCTGCTTCATCGACAGCGGCCCGGCGTCCCCCTCGACGAGCAGTTGGCAGAGCGTCACCAGCGAGCCGAGTGGCCCCCGGAGATCGTGACTCATCCGCAGAAGAAGCGGCTCGCGCGGCAGGTCGGAGCCATTGCCGCCGCCGTCCTGCGGCGCCGGCGGCGCGGCGGCGGTATCGCTCGGGCCGGCCAGCGAGCGTTCTCGCCGACGCGCTGGCGGCCGCTCCTCTTCAACGTGCGCGCCCGCCGCGCGTTTGACCAGCACCAGCACGATGACGGCGGTTCCGGGAAGCAGCGCGGCGATCCAGATGGCGGCGAGGGCAGATGCTGACATCGAAAAGGGTCGCCTGGCGATCCTCTCTCTGGATGTGGGCACGACAAGCGCCTCCGTCAATCGGGCCTCACCGTCGAGAAACGCGTCAGTGAAAGTCGTGCGAGACGTCGAGCGCGGCGGAGCGCCCGCCGAGCGGCTCGAAGCGATCGGCCTTGATCGACACCACGCCGTCCTGGTTTTGGACCACCCCTTCGATGACCAGCGCGCTCACGCCCAGGATGATCTGCCGGTGCCGCTCGAATCTGTCGGGGGTGACGATGGCGTTGGCGAATCCAGTCTCGTCCTCGACGGTGATGAAGACGAATCCGGCAATTAGTGGCA
>CAVRRT010000157.1:0-22974 GCA_963723305.1 uncultured Pseudomonadota bacterium
GGCGAGGACAAAATAAACCGACGACTCCACCATCGGTCCGTGCAACATCTACGCCGCTGACGAGCAGCCCCTGCATTGCCGCCCGTCCACACAGCACGGTGCGGGCACTCTACGGCGTCAACAGGTTGCTGCCAGGTCCGGAAAACGGTGGGTACCGGGCCCATCAACATCAGCGTCGTCGCCGGGCGGCCTGGCGAGCTCGGCCAATGAGGACACGTTCTGCGGCATACGAACACATACACCATCTCGCTCATCTATGACCAGTCCGGCAACGGGACCGTCTTCATAGAGGCACGAGCCAGCAGACCAAACGTCCGCTCCAGCAACAAGGCGAATGCGAAACCTTCTCGATCACCATGAGCGGTCAGAAGGTCTCAGGCGTCCACATCAGCCCGGGGATCGCTCTTTAAGGAACAACGCGCCTGTCGGCACCACCAGGCTGGACGACGCGGAGACGGAGTCCCGTCGTTACCCGTAAGGACCAGTTATCCCGACGGTAGCTGTTGCTTCGATTACGGAAACATGGGGCACAGCCGGGCGACGGCGAGGGGACGATGGAAGCCGTCTATTTTGGGAGCTGCACCGCCTGGAACAAGGGGGGCGGCGACGGACCGGGGATGATGGGGGACCTGGAAGATGGTCTCTGGGCCAGTAACATCATCCCGTAGGACCCCAACGTGTCTGTGCCGGCGAGCTACACGTACATCACGGGCATGGTGAAGGGCGACGCGGCCGGCAAGAGCCACTGGACCATCAAGGAGGGCAACGCGGCGTCCGGCGGCTTGACGACACCGTTCGACGGACAGCGCCCGAGCTCGCTTTACAACCCCATGCGGAAGGAGGGCGCCATCGGTCTCGGGACCGGCGGCGATGGAACCAGCGCCGCCGAGGGGAACTGGTTCGAGGGGGTCATGACCGCCGCTTATTCCACGGATACGGCCGACAACGCCGTGCAGGCCGACGTCGTCTCTGTCTACGGGCAGTGACGCGCAGCAGGGACCTTCACGTTTCGCGGGCGGCTCAGGCATCGGGGTACCGGTCACCGTGGAACGATTTCTCGGGCGGACCTTTCCGGACACCACGGGCGCCGCTCGTCTTTGTCGTATTGTGGCGTCGTGGCGATGCCGGTGCTTCGATCACCCGCTTTCGCGGGGGCACTGGCTTTGGCGACGCTGGCGTCGGCTCGGCCGGCCCAGGCGGTCGCAGAGGTGCTGGTTTCGCTCGATTACCAGGCCGATCCGGCGCTCGGCGAGTGCCCCAGCGCGGCCGACTTCGAGCGGCAGATTGTCCGCCAGCTCGGGCGCGATCCCTTCCGGGAGCGCGCCGCACGCCACCTGGTCGTCCGGCTGTTCCAGACCGGAACGAGGCTCGGCGGGCGGGTCGAGTGGCGGGACGCCAACGACCAGTGGGAGGGAGAGCGAACCTTCGCGTCGCGAAGGGAGAGCTGCGGCGACACGGCCCGGGCGATGGCGCTGGCGACGGCCATCCAGATCCAGCTCCTCGCGCACCTCGACACGGCGGCGCTGGAGCGGACGGTCGTCGAAGCCAAGCCGCCGCTGCCGGCGGTCGAGATCAAGCCGCCGCCCGCGGTGGTCGTCGCGCCGCCGCCCGCGCCGCCGAGAGAGCCATTCGTGGCGGTCGAGAATCGGAGCTGGCCTCATTCAGGATTTCGGCGACAGTCCGGCGTTTGTCCTGCCGCGGCTGGCGGTCACGCTCGGTCGGCCCTCGGCGTTCGGTTTGCGCCTGGCGGCCAGTGGGCTCGGCCCCGGTGCGCAGGTGAACCGTTCGGAGGGGAGCGCCCAGATCGAACGGTTCCTGATGACCCTGCAGGTGACCCGGTTCTTCCGCGCGGGCCGGCTGGTCGAGCCGATGTTGGCGGCCGGCCTCGGCTGGCAGGAAGTGAGCGCGCAGGGGACCAGCGCCATGCCCTCGGTGGCGCCGGCCCATGACGCACGCGCGGCCACCGGCCTCGGCGCGGCTGGCGGAGGGTTGGCCTTCGCGCTCGCCTCGCGGCTGGGTGCGGTCGTCGAGGCCGAGGTGCTCCTGTTTCGCCCGGCGGTGACGGTGCAGGTCGGTACTTCGCAGGCCGCGCATCTGGATGGCGCTGCGCTGTTCGTGCACGGGGGACTCCTTGCCAGGTTCTAGCGTCATGGTCCGCTGGTCTTTCGCCGCGCTGGCGCTCGCCGCCGCGGGATGCTCGACCCGGACGCTGCTGGTCGTCGATCCGGTCACCTGTCCCGACGGCGGGGGGCCGGGGTGCGCGGCCGGTCTACTCGACGGGCTGGTCGGATTCTGGCGCCTCAACGACCCGCCGGGCAGCGCGACGGCGCGCGACTCGTCGCCGTGGGGGAACGACGGGATGCTCACGGGGCTGGAATCCGTCGATGGCCTGGGTGGCGGGCGGTCCCGAGGGAGAGTCGTTGGCGCCGCAGGGGGAGGGCTACGTCAACGTCCCCGCGTCGACGTCGATCGACTCGGTCACCGACCAGGTCACCGTCGCCGGCTGGATGTACCTCGACGGGACCGTCAACCAATACGCCACCGTCATCTCGCGCCAAATTGGGACCGGCTATGGGCAGCACTATCACCTCTCGCTGAACGCCACGCTGCATCCCGGTCTCTACATCACGACGACGACCGGCGGTCAGCTCGACATCGTCGCCAGCGCGGTAGCGCCACAGCAGACCTGGGTGCACCTGGCCGGTACCTACGATGGAACCACCGCCCGCCTCTATCTGAACGGCGCGGAGGTGAACAGCGGCGCAATCAGCGGTCCGTTCGCCGCCGAGACCAACCCGGTCGTCCTGGGCGGGAACGGCAACGGCGCCAACTTCGCAGTCTCGGAGATGATCCCGGGCCAGCTCGACGATGTCATGCTGTATCGGCGCGCGCTGGAGGCAGACGAGATCGCGCGGATCGAGGGCGGGGCGCTGCTGCCGGCCGGGGCGGCGCGCCCGGATGGCGGGCCCTGAGCTTGAGGCCCGCGATGACGCCGGGCCGACGAACCGATTCTCGATCTCGAGGTCGACGCCTCCCGTGCCCAAGAGTTTTTGGCAACAAAGTTGGGCCTTCTGACAGTTGTACGCATGTCCTCCAGGCTTACCGATTCGTGTCGGCCGGCGGCGTACGCGTGCCTCGGAATCGCGTTGACCTTGGCTTTCGTGTTGTGCGGAGTCGCTCGTGCGCAGACGACGGGCAAGACATTCATCGACTACTTTCAACCGACCCCCATCACCTGTCCGCTCACCACGAACACCTGGGGCTGCACCGCGACGGGGTCGACGCCCGCCAACTGCGTCGCTGGGATGGGCGTTGTTCCGCGGGACACCTGCAACGGGATCGAGAGCCCAACGAACCCACCAGGGTATTACTACTGGGACGGCAGCATCATCCTCGCGTCCGACGGAACCTATCACTTGTTCGCCGACCGATGGCCTGGCTCCACGGGGTTCAACCCGGGCTGGCAGGGGTCCGATCCGATCCACGCCGTGGGAGGCACGAGCGCGCTCGGTCCCTACACCGACAAAGGGTACGCCTACAGCAACGAGAGCTTCGGCAGCGACCCGCACCATGGGCACAACAGTGAAGTGGTCACTCTGCTGAACGGCACTTACGCCATGGTTGTCAGCGAGGTCGTGCCGTTCACGATCTTCACTGCGAGCTCCCTGGACGGCCCTTGGACGGCGTGTTCCGGTTCGCCCGGAGCCGGGCTGAGCGTCCCCTCAGGGTTCGGTGGAAACACCAACTACGCCTCCAACGTCAGCCTCGTGGTCCGCCCGGACGGAAGCTTCGAAATCACTCAGCGCCACGGGCTGATCGCGCTCAGCACCAGCGGGATCTGCGGTCCGTACAAGGCGCAGCAGCCCACGAACTCCTATCCGTCATCCGAGGCCATCCCCTCCCAATACGGCGCAAGCATCTACCCGAACAGACAGAAGCATTCCGATCCGATGGGGCCCTCGACCGTCGAGTCCACCTACACCCTGGCCGAAGACCCGGTCATTTGGTTCAGCGGTGGGCAGTACCACGTCATCTATGACTATCCGGACGATCGCGTCGGATATCACCTCACGTCGACCGACGGCATCCACGACTGGACCGACCAGGGACTGGCCTACGATCCGCGTTACGCGCAGCAAATCTTCAGCTACACGGACGGCACCGTCGACCACTGGTACAAGATGGAGCGGCCGAATGTCGTGGTCGAGCACGGGCTCATCACCTACGTGACATTCGCGGTGAGCGACGTGGACAAGAATGACCAGATCTCCGCCGGCACGAACCACGGCAGCAAGGTCATCGTCGTGCCGTTCGACGGCGCGACGTTCGACGAGGACACCGGCGTCGGGGCCGGCGGTACCGGCGAAGGCGGCGGGGCGGGGGGCGGTGCCGGAGCAGGTGGCAACCACGGCACCGGTGGCGCGGCCGGCGGCGGAGCCGCGGGCATCGGCGGTCGCGGGGGCGCCGGAGGAGGCTCGGTGGCAGCAGGCGGGGCCGGAGGCGCTTCCGCAAAGGGAGGGAGCGGTGGAAGCGCGGCCGGCGCGGACGGCTCGTCGGCGACGGGAGGTATGGGCGGAAGCGCCAGCGGCGGTCACGGCGGGTCGGGCGCCGGTGGTTCGATCGCGACTGGAGGTGTTCAGGGCATGGGCGGGAGCGGCGGCCTGAGCACGGCCGGTTCGGGGGGCGCATCGGGCGGTGGTGGTAGGCAGGGCACCGGCTCGGGCGGAGCTTCATCGACCGGCTCCGGCGGCGCGCCAGGAATGGACGGTCGGACTGCGGGCGAGGGCTCGACCTCGAGCGGCTGCAGCTGCGCCGTCGGCGATGCTCCGGTGAGCTCGCCTGGCGGGCCCGGCATTTGGTTCGCGGTGGGCCTTGCGCTGAACCTCGTCGCGCGCCGGCCTCGCGGGGCGCGGCGCCGCTAGGCCGATCGGCCTATTGCGCCCCTCTTTGACGTGCGAGGATAACCTGAGGTGTTATGACTAAAAAATCGCTTCTGGTCCTGATGCTGTCGCTCGCGGCTGCTTGCTCGAATAACGGTTCCGGCTCGGAGGGGACCGGCGGATCTCGAGGGAGCGGCGGGGCGACGGGAACAGGAGGCAACAGCGCGACCGGCGGCTCGTCGCAGAGCGGTGGTTCGACGGGAAGCGGCGGCTCGACCGGTAGCGGCGGTTCGACTGGAACCGGCGGCTCGACCGGTAGCGGCGGTTCGACTGGCAGCGGCGGTTCGACTGGAACCGGCGGGGCCAGGGCGACTGGCGGATCAACCGGCACCGGCGGAAATGGGGCGAGCGGCGGGTCCGCTGGAGGAACGGGAGCCAGCGGGAGCGGTGGTGCGACGGGCGGTCACGGCGGTTCCGCGGCGGGCGCCGGCGGCGCGAGCGCCACGGGCGGCGCGGCGGGGTCGACAGCGACCGACGGTGGGACCTTGGCGGGGTGGGTGCTCACGTGGTCCGACGAGTTCAACGGTGCGAACGGCTCGGCCGTCGATTCGACGAAGTGGGTCTACGACATCGGTGGCAGCGGGTGGGGGAACAACGAGCTCGAGTACTACACGAGCGGCACGGCCAATGCCGTCGTCCAAGACGGGAACCTGGTGATCACGGAGACCACCGCCAACGCCTCGAACTACACGTGCTCCTATCCGTCGAACGGACCGTGTCAATACACGAGCGCGCGCCTCAAGACGCTGGGGAAGTTCAGCCAGCAGTACGGCCGGTTCGAGGCGCGCATCCAGATGCCGGAAGGGCAGGGGCTCTGGCCTGCGTTCTGGATGATGGGCGCCGACATCAACACGGTGAACTGGCCGTCGTGCGGTGAGATCGACGTCATGGAGAACATCGGAAAGGAGCCGTCGATCAACCATGGCAGCCTTCACATGCCCGCCAGCGGCAGCACCACGGACGATCAACTGACCGGAATGTACACGCTGTCGGGGGGAGCCAAGCTGGGCGACGGCTTCCACACCTACGCGGTCGAGTGGTCGTCGAGCTCGATCAACTTCTACGTCGACGACATGCTGTACGAGACGCAAACGCCGCAGACGGCGACGGGGCGAACCTGGGAGTTCGACAAGCCGTTCTTCATCCTCTTGAACGTCGCCGTCGGCGGCACCTGGCCCGGATCGCCCGATTCCACCACGACCTTCCCGCAGACCATGAAGGTCGACTACGTTCGCGCTTACCAGCCCGCCAATTGACCCGCCCGCGATCTGGCTGCCAAACGGCCCGAGCGCCGTCGTCGAAACGGCGGCCAATCTCAGTGCGTGGCCAGGAGAACCTTCCAGAAGAGCGTCGTGGCGGCCGTTCCGTCGCAGGCGGTGACCAGCCAGTCAGGGCCGCCTTGAGTCGTCGCGAGATTGGGCCCCGCCGTGACGCCGCCATCCCCGGCCTGGCCGGCATCGACGGGTCCGCTCGGAGCCACAGTTTCGATCGCTGTTGCGAAGGCCGGAAGACCGACCGCCAGGACCGAGACCTGATCCGATGCAGGTGACCATTGCCAGAGGTTGGGCTGCTTGGAGGCGATCCAGGCGCCGAGCGCGTTGGTGGGGAGCTTGGACAGGCTCGAGCTGGGGACGTCGGTCAGCTGGTCGTACCAGGCGCTGACCTGCACGTAGCGAAATTTGGACGACACGATGACGTCGGCCCAGGGGTCGCCCTGTCCGTTGGGACTCCCCATGCCGCCTCCCGTGCTGCTCGTGCTGCCGAGCGAGGAGACGATGACCACCCGCTGCGCGACGGTGTGATCGACGAGATAGGCGTCCGCGACGTCGGTGAGGGCGCCACCCGTGGCGATCACCAGCGGCCGGTAAGGGAGACTCAATTCATTGGAGGTGTCGATGATGGCCAGCGCGCCGTCCGAGCGGTTCGGCTTTGTATCGTCGATGTTGCCGCTCGCTGGCATCACCAGCGGCGGTCCGATACTCGCGATCGGATCCGGCAGGTTCTTGAGCCCACTCGATCGGGCGGCGTCGACCAGGTCCGTGTAGCCAGCGAAGTTCGTCTCGATGTCCGGCCAATCGGAGGTCTCGTCCACGATGATCCCCGCCAGCGGCGAGCCCCCGCCGTTCGCCAGCAGGACGGCGTACTCGCCGGACCAGTTGTCGTAGGCGCCATCATTCAAGAGGATGAGCGGGTTGCGCTCGTCGACGGGCAGGAGCCCGTGCGGATGGTCGTAGCCGGCGTCGAAGGTCTGGCTACAACCGCCGACGGCCAGCGCGAAGACGACCGCGAGCAGCGGCCAGACCGCCCCGGTGGCGGGGAATGGCCGCTGACGATGACGACAGCTGGGCGCCACTTCGAGGCTCATTGTCTACCGATCGAGTCTCATTTGTCTGTATCCGAAGGGGTTGTCCTGGAGGTGCTTGCCGCGCTTGCCGCCACTCCGCGCGAAAACCACCCCTCATTACTGCGCGAGCTGATCGAGTTGTGCAGCGAAATAATGCATCGCTCGGTCGAGAGCCGAGCCGTAGACCTGTCGCGGACCGATCCCCGCTTTTCTGTCAACGAGAGGTGACCTGGGAACAGTTTCCAGGCATGACGCCGACCCGCGAACCGGTCTTTTGGTGCTCGCGCCGTGGCGCGGCATCGACGCCCAGGCGCAGGGTGGCCGCTGTTCGCGCCCGCGTCGGTCCGGCAGCCTTTCTTGCAACGACGTTGGCCCTTGCTCTCGCCTCCTGCTCGGGTACAGGAGACGGCACCGGTACCGGAGGTACGACGGTCGGACTGGGCGGGGGTGGTTCAGGTGGCTCGCCCGGTACCGGCGGTTCGGGGTCAGGCGGCATCTCGGGTGCAGGCGGCCCGGCTTCGGGCGGCAGCTCGGGGAGAGGCGGCTCGGGGTCCGGCGGTGTCTCGGGCACCGGAGGTTCAGCCGGAGCCGCTGGCGCTGCAGGTCGCGCTGGCATGGGTGGTGGCGGAAGCGGGCTGGGCAGCGGCGGCGCGATCGCGACCGGAGGCGCGGTCGGGAGCGGGGGAATAGCCGGCGCTGGTGGCGCCCCAGGCACGGGCGGCGTCACCAGCGTGACCATCTATGTCTCGCCGAGCGGCAGTGACACGAACCCGGGGACACTCGCGCAACCCGTTCACACGCTGGCCAAGGCGCAGAGTCTGGTCCGGGCGATGAACGGCGCTATGCAGTCGGACATCACCGTCTACCTGCGCGGCGGCACGTACCCAGTGACGAGCACTGTGGCCTTCTCCAATGCCGACTCCGGGCAGAACGGGTTCTACGTCAAGTACCTTGCCTACCAAGGCGAGCAGCCGATCATCACCGGCGGGCAGCCCCTCACGGGCTGGACGCTCTCCAACTCGGCCAGCAACATCTACACGGCGAGTGGGATCACGACGCCGTTCCGGCAGCTCTACGTGAACGGCGTGAAGGCGATCCGGGCGCGAACGCCGAACCTCGGAGCGAACGGCGCGCTGGCCTTCAACCGCCTCACCGGCGCCGACAACACCGCCCAAAACATTCAAGTGGCGAGCTCGGAGGTCTCGAGCTGGAACAACCTCACGAAGGTCGAGATGCACGTCATGACCGGGTGGGGGGACAACACCGTCCGCCTCGCCTCGTACACGACGTCGGGGAGCACCGCCTACCTGACGATTCAAAGCCCCGAGAGCACCATCCTCTTCGTTCGGCCCTTCCCGCATCTCGGCGGGCAGTTCGGCGGGTTCACCAAACACTGCTACTACTTCGAGAACGCGCTGGAGTTCCTCGACCAGCCCGGCGAGTGGTACCTCGACGAGAGCAAGGGCGTCCTCTCCTACAAGCCCCGGTCGGGCGAGGACATGACCAAGGCGGTGGTCGTCGCGCCGATGGTCGAGACCGTCGTGAGCATCGCCGGCGCGAGCACCACCAGCCAGGCCGGCTATCTCTGGTTCCAGGGGATTACGTTCGCCCACTCGACGTACATGCGCCCGAGCCAGTCGGGTTTCCTCGACGCGCAGGCCGGCCAGTACAACCTGACGGCGACCAGCGACAACAAGCAGACGATCGGCCGCCCGCCGGCCGGCGTCAGCGTGATGAACGCCAATCACATTCACTTCGAGCGGAACATCTTCACCCAGATGGGCGCCACCGGCCTCGACTTCATCTCCGGGACGAACAACGACACGATCATCGGCAACGTCGTCACCGACATCGCCGGCAACGGCATCTCGATTGGGAAGTTCGTCGCCAGCGACACGACCGAGTACCACACCCCCTACAACCCCACCGACAAGAACGAGATCTGCACGAGCGACACCATCAAGGACAACTACATCTACGACGTGACGACCGAATTCCAGGGCGGCACCGGCATCGCCGCGGGTTACCCCAAGCAGGTCGACATCGAGCACAACGAGGTCGCGTACACGAACTACACCGGCATCTCGGTCGGCTATGGCTGGACGAGCAGCGTGAACGCGATGAGCAACAACTACATCAACTACAACAACGTCCACCACGTCACGCAGATCATGGCTGACGGGGCGGCGCTCTACACGCTGTCGAACCAGCAGCCCGCGTCGCAGATGCAATACAACTACCTGCACGACTATTCGACCAGCCAGTGGGCCGACTACGGCGACAACGGCATCTACCTGGACGAGCAGACCAGCGGCTACACGGTCGCGCACAACGCCATGGTCAACGCTCCGACCAACGTCGTGCAGAACCAGACGGGCACGAACACCATTACCGACACCCCCGCGAGCAACCCGACGTCCGTCAACTCCATGGCCGGGATCGAGGCATCTTATGCAGGCATCAAGACCACGACGATTCCAGTTCCCGAGCTTCTGAGCGCAGCGTGCGGCGTGTGTCGCCGAGGAGGCTCGTTGCCGCGGCGGTCGCGCTCTGCGCGGTGATTCTGCCGGCCGCCGGGTCGCGCGCCGACAACCCGATCGTGCAGACCAACTACACGTCCGATCCCGCCCCCATGGTCTCTGACGGGCAGATCTACCTCATCACGACGCACGACGAGAACGTGGCCGGACAACCGTGCTCCGCGGTGGCCGGTTACACCTTGTGCAAGTGGTTCGCGTACTCGTCCGCGGACATGGTGAACTGGACCGACCACGGTACGATAGCGACCTGGAGCACGTTCAGCTGGGCGGCCACCGCTGCCTGGGCTCCACAAGCCATCCCCCGCAACGGAAAGTTCTACCTCTACGTTCCCCTGAACAACACCTCCGGCTCGACGGTCATCGGGGTGGGCGTTTCCAACAGCCCCAGCGGCCCGTACCAGGACGCCATCGGCAAGCCGCTGGTCACGGGAGGTTGCCCAAACGAGACGGGCGACATCGATCCCACCGTCTTCATCGACGATGATGGGCAAGCGTATCTTTATTTCGGAAGGAGCGTTCCCGGCTACGTGAAGCTGAACACGGACATGATCTCGTACGCGGGGAGCGTCCAATGTCCTTCGGACAGCAGCCAAGCCTTCGGGCCTGCTCCGTCCGCAGGCGGCTTCCCCTCGCAGTACGAAGAGGGTCCGTGGATCATGAAGCACGGCACGGCCTATTACCTCGCGTACGCGGCCAACAACATTCCGGAAGACATCTCCTATTCCAAAGCCACCTCAGCCACGGGGCCCTTCACCTACGGAGGGACGATCATGAAGGCTTCCGGTGCGAGCTTCACGAATCACACCGGCATCATCGACTTCAACGGGCATTCTTATTTTTTCTATCACGATGGTGCCTTACAAAAAGGCGGCTCGGTCCCCTCGAACGGCGACGGCTATCACCGCTCGGTGTGTCTCGAGGAGTTCAAGTACGACTCCGACGGGTCAATCCCGACGATCGCACAGACGACCGCTGGCCCGCAGGCCATCGCCGACCTGAATCCGTTCCTGCAGACCGAAGCGGAGACCATCGCCTGGGAATCCGGCGTTCAGACGGAGGTGACCGGCGATACGGGAGGCGGGATGGACGTCACCGCGATCGACAACGGGGATTACCTCAAGATCCGGAGCGTAGATTTCGGAGCCGGCGCGACCACCTTCGACGCGCGGGTGGCCTCGAACGCCAGCGGCGGGAGCATCGAGCTGCACCTCGACAGCCTCAGCGGCACCCAGATCGGGACCTGCGCCGTCTCGGGAACGGGCGGCGCGCAGACCTGGGTCACGAAGTCGTGCTCCGTCACCAGCACGACGGGCGTCCATGATCTGTTCCTGAAGTTCACCGGCTCCGGCAGCAACCTCTTCAACTTCAACTGGTGGAGGTTCGAGGGACCGGGGGCGAGCTCGACCGACGGCGGCGGAGCCGGCGCAGCCGGGACGAACGGGACGACGGGATTGGGCGGCACCGGTGGCTCGGGCGGGACAGGGGTCACCGGCGGCGCGGGTGGTACGGCGGGAGCTGGCGCAACGGGTGGGAGCGGCGGACTGGGCACAGGTGGTCGCGGTGGCTCCGGCGGCGGAAGCGGCGGCACGATGGTCGGTGGCAGTGGCGGTTCCCCGGGTAGCGGTGGTGCAACCACGGCGAGCGGTGGCACCAGGGGATCCGGCGGCACCACCGGGAGCGGCGGAAACAAGGGCAGCGGCGGCGTCGTGGGAGCCGGCGGTGCCGTGGGAAGCGGAGGCGCGGTGGCCAGCGGCGGCGTGAGCGGCTCCGGCGGGTCGGGAATGTCCGGCACCGGCGGGGGTACGGGTGGCGCCGCCAACGGGCAAGGAGATTCCGCCGGCGGATGCAGCTGCGGGATCGCTGGCCGTCGGGGCGACGGCGCCTTCGGAATCCTGGCACTGCTCCTGGCGTCGACCTGGACGCGAACACGCCGAAAGCGGCCGGAGAGGCGATAGAAGGGCGGGCCTTGGTGCCGCCGCCCAAGTCCCTTTCGGTCCGGAGGACGAGGCCGGGGCAAGCCCCCTCCCTCAGTCGTCCGTGGATCGAGCGGCGTCCTGCAACCGAGGCAGGAATGCGCTGTGCGGGAAGCGCTGAGCGAAGGAAGCGAGCGCGCGCTGCGCTTCGTCGCTGCGGCCGGCGCGCGCGAGTGATCGAACGCGGAGCGCCTCGCGCTCCTCGGCCAGGCGTCCGTTCGGGAACCGGCGTCCGTGCTCCGCCACCAGCATGAGCGCGTTGGTGAAGTCATGGCTGGCGTACTCGGACTGAGCGCGCTGGAGCAACTGAAGCTCGGCGGCGTACGATTCCTGGGGCGCCATCGATCGATGGGGGCGCTGGCTCCTCGAGCTCGGAGCCAGCTCTGGCGTCTGCGCCGGCTGAAGACGCGGCGCCGACGCGCGAGCCGCGGGCGCCTCCGGAACAGCAATCGTCGGGGCGATCTCGGGAGCGCGCGTGACGCGCGAGTAAAGCGCGGCGGCGGCGCCTGCCGTGACGAACACCAGAAGCATGCTCGCGGCGATCGCCATTCGCCGTCCACGCCACGCGGCCGGGGTTGAGAGCGCCGGTATCGGCGTCAGCCGAAGCCGCGACGGCCGCGCGCGCGCGGGCGAGCAGCCGGGCGCGGACCACGTCGGGCGCAGGGCCAACCTGCCGCCCTTGCTCCATGATCGCTTCCACTTCCTGCTCGAGCAGCCGATCCGCGGGCTTCATCGCCTGACCCCTTCCCTCAACATACGCCGCACAGCCGACGCCAGCTCCTTTCGTGCCTTACGCAGTCTCGCATAAGCGCCGAACCGCGTGAGCGACAACTTGGCCGCCACCTCGACGATCGAAACCCCGTCGAGGTCGTGCATGACCACGACAGCTCGGCGTGGCAGTGGGACGGAGTCGAGCGCGGCAATCAGGAGCCGCGTCGACTCCTTGGACTGAAGCGATTCTTCGGGGCCACGTGGCCTGGTCCTCGACGTCGAGATGCTCGTAAGGAACCTCGCGACGCCTGCGCCGTCGATGCGCGCAGACCACGCGGAACGCGACGGCGAACAGGTACGGGCGGAATGGGCGGTCGAGGTCCAGCTCGGCCCAGTTCCTCAGCAGGACGAGAAAAACTTCGTGGGCGAGATCCTCGATTTCCCGCGGGCTGGCGCCGAGCCGCTGCAGAGTTTCGAAAAGGTAGTCGAGCTCCCTCTGATAGACGGCGATGCAGGTTGCCTCGCGCTCGGCCTCGGGCGGGGCGTCTTGGACCTGCCGTAAATATCCCATGGATCACTCTATTCTGTCGCCGCACGTTCGATTGTTCAGCGAAATCGAAACGCGGCATCTATTCCGAGCAGTGCGGCAAACCGCGGGGTGCTCCAAACGGGTATGGAGTCGAGCGTCACGGTACCCTGCGTGACCCGGGCGAGCCCCTCGGCATGGGCGATGATGTAGGTACGGTGTCCCAAGGTGTGCGAGGCAGTCAGCCGCAGGCCAGCTTGGATCATCAGCCCCGAGGCGGTGAGCGGCACGTCGACGCCCTGTCCGACCACCCGAAGCTCGCCGATTTTGCCGACCGCGCAGAGGCTCCAAACGGAGCGCACGCCACAGCCCGCGAGGCTCGCCAAGAACTCTTCCTGAGAGAAGCCCGCTCCGTCCGCGCGATGGGTGGTCGAGGGAGCGGTAGCCTCGCCGGCCGCCTCGACCGAGACGTGCGACCACTGGGCCGTTCCGAACAATCGCCCCAGCGCGACCGGGTTCGACGCCAGGCCGATACCTGCCGATGCGCCCACGCCCATCCGCACGGACGGGCCCCGCAGGCCCTCGTTTGGGTCCGAGGTTCGGGACCCCGCGCTTTCGATCTGCGCCGGCGGCGAAGGTGTGATTGGCGGCGGGGGAGGGGGCACCGTTGCTTCCGCGTCAGCCGCTGGCGCCGGTGTCTCCGGCGCTCGACTCTCGCCCACCGTCGCCGCCATCAACTGAATCTGCAGGGCGAGCGCGAAACCCATCGCGCGGGTGAGCTCGTGGCAGTCGCCGGTGCGCGACGGAAAGCTCTGCTCTCCTATCACTGCGCCGGTCGCGTCGTGCCACTCGAGCCCGCCCTCCAGCGTTCGGCCCGCTGCCTCGATGCGGACGGTGACCCGATCCGGCGCGTCAGCGCGGAATGGGTCGTAGCCCAGCCGCCCAACGACCACCGCCTCGAAAATGGCTGCGCTCGGACACCCCGGCGCCGCGACATAGTTCAGCTGTGCAGCCACGACCACCGTCCGCGCGCGCGCCTGGCGTGGCACGCCCAAAACCGTGAGCACCAGGACGGCCGGGCAGACCAACCGGTGCATGGACGCGAGGCTCACTTCCATCATCCTGTGCGAGCGGACCTCTTCTGACAACGAGCGCCTGGGTGTCGCCTTGCTCCCAATAGGCAGGTCGGCCTATTGCGGCCGCTGCCGGCGCTCGGGGATATTTCGCTGAAACCTGCACTACGAAGGAGGGACGATGCGGCTCGCCAGAGGTGCAGAAGCTCGTACAGTGGTTTTGGTCGGCGCGCTCGTTCTGGGCGCGTGCTCGGGAAACAGGAGCTCATCCGGCGGCACCGGAGGTTCGCCTTCCGGAAGCGGCGGGACGAACGCGGGCACCGGCGGGGCGTCCGCGACGGGCGGCTCGATCGGAACGGGCGGCGCGAGCTCGGGCAGCGGCGGCACGACGGCCGTCGGTGGACGCGGCGGCGCGAACGGCGGCAGCGGTGGCCGCGGAGGTGGGGCGGGCGCGAAGAGCGCCGGTGGGACCGTGGGAACTGGCGGGGCAGGCACGGGGTCCGATGGTTCGGCGGGTGGAAGCACGGGCACGATGCCCAGCGCCGGATGCGGCCAGGCCACCACCCTGCAGAGCGGGACCGCCACAATCGACGTGGCGGGCACCTCGCGCACGTACATTCTCTACATCCCGTCCAACTACGATCCGGGCAGGCCCTACAAGCTGATCTTCGGATTCCACTGGCTCGGGGGCAGCGCCAGCGATGTGGCGTCCGGGACCATTATCGGCGGGCCGTACTATGGACTCGAGAGCCGGTCCGCGGGGTCCGCCATTCTCGTGGCGCCGGACGGTCTGCCGGATCCCAACCAGAACGACGACAAGGGGTGGCCGAACACGAACGGTCAAGACGTCGCGTTCGTCAAGGCGATGCTGCAGCTCTTCGAATCGAATCTCTGCATCGACCAGTCGCGCATCTTCTCGACGGGGTTCAGCTATGGCGGGATCTTCTCGCTGACGCTCGGGTGCCAGATGTCGAACGTGTTCCGCGCCATCGCGCCCGAGTCCGGCGAGTTCTTCGGCAGTTGCACGGCGTCGGGCGCGGGCCCGGTCGCCGTATGGCAAGCGCAGGGCGACAGCGACACCACGGTGCCGCCCGCCAACGCGCAGTCGGCGAACAACTACTTCGTCACCCAGAACCACTGCTCGACGCAGACGACGCCGGTGTCGCCGAGTCCTTGCGTCGCTTACCAGGGTTGCGACACTGGATATCCGGTCACCTGGTGTGAATTCTCGGGCGGGCACATGCCTTGGACCCAGGCCCCCGATCCCGTCTGGGCCTTCTTCAACCAGTTCTGACCAAGCTGCGCTCACGGCGCCTGAGTCGTGATGCTCGCCGAGCCGGAAGTGAGAGATCCGGAAGTCGCGGTCACGGTCACGGTTCCGGCGGTTCCGGTGGATTGAATGATCGCCATCAGCTTGCCGTTGAAAGCGGCGTGGGACGTGCCCTTGTACGAGTCGTGATTCGTCGAGTCGCCGGCGTCGAGGCCGACGAGCGTGCCCGGACCGCTGACGGCGACACTGATGGTGTTGTTGGCCGTTGGAACGACGACGCCCTGCGCGTCCACCAGGTCCACCTCGACGTAAGCGAGGTCCCGCCCGTCCGCCGTGATTGAAGCGCGGTCGGCACCAAGCGCCAACTTCCCTGCCGCGCCGGCCGTCTTTACCGTGTCGGTCGCGACGACCGTACCACCCTTGGTCGCCTTAGCCTGCAGCGTCCCCGTCGCGAAGTTAACCGACCACTGGAGGTGTCCGGTCGTGGCGGTCATGGTCTTCGAGCCCAGCGAGGTACCGTTCAGGAAGAGCTCGACGCTGTCCGCGTTGGTGTAGACGAAGACGGTGACGGCTTGTCCGGCCGTCCAGGTCGTCCAGTCCATCGGTACGATGTGGACCATCGTCGGCCCGGCGGCGTTCCACTTGCTCTGATAGAAGTAGAAGATGTCCTTCGGGAAGCCGGCGGTATCAATCGCTCCGAAGTACGAGCTCTTGGACGGCCATCCGTAAGGGGTCGGCTCGCCGATGTAATCGAAACCGGTCCAGATGAACTCACCGGCTATGAAGGCCCGCGTGTTGACGCTCGACCACGAGCCTTCCGCGCTGGTTCCCCAGGAGACGACGCTGTTGTCGTAGGACGAGCACTGGTTGTCGCTCGAGGTCAGGATGTTCGTCGTCACGGGCGTCTCGTAGACGCCCCGGCTCCTGACGGCGGACGACGACTCGCTGGCGAAGAACTTCCAGGTCGGGTTGCTCGAGTGAAGCGAGTCGTAAACGTAGGGGGCGTAGTTGAGGCCGACGACGTCCTCCAGGGGAGCCACCGCGGCGCCGGGGCTCGCCTCGGCGAAGGCCTGACCGATCGCGCGCGTGGTGTCCTTCGCCTTCACCGCCGAGATGAGCGACTGGGCGACGGTGGCGTTGTTGTCGTCGGGGATCTCGTTCCCGATGCTCCAGATGATGATGCTCGGATGGTTGCGGTCGCGAGACACCATGTCGCCGATGTCGATCGTCGACCACTGATTGAAGAACCGCCCATAGTCGTAGGTGTTCTTGCCCTGGTCCCAGCAGTCGAACGCCTCGTCCATGACCAGAAAGCCCAGGCGATCGGCGAGATCCAGGAGCTCCGGCGCCGGCGGGTTGTGGGACGTGCGAAGGGCGTTCACGCCCATGGCCTTGAGCTGCTGCAGACGTTTCTCGATGGCGCGGGTGTTGACGGCCGCCCCGAGGGCGCCGAGATCGTGGTGATTGCACGTGCCGTTGAGCTTCACCGCGGCGCCATTCAAGGTGAAGCCGCTCGTCGCGCTGAACGCGAAGGTACGAATGCCGAACGGTGTCGTGTAGGTGTCGACGACGGCGCCGCCGACCGACACGGTCGTGATCACCGAGTACAACGTCGGCGAGGTGAGTGACCAGAGCTTGGGACTGGCCAAGGTCACGGTCTGGGCCACGGTGGCGGTCTTTCCCGCGGCAACTGAGGTGGCCGGCGAGGAGGCCGCGCCAACCCCGGTTCCCGTGGCATCGCCGACGGAGCTCGCGACGGTGACCGATTGGGCGCTCGTCGTGTCGTTCTGGACTGTCACGGCGATGTTCACGGTTGCGCTCGTGCTCGAGACCTCGGGCGTCGTCACGACGGCGCCGGTATAGGCGACGCGGACCGGGTTCACCGTCTTGAGCCAGGTGTGTCGATAGATGCCGCTCCCCGAATACCAGCGGCTGCTCGGTTGCTGGTTGTTGACCCTGACGGCCAGCACGTTCGAGGCCCCAAGCTTGGCGCCCGCTGTCAGGTCGCACTCGAAGGACGAGAACCCATAAGGACGGGCCCCGACCTGGGTCCCGTTCAGGTACACGGTGCTGTCCATGTAGACGCCGTCGAACTGGACAAGAACCTTCTGGCCCGAGCTCGAGGCAGGCAACGTGAAGGTCTTTCGGTACCATCCGACCCCTCCGTTGAGGTATCCGCCGCCGGCGCCCGCCGGCGAGCTCTGGGTGAACGCCAGCGAGATGCTCCAGTCGTGGGGCACGTCCAAGGTGGTCCAGGACGAATCGTCGAACGTCGTGGCCTGCGCGCCCGTCACATCGCCCATGTGAAACTTCCATGCGGAGTCGAAGCTGACCGTGCTTGGTCGCGCGCCATCGTAGGTGTTGACCGGGCCGGCGAGCGTGGAGCTGCCTGCCGTACCACCGTTGCCGGCAGCCCCGGAGCCACCTGTTCCGTTACCGGATTGGCCGCCACCTCCGACACCACCGGACCCCGTCACGCCACCGCTGCCGTTGGCACCGCTCGAGCCGCCGAGTTGACCGCCGGATCCCAAGACGCCGCCGGAGGCGCCCCCACCGTTCCCGGTGACGCCGCCCGAAGCCGTGCCACCGCTCCCCTGGACACCACCCGTGCCGCCGCCCTTACCCGAAGTACCACCAGAGGGGGTCCCTCCGCTCCCGTTGCCGCCGCCGCCCGTGCTGCCGCCCGTCCCGGTCTGTCCGCCCCCGCTGCTTTCCGAGCAAGCGGCAAGGAGCGTCCCGAGCACCATGAGGATCGCCGTGTGTCGCGCCAAGGCGCAGCCTTTCGTCGAGGGTGTGTTCACCTCGTGAACTGCTTCGGGGCCGAGCGGTGTTGACAAGAAACCGCTCGATGCGCCAATTTTTCGACGCTACGTCGGTCAGTGTACGAACGCTATGGCGTTCCGACGAACGTCGTCACGCTCTGTGAGGTGAGCGTCACCGTGACCCGCGACTGCGCGACGCTGACGGCAGATCCCTGGCCAAGGCTCTTGCTCGCCGACGTCTCATAGGGCGTGAGCGAACACGGCGCGTTGTTGGAGATGTAAAAAGACACCGTCGTCGACGACGTGTTGTTGTTGATCGCCACGATCGAAAGCGCGTTGTTCGCCGGATTGATGTAGGCGCTCACGAGCACGCCCGAAGGCGCCGTTCCCGAGGTGGCCACCCGCTTCCATCCAGGCCGGACGAAGCGCGAGAAATTGCCCATGGCCCAAAGTCGCTTGGTCCACACCTTCGTGCCCGTGTCGTAGAGGCAGCCGCTGCTGTTGCTGCAATAAAGCCACCAGTAGTGCCACGCGTTGAGGTTGGCCTTGGTGAGGTCATTGTGCATTGTTTGCACCGTCAAAAGCGCGCTTGCGATACCATCGCCAGGGGAGTCGCCGCTCGCGGCGCCCGTGTCGACCTCGGTCTCCCAGTATTCCTTGTTTGCAGCGGCGATGGACGGCTCGGAAGGCAGCGTGCCGCACCCATACTCGTGGCTGGCAAGGATGCCCACTGAGCTCCAGGCGGCCGCGTCGCTTTGAATGGCCGAAAAGTAGCTGGTGAACCCGCAGGCATTCTGCGTTTCGGGCCCCATGACCTTCACGCCCAAGGGGGCCATGGCGGGGCCAAGGTAGCTCCCGATCCATGTCGCCAACTGGGTCGCCGAGTACGACGTTGTCGAGTTTATCCCGCAGCTGTCCGGCTCGTTCTCGGCGGACACAGCGTAGAGCGGCACGCCCTGGGATTTGGCGTTCTGCACCCAACTGGCCAGGGTATTCGCCCAATCTTGCGGGTTCGTCAACACAGGAACGCTCGTTTTGCAGCCGTTGGCGTCGGTTTGCGTCGTGGTGTCGCTGCCGCCCTGAGCCCCGTTGGTCCCGGTCCCCCAGGGGGTCATCCACACCGTTACCCCAGCCTTGGCGGCCGCCTGAGCAATCGCCAGCCCGTCTCCGTACCGGATGCGGAGTAAGCTCAAGCCGGCCCCGGTCGTGGTGGACCAGAGATAGTCCGGGTCCGAGGCGTTGGCGTAGCTCCCCGCCCAGGCGGAGGAGACGCCGAAACCGGTGATCTGCTGCTGCAGGCTCGATTCGTTGATCGTGACATCCGACGATTGAGCTGTCCCGCCCCCGCAGGTCCCGCTGCCGGTCGTTCCCCCTGTCGCCGGCGCGCCGGCCGCTCCGCCACCGCTGCCTGGGGCGCCGCCGGTACCTTTTCCGCCGCTGCCGGGCATCCCACCAGCGGCTGCTGCGCCCCCCGACCCGGATACGCCCCCGCTGGCAGTCGTGCCCCCGGTTCCCGGCGCGCCCCCGGTGGCGGTCGTTCCGCCCGTGCCGCTGCCTCCGCCGGTTCCGGTGGCGCCTCCCGAAGATGTGGAAGTGGAACCGCCCGAACCGCGACCACCGCTGCCCAAGGCCCCGCCGCTTCCGCTGCCTCCGCTCGCTGATCCGCCACTCCCGTTCTCTCCCCCGGTGCTCGACCCTCCGCTGCCGCTCCCCCCCGTTCCGTTATCCGGGGTGCCGCTGTTCGCGCACCCCGCGAAGAGTGACATCGCCAAAGCGAGGCCAGCCATGGGGCGCAAGGGCCGGATCAATCGTAGGCAAGGCATGCGGGGTCCTTTCGTAGGGGCTAAACGCTTCACCTACCTCCTACTGTCGCGGCGCGACCAAATGTTTAACGACAAGGGATGGTGCCGGTAGGGCGACTGTCGGCCATCGTCAACGCCGATGGATTCGGGCAACATGGGCGGGCGCCGAAGGCGCCCACGCGGGTCGAGTCGACGCCCTTGAGGAACGGATGTTCGACGGAAGGAGCTACCGATGAAACGGGCGCGGCCGAGCGCAGGCGCGGGCCTCGCCAAGACGGGCCGGGGCGGCCCGCGTGAGGAGCCCGTGCTCGCCCTGACCACGGCCACCGCGTGGTCAGCGTGGCTGGCCGAGCACCACGCGCGCTCGGCCAGCGTGCTGTTGCGGCTCGCGAAGCAGGGCCGGCGGGGTGCCGATTCGGGCGCAGGGGCGCTGACGTACGCCGAGGCGCTCGAGGTCGCGCTGGCGTGGGGCTGGATCGACAGCCAGAAGCGCGCGCTCGACGACGGTGCCTGGCTGCAGCGGTTCACGCCGCGTGGGCCGCGGAGCTCATGGTCGAAGATCAATCGCGCCAAGGCCGAGGCGCTGATCGCCCGCAAGGCGATGAAGGCGCCGGGGTTGGCCGAGGTAGAGCGTGCCCGCAACGACGGCCGCTGGGAGCGCGCTTACGACGGCGCCCGCGCCTCGACCGTGCCCGCCGATCTCGCGGTGGCGCTGGCACGCGACGCGCGGGCCGGCGCCTTCTTCGATGCGCTCGACGCGGCGAACCGATACGCGATCCTCTATCGCGTGCAGACGGCGAAGCGGCCCCAGACGCGCGCCGAGCGGATCGCGCGCTTCGTCGCGATGTGTGCGCGGCACGAGACCATCCACCCGCCGCGCCACCGAGAGTCGCGTCGTTCTCTCTAGCGCCGACAATAGTCAGGCCGGGGTTGGTCACCGCGTTCGACACGGGTGAGCTCACCCGATGTCGATCCGCGGCCGGCCCGTTCGTCGTCATATAAGAGGAGGTGAGACTCATGCGACAGATCAGCGTGTTGACCTTTGTATCGATGGACGGAGTCATGCAGGGGCCGGGCGGGCCTGAAGAGGACACCCGGGGCGACTTGCAAAGGTGTAGGACGGTGGGGTACTTCGACGAGCTCATCAGGCAGGAGATGGCGAAAGAGATGGGGCACAAGTTCGACCTTCTGCTCGGCCGTCGGACTTACGACATCTTCGCGTCGAGCACTGGCCGAAGGTGACCGAGCCCGGCGCTGACCTCGGCATCAACGCCGCCCGGAAGTACGTGGCCACGAATCGGCCGCTGGCGACGAACTGGAACGACACCGCGGTTCGCCTCGAAGGGGGCATCGCAGAGGCTGTTCGAAAGCTCAAGGCCGAGTCGGGACCAGAGCTTCGGTCCACGGCAGCGGGACGCTGATTCAGACGCTGCTCCAGCACGACCTGGTCGACGAGCTGTGGCTCAAAATCTTCCCCGTCACGATCGGCACTGGCCAGAAGCTGTTCGCCGACGGCACGCGCCACGCCGGTTTCGCTCTCACCGAAAGCAGCGTGTCGGGGAGTGGCGTCATCATCGCCAAGTACAAGCGCGCGGGCGAGGTCAAGGCCGGTTCGTTCATGGCGCCGCAGTGAGGCGGGGTGGTGGCGGAAGAACGCTACGCGGTGTCTTCCGATTACCCGCGACGGGGTCATAGGCGGCCAGATGGGCATCTGAGGACCGACGGGCGACGGCAACAATGCAGGATCTCGAACGCGGCCGGCGGGCTACACGTTACGCTGTCTTTCGCGCGATGTCGGGCGCGGGAGCAGGCGCGTAGCGCCGCTCAGGGCGGCGGGAAGCCGCACAGATCGTCGACGTGGACCACCTCCGCTTCCCAGGGGAGTCGATAGCGGCCCGCCACCAAATCCTGCATGTACGTGTACGGACAGTCGCCCGCGCCGCCTTTCACCGCGACGTAACCGCGATGGGCCAGTTGATAGATGTTGTTCTCGACGCCCCAGCCGCGGCGCGCCTCGCGCACCAGATCGGGCCGCACCTCCGCGGTGATGATCTCGTCCGGGCGCCCGCCGCCGGTCGCCAGCGGCACGCCGTCGAAGTTCACGATCATCCCCTCGCCCATCGAATCGAACGTTCCATCCGAGCCGCACAGACAGACGGAGGCAGTCACGGCGAGGTTGGAGAACGCATTCGCCTGATTGGTGATCTGCCACGAATGCCGTATCGGCGCCGTGTAGCCGGCCGTTCGCAGGATGATCTCCGCGCCTTTGTAGGCGCACTCGCGCGCCATCTCGGGGAACATGCCGTCGTGGCAGATGATGAGCCCGATGCGGCTGCCGTTGGGTCCGTCGCACACGGGGATGCCGAGATCGCCGGGCTCCCACGGCTCGACCGGTACCCAGGGATGCAGCTTGCGGTAGTAAAGGCGCAGCTCCCCTTGGTCGTCGAGGATGATGCCCGTGTTGAATGGGTTGCCGGCCGGGTTGGCCTCCATCAGCGAAAAGCAGCCCCAGATGTGGTTCGCGCGGCAGGCCGCTCGAAAGGCGCTCACCTCCGGGCCGTCCATCCGGCACATGAGTGCCGGCTCGGTGCTCATCGAGAGCCCGTGCAGCGAGTATTCAGGGAACACCACCAGGTCCATCCCAGGGAGGTTGCGCCTCGCCTTGCCCACCAGGTCGACGATCCGGACGGTCTGCGCGGCCAGCTCGGACGGCATGGTCACCGCAGGGAGCTGCAGCTGGACCATGCCGATCACCACCCCCGCGGGAGACTTGTTGAGCCCGCCGAGTCCGCTCATCTGAACCTCCTGTGCTCTGAAATGTTGCCGAATCTTGGCCGTGGCGCTCGTCTGGGCGTGTTTCAGCACGAACGGTTCTTCGTAACATCGACGGCATTCGAACCTGTGCTGCCGAACGCGGCCGCATAGGAGCTGTCGGTCGCGACTCACGTAGCGCGCGGAGAGATCGTCCGGTCGGCGAATCGTCCGTAACCGAACCTTACTGTTGGCGTAGGCACGACGGCAGCTCTCGAATCA
>CAVRRT010000158.1:0-23177 GCA_963723305.1 uncultured Pseudomonadota bacterium
CCACCGCTGCGGGGGCGAGGGCGGACGCGCCCGGGTCGTTGATCCGGCTGGCCAGCGACTCTCCGGCGAGCAGCTCCATCACCAGGTAGGGATATCCTTGATCGGTGACGTTGAAATCGAGCACCTGCACGATGTGCGGGTGGCTGAGCGTCGCGGTGATCTCCGCTTCCTGGCGGAAACGGGACAGCACCTCGGCGTTTTGTTCCAGCCCGCGGTGAAGGACCTTGATCGCGACCTGTCCGGGCAGGCGGGTGTGATCGGCCAGAAAGATCTCGCCGCAGCCCCCTTCGGCGATCGGGCCGACGATTCGATAGGTCCCTTGCAGGATCGTTCCCGGAGCGAATTCGGGGAGCTCGATGTTTTGTGCAGTGTTCATCTCGCCGGCTTGGCCGATGCAGCCGCCGTGCCGTGAGGCGTCGCGCCGCCCAAAGCCGGTCTGCGGCCAGGCCGGCGTTCCCAAATCGGAAACCTCGGCGGGGGATAGTCCGGCGTTGGTAACGCTGGCGGCCTGCTCGCGGCGTGAGGAATCGCCCGACGATCAGGAGGATCACCTGTTGGCACGACGGTTGTAGAGGCTCTTCCGCAGGAGGCCATCATGCTTTGGACAATTGCTCTGATTCTTCTCGTACTCTGGGCCCTCGGGCTCGTCAGCTCGTTCACCATGGGCGGGTTCATTCACCTGCTGCTGGTTGCGGCGATCGTGCTGGTCCTCGTCCGGATCATTCAAGGAAGACGCGTCGTCTGACGGCCGCCGGCAGCGGCCGCGGGGCGGGCCCGACAGGAGAGATCTGGCGAGAGATCGCCGTTTCCTGACCCGCGCTCGAGCTTTGGGGGAACTTCGCTTCGAGAGGTCCCCCCAATGCGTCGAATTCTCTACCTTGCCACCGCCGTCATCTGGATGTCGGCGTGCGCGCAGTCCGAGTCGATCAACTCCGGTACGGGCGGCGGGGGTGGGGGTGGCTCGACCGGAAGCGGCGGTGCGACCGGCTCGGGGGGGAGCAAGGGGAGTGGCGGCGCGTCCGCGACCGGAGGAACCGCGGCCGGCGGCGCGCTCGGAACGGGCGGCGCGCTCGGAACGGGCGGCGCGCTCGGAACGGGCGGCGCGCTCGGCTCTGGCGGCACCATGGGGACGGGCGGCGCCGGGACCGGCGGCGCGGTCGGCACGGGCGGCAGCAAAGGGACCGGCGGGGCGACCGCCACGGGCGGCGCGACGGGCGCGGGCGGTGCGACCGCCACGGGCGGCGCAACGGGGACGGGCGGTGCGACCGCCACGGGCGGCGCGACGGGCGCGGGCGGTGCAACGGGCGCGGGAGGCGCGACCGCGACGGGCGGCGCGACCGGCACGGGCGGCGCGACCGGCACGGGTGGCGCAACGGCCGCCTGCTCGTCGGCGCTGTCGAGTCGGGTGCGCATCACCGAGATCGACGTGGGCGTCACTTACGCCTACAACGAGGTCGACAACAACGGTGCCGCGCTGGGGCTGACGCCGCTGGCGATCTCGCCGCTCCCGGGCGGCGGCTCGCGGCTGGTGTTCCTCGGCAAGGGGGACAGCACGGCCCACGTCGTCACGCTCGACGCCAACGATCAGGTGACCGGGACGACCTTCGGGATCCCCGGCTACGACGTCCAGGATATCTATGCCGACGCGAGCGGTGGCGTGATGCTCATCAGTCGAAATGCGCTCGGCTCCAGCGGCAACAACTGCGGCAACGTGAGCAACCTCTGCGGGCTGACCGCCAACCTCCCCACGACCGCCTCTTGCTACGACATGTACATGGTCCGCTTCGACGGAACGACGGAGACCTGGGCGACGAAGCTGACCGACACGACGGCGTCGCTGCCGGCCTACACGAACAGCGCGACCGACACCAACCAGCCCATATTCATCTGGTCCGAGTACGCCCACAACGGCCGCATCGCCTTCGACGGCACCAACTATGCCGGCTACTTCGGCGCCGCCATCTCGGTGAGCCAACCCTGCGTCGGCTCGAGCACGCTCACCACCGGGATCAACATCCACCAGGGCGATCGGATGAAGCTGGTGAACGGCAGCGGCGCGCTGCAGACCAGCGGCTTCGACTGGGGCTGCAGCCACAGCGGCTACGAGCGCGTCATCTACGACACGGTGGCCAAGAAGTTCATCCCCGTGTGCAAGAACGACGCGATGACCGGCACCAAGTCGGGGCGGATCGCGCTGGCGCCGAACACCTCGACGATCGATCCCGTCGATCTGTATTACTCCGACCTCGGCAACGTCCTGATGGCGGGCGGCGGTGACTGGATCATCACCAGCGACATCCGCGCCGGCCAGACGCCCAACGCCAACGGTCTGGCCGACGTGCACTTGCTCCACATCGCCAGCACCACGGCGCTGACCCCGGACAAGGATCTCACGCTGGTGAGCGACGCGGAGAACGACCGCGCGCCCCACCTGGCGTCCTACGGGGCGGGCCAGATGCTGGCGGCCTGGGAAGAGTCGACGTCCACCGGCGACTTCGCGCAGACCGACAAGAGCCGCCAGATGTACATCCAGGTCCTCGACAGCACGAGCGGCGCCGCGCCGGCGGGGTCGTCGACCACGTCGGCGGGGCCGCTCCTCCTGTCGCCGAACGTGCTCGGCAGCCGCTACCAGGATTTCCGCGGTTACCCCGACGGGTCGGTCGCCTATCCGGCGCCCGGCAGCACCGGCACCAAGATCAAGATCCTCCGCGTTCTCCCTTGCAGCTGATGCGCGAGCCGCACGAGGTGCGATACTCACGTTCGGTGAAGACGTCCGCCGGCGTCCGGGTGCGGGTACTGTTTTCGACGGCGACCGCTCTCCTGGCGACGGTGGTCGCCTCCGGAGCCCGGGCGGCCGACGATGCCGACCGGCACCCGCAGCGGGGCGCGGGGTCAATTGCCGCGCCGCCCGGCGTGCCGGCGGCGTACGTCTTCACCCACAGCGGGTGGTTTCATCCTTCGTGCGTCGTGCGCGTCCGGTCGGACGAGGTGGTGGAGGCCGATGGGGTGATTCGCGGGAAGGGCGACGGCGCGCCGCACTTCGCGTTCGCGCCCTGCGGCTATGCTCGCTTCGACCTGGGCGGCCGCTTGCTCTCCGCTGGCGCGGCGCCTCCCGCTGGCGCGGCGCCTCCCGTGCACGCGGCGCCCGCGCCGGCGATCTACGACGGCTACATCGTCTACTACGAATACGACGGCAGCATCGCCGTCGGGTCGACGCTGGTCACCGACGAGATCGTCCCGCCCGCGCCCACCAACGTCGCCAACCAGGACGTCGCCTTCTTCAACGACATCCTCACCAGCGCCGGGGGCGGCGACATCCTGCAGCCGGTGCTCGACTTCAACGGCGAGACGACCGGCAAGTGGTCGATCGAGAGCGAGCACTGCTGCATCTCGAACGATGACATGCAGACGACGCCGATCGTCGTGGCGCCCGGCGATCAGATCCGCGGCACCGTCACCGGGAGCGGCTGCGCCACGACCGGCGTCTGCTCGGCCTGGACGGTGACGACCGCCGACGTCACCACCGGCCGGTCGACCACCCTCAACACGACGGCGCCGAACGGCGTTCCCGACGGCGTCAGCCCGGGCTCGCTCGAGACCTACGGCGTCATGTCGTGCGACATGTTCCCGGTGGGCGGCGAGACCACCTTCACCGGCAACATGCTCACCGATCCCGACGGCAACGTTCAGACCCTGAAGTATCGGCTCATGACCCTCGCCGACGTCGACCCCGAAGTCCCGACCAACTGCGGCTATGGGGGCCGCTCCTCGGGCAACGACTTCACGCTCATCTACGGGACGGTGCCGAGCGGCGCCGACGCCGGGACTTCGACGGGCGGCGCGGCGGGCGGCGCCGGTGCTGCGGCTGGTGGTCATGGCGGCGGAGCGGGCGCGGGCGGCCACGCCGGCGCGGCTGGAAAGGCCGGGAGTGGCGGCGGCGGCGCTGGCCGGGTGGGAACGACGGGCAGCGGCGGCGACGCCGGCAGCGCTGGAATGGGTCCCTCCGGCGGGGCGGGCGCGGGCGGCGCGGGCGCGGGCGTGGGCGCGGGCGCGGGCGGAGATGAGGCGTCTGCCCCGACGAGCGGCTGCTCCTGCAGTTTGGCCTTCGAGGGGAACGGGCGGCGGGCCCCCTTCGTCTTGGCGTCGCTTCTGCTGCCGGCGCTGGTCCGGCGACGCCGGCGGTCTCGTTAGAGGCCGCGCAGGAACTCGACCAGGGCCTGCTGGTCGGACGCCGAGAGCGTCGGCGGCGTCTGGCCGGCGCCGACCGTCGCCTGGAGCATGATCGGGACGACGTCGTCGAGCGTCAGCGCGCTGCCGTCGTGCAGATAAGGGGCCGAGTCGGTGAGGCCACGCAGCGCGGGGGTGTCGAACGCGCAGGCTCCGCGTGCGTCGCCGTCGATGTCGGTGTGGTCGACGTCGGGGAAGTCGCCGCTCTCCGCGCAGGTCCCGACGTCGTGCAGGAGGACGCCGCCGGTCGTCAGTGTCGCCACGACCGGGCCGGTGAGATCGAGCGACGCGTTGCCCGCCCCGGAGTCGGTCTTGGCTGGTCCGCTGTGGCAGGCGGCGCAGCCGACCTCCCCGAACACGGTCTCGCCCTGCGCGCGCAACGCGGCCAGCGCCGGCCCCTCCAGCGTGTGGCTGGCGTCGGTCGACGGCGGCACCGGCGCGGGGAGCGCACCGTTGACGTAGGCGGCGAGCGCGTCGAGCAGCGTCTTCTGCGTCGGGTCGGTGATGCTGAAGTGCCCCCCTTGCTCGACGTTGATCGTCTTCCAGTAGTCCTGCACCTGGTTGCGGTCGGCGGTGCGGAACAGGAACCCGGTGTCGAGGAGGCCACCGGCGTTGGTCGGCGTGTCGCGCGGCCCCTGGGCGAACTTCCAGGTGACCGCGTCGCTGCGCCCCTCCAGGTGGCAGCTGGCGCAGGCGACCCAGTGGTTCTGGGTGACCGGCACGTCGTCGCTGTTGGCCGAGAAGAAAAGCTTCTGGCCCAGGCGCAGCGTCGCCGGCATCGGGTCGGCGGCGAGCGTCGGGAACGCCGCACCGTCGGCGGTGACGCTGATGCCGGCGGCGCTCTTGCCGACGATGAACGCGGCGACGTCTTCGCTGTTGCGCTCCTGGACGTAGATCTCACCGCCGGCCCAGACGATCCCTTCCGGCAGATGCCCGGGCAGCGGCCGGATGATCTGCGCCTCGATGCGGGCCGTGGTGTCGACGATCAGCACGTCCTCGCTGTCGGTGTCGGCGACGAAGGCCAGGCCGCCGTCGGCGGAGAAGGTGATCGCCCGCGGCCCCGAGACGACGTCGCCGAACGCGCCGCCGTCGCCGGGGTTGGCCTGCACCGAGAGGCGCGCGATCTGGTTGCCGGTGGCATCGAGGATGGTGAGCGCCGGGAACACCGTGCTCTGGAAGTCGAGATTCTGGTTGCGGCGTATCGATCCCCAGCATGATGTGCGGAATCCAGAGCTCGGACGTTCCGGGCCGAACGGCGGCGTCATAAATTCCGCGCACGGGGCCGTGCGGCTCGGTCGGATCGGTCGGATCAGTGGCCGCTGGGCCGTCGGCGAGCGTCCAGGTCGTCTGGAGCGCGAGCGGCGCGGTCGCGAACGCGCTCACGCCGGGGCCGAGGAGGTGCGTGGCGAAGAGCGTCGTTCCGTCGGGCGCCCAGGCGAGGGCCCACGGCTTGCGCGGGCAGGGGACGGCCGCCACCACGCTGAGGTCGCTGGCCTGAAGCTCGACGACCTCGTCGTCCTGCGCGCAGGCGACGAAGAGGTGCGCGTCGTCGGCGCTGACCAGGACGCCGATCGGCTCGGAGCAGACGGCGCTGGACGTGGCGTGCACGATCGCGCCCGACGCGACGTCGATGGCGTAGACGACGCCGGACCATTGCCCGGTGACGTAGAGAGCTCGTCCGGTCGAGTCGAGCGCCAGCGCGCGCGGCCCGACGGCCGGAGCGTAGCGGCCGGCACTGTCCGCGGCGGGAGGCGACGCCGCGAGCATGACCTCGTGCACGATCGCGCGCGTGGCGAGATCGACGACCGAGACGCTGTCGGCGTCCGGGTGTACGACGAAGAGCTGCTGGCCCGCAGGATCGATGGCGATCGGGCTCGAGTGCGACTGAACCGCGTGCGCCGGCGCCGCCCCGCCCGTCCCGCCGGTTCCACCGCCCGTCCCGCCACTATCGCCGCCGCCGCCGCCAGCGCCGCCGTTGCTGCCACCAGCACCGTCTGGTTGACCGCCTTTTCCGCCGGCTCCGCCGCAGCCCGCCAGGGCCACCGCAAGCAAGGCCAGGGGCACGAATGTTCGACGGCTGCGCAGCTTTATGCCCCAGCACTGAGGTGCGCGTATCGAGCGGTCACGGCTCAACAATCGGTCGTCTCGCCTATTGGGCGCTGAGCGCGAGGATCTGGACCAGAGCCCGGTCGTCCTCGACGCGGCGGGCGAGCTGGTAGGTGAGGTTGAGCGGGAGGTCCCAGATCACCATCTCCAGCGTGACGGCAGTCCCCCCCGCGGCGTGCGGGGGATCGCCATGGGCGTCGGTGGCCGCGCTGCCGAACAGCTCGAGGTCGATCTGCCGCATGAACGACGAAGGGAGCAGCCACAAGGTCGAAGCCGTGCCGCGGTCGATGATGAGGGGGTAGCGGTAGTCGGCCTCGGCGATGAAGATGCGGTCGGTGGCGATCGGATAGTCCTCGTAGCCGCGCAACGGTTCGACGAACGTGATGCCGGGCAGCCCGTCGATCGTCACCTGGGGCGGCACCGGCGTATCGGGGCGGCGGTTGACCGCCAGCGCGGAGATGCCTCCGCCGACCTGCAGCCAGCGCGCGCCGGGCGGAAGCCCGAACAGATCGCGCCCGCGCAGGTCGAGCGCCAGCCTGTGTCGGCGCGACAGCGGCAGCGGGGTGACGCCGGTCAGCTCGAGGCGCGCGTCGGTCAACATCGCGCCGGTCGAGTTCCAGGCGCCGGGGTAGATGTTCAGCGACGGGACGGCGATGAGCGCGCGCCGCACGCCGGAGTAGGGGGTGCTCTCCATCCCGGAGTACGTCGCTTGCACGAACGGGCCGGCGGCGCGGCGGCGCTGCACGCGCAGCGTCGGCTCGCCGGGCTGGTCGTCGTCAACGAGGTGGAATCCCGCCTCGGCCGGCGCGCCGTAGAGCTCGCGGCTGACGAAGAGGTCTGCCTGCAGGATGGTCTTCTCCAGGACGAACGGCGCCGGGTCGAGCGTCGGCTGCATCAGCGACGACGGCGGCGCCGGCAACGTGTCGTGGTAGCGCAGCGCCATGGCGTCGGCGACGATGGAGAAGGGCGCGAAGAGCTGGTTCGCGTAGGCCGCCGAGCCGCCGTAGCCGGGCCAATCGGCGTAGAGCTGCCAGATCCCGTCGAGCGCCCAGCGATGGAACTGCAGCCGGTCCGCGCCCCCCAGGCTCAGGATCCCCAGCGTCGCCTTGCGGCCGGCGGTGGTGAGATCGATGGCGTGCGTCTGCAGCCCGAACAGGTGGTCGGTCTGCTTATAAGGCGCGTCGCTCAGGATCTGGACCGGGCCGCCGTCGACGGGCAGCGGCCAGATGGGCCAGATGGGCGCAGTCGGATAGGGGTATGCGTATGGATAGGGGTATGCGTATGGATAGGGGTACGGCAGCGGTGCCAGCCCGGGCGCGCCCTCGGGCCCGGTCGCCGTCTGCGGCGCGGTCGCTGGCGGGGGAGCGGGGATGAGCGCCGCCGCCGGGGCGGCCGGTGGCGTCGCCAGACTCACCGTCTGTTCGTCGAGGGTCCAGCGCCACCCTTCGCGGTTGAGGAACCGCAGACTGGCGCCGACCATCTGCGGCTCGAAGGCCAGGTAGGGGGCGTGCGTGAGCTGGCGCGATTGTCCGCTGCCGAGGTCGGCCAGGTAGACCTGAAATCCGTCCTCGCGCGTTTCGGCGCCGAGGTAGACGACGTGCGTGGCGTCGGCCCACGAGGCGTCGTGAACTGCCCCGCGCCCGTCGGTGACCTGGGCCAGCACCTTGCCGCTCTCGGCGTCGAACACCCGAATCGAGAAGGCAGCGCCGTCGAACACCGTCGCCACCAGCCGGCGTCCGTCGGGCGCGTAGCGCGGCAGCGCCACGAACGCCCCGGCTGCCTGCGCGGCGAGCAGGCGCAGGCTGCCGGACGCCACGTCGAGGAGGCAGAGGTCGTGATGATCGCCGCTTGCGCGGGAGAAGGCGTAGGTCTTCCCGTCGGGGCTGATCGATCCGCCGCCACCATGGAGGTCCCGCGCGACGACGCCGAGCGCGCCGGTCGCAACCTCCAGGCGCATGAGGCGGCTCCGCTCGAAGGTGACGCCGCTGTCGAGCGTGGTGAAGTAGACGTACCGTCCGTCGGCGGTGAAGCTGGGCGGCCCTGAGCTGTCGGCGTCGGCGGTCACCAGCGTGCGCGGGGGCGCCACGTCGATGAGGTTGCGATCGATGCGCACCCGGCCGTCGGCGCCGCGCACGACGATACGCACGGGCGTGTCGTGCCCCTCGACAATCAGCGCCTCGCTGCCGTCGGCGGCGCGCCCGTAGCGGGCCACTGCGCCCACCTGCTCGACGACCCGCTGCCCCGCCGGCCGCGCGACGGCGGGGTGGTGGCGCGCGACGTCGTCGGCGAACTCGGCGAACAGCGTCTCCAGGCTCTTGTCGTAGGCCTGCCAGAACCGGAGGTTGATCCCGAGCGGATAAAAGATCGAGCGGGCCTGCACGGCGATCGTCTGCCAGAGCCGCCACTCGCCGTAGCGCTCCGCCAGGAAGCGGATGAAGTGACTGCCGACCAGGTAGTTGTTGCCGAGCGCAAAGGCGTCCCGGTTGAACTCGGAGAGATCGCCTCCCTGCAACCGGCGCCCCGCCACGCCGGCCGCGAAGGCGCCGTGCCAGAACGGCCAGGCCAGCCGCCCGACCCCCGGCTGCAGCGTCGTCTCGTAGTAGACGGCCAGCCCCTCGTCGAACCAGGAGTCGAACCCGATCTGCGGTGTGTACTGCTCGCCGAAGAGGAGATCGACGACGAAGGCCAGGCCGGCGACCTGCTGAAAGTGCACGTAGTGGGTGAGCTCGTGGCAGGCGATCGTGCCGGCGTCGGGCGGCAGCCCCATTTCCAGCATGAATTGGTCGACCGTCTGGTAGGTCGGCACCACGGCGAACGGTTCGTGGCCGAGGAAGATGGGGCTCGTGAAGGCGTTGTTGAACGTCAGCTCGGGCAGGATGAGCGTCATCCGCCGCGTGCTGATGCTGTTGTGGATGAGCTGCCGCGCTTCGAGCTGCCGCGCGCATCCCTCGACGTGGCCGGCGAACCGCACCGCCTCGTCGTGGCGGGCGGCGGGGTAGTAGACGCTCAGGTTCGTGGTGTCGAGACGCCGCATCGGCTCTCGCGCCAGCGCGGTCGCCACGTCTTGCGGCAGGATCGGATCCACCGACGCGATGCAGCCGCCGAGCGAGAGCGCCGCAACCAGCGCCGACCCCACCATGACGCGGCCCGGAAGCCGGGTGGCCGACGCGCGGACCATCGTTTCGCCAGGGTATGTCGGAGGGCGTGTATGATGCTGGAAATTCGCCGTCGGTGGTGACCGGCGGCACGCCGACACGCTCGGGAGAACCCATGACGACCCCCTCGCACCGCCGCGGCGTCCGCGCGTCGATCGCGCGCGCGACCTGCCTCTTCTCGTTGCTGCTGATCGGTTGCGCCGGGAGTAACACCGGCGGATCGTCGACGGGCGGGGCGGGCGGAAGCGTCAACGCAGGCACGGGCGGCAGCGCGACGGGCACGGGCGGCAGCGCGCCCGGCACCGGCGGCAGCGCGACAGGCACCGGCGGCAGCGCGCCCGGCACCGGCGGCAGCGCGACAGGCACGGGCGGCAGCGCGCCCGGCACCGGCGGCAGCGCGTCCGGCACGGGCGGCAGCGCGACGGGCACGGGCGGCAGCGCGACGGGCACCGGCGGCGCGGGGAGCGGCGGCCACGCAGGCAGCGGCGGCACTGGTGGCGGTGCGGGGAGCGCCGGGCATGTGGGGAGCGGCGGCGCCGGTGGCGGCGGCGTCGGCGCGAGCCGATGCGGCGCGCGCCCCGGGATGGTCTTCTGCGACGACTTCGAAGCTGACGCGGCCGGCGCTCCGCCGTCGCCCTGGACCACCACGGAGAGCGCTTCCACCGAGGTCACCGTCGACGCCACCAACCCGGCGAACAGCGGCAGCAAGTCGATCCATGTCCAGCCGGGCAGCTCCGACTACGACACCTTCCTGGCGCTGCAGGACACGGCGGTGTTGCCGGTCTCCGGCGGGCAGCTCTATCTCCGCTTCTTCATTCGCCTGGCCCAGCCGATGACGGCCCAGCACAACACGTTCGTGCGCGCCGACCTCTACGCGGCGCAAGGGAACGGGAACAACCTGCTCTTCAGCGAAGACAATCAGATGATCATGGAATCGATCGGCGGTGACGGACAGAGCGCCATGTCCAACAACGCCTACTACAGCGATGGGAACATGATCGGCGCCCACTTCGACCAGGGACAATGGGCCTGCGTCGAGATCCTGCTCGATCACAACGCGCCCGCGATCGACGTGTGGGTCAACGGCGTCGAGGTCCCGGACCTCCACAACACCACCTGGAAGATCGACGCCTACGACTATCTGCGCTTCGGCTTCGAGAAGTACGCCGGCCCGGCCTCCGACATCTGGTACGACGACATCGCCTTCGGCACCCAGCCGATCGGCTGCAACTGACCGAGCTCGCTCGCCGCTCTGCGCCCCACCAACTCCTCCCCCAGGAGCTTCATGACCGACCCCTTCGCCCGATCGCGTGTCATGCTGGCTGTCGCGGCGCTGCTGGCCGGATCGTGCGGCGGTAGCTCCACCGCTACCGGCAGCGGCATGGGCGGCGCCCCAGGGACTGGTGGCGCGCGCGCGACCGGCGGCGCCCCAGGGACTGGTGGCGCGCGCGCGACCGGCGGCGTGATGGGGACTGGTGGCGTGATGGGGACCGGCGGCTTGACAGGGACCGGTGGCGCGCGCGCGACCGGCGGCGCGACAGGTACCGGCGGTGCGACCAGCACGGGCGGCGCGGCGGGCGCGAAAGCGACGGGCGGGACGGGGGGGCTGGCCGCCAACTGCGCGTCGCCGACGACGTACGACCAGACGGTGCTCTGCGACCAGCCGGTCGCCTACTGGGCGATGAAGGGGACGGCGCCGACGGAGGCCGATCTCGTCGGCAGCAACACGGGCACCTACGAGGGCGCGGCACCGACGGCGGCGACGCTGCCGAATGGCGACGGGGCGGCGCACTTCAACGGCTCGAGCGGCTACCTGACGATTCCTTCCAGCGCCGCGTTCTCACTCCCGACGACGGGCGACCTGACCTGGGAGGGGTGGATCAACGCCGACACGCTGCAGTTCCCGAACGCCAGCAGCGACGGTTACGTCGACTGGATGGGGAAGTGCGCCGGCTACTCGCCGACCTGCGAGTGGGAGGCCCGCATGTACAGCACGACCACCGCGGAGAGCCCGAACCGGCCCAACCGGATGTCGGCCTACATCTTCAACAGCGGCGCCGGTCTGGGGTCGGCCGCCGACTGGCAGCCGGTCGACAGTCTCATCAAGGCCGGCACCTGGTACTACGTCGTCGGCGAGTACACGACCAAGAGCGCGCCGTCGGACTGCCAGAATACGTCGGCATATCCTGGTTCGATCAACGTGTGGGTCAACGGCGTCGAATGGGATCAGGGGCAGCACGGCCAGACCGGCTGCATGAGCCAATACAGCGTCGTCCCGACCGCCAACACGAGCCCGCTCAACATCGGGACGATGGCGGGTGACACCTGGTTTTCCGGCGCCGTCGGCAAGGTCGCCATCTACGACAAGCTGCTCAGCCAGGTGCAGATCGACGCGCACTGGAAAGCGATGACCGGGAGCAGCCCGACAGGAAGCTGCGCGGACACCTGCAGCTTCTAACCTGGCCGGCGACCTCCGGCTCGCGGGGCGCCGAGCGATCTCAGCGCGCCGGAACGCCGGTCAGGCGCGCCACCCGTTCGGCGAGCGGGCTGTCGGCGTGGGCCGCGATGAACTTGCTGGCGAGCGTGCGGGCCTGGGCGGCGCGGCCGAGGTGGTCGAGCGCCTCGATGCGCAGCGCCGCCGCCTCCGGGCGGAAGGTCCCCCGCGGGAAGCTGCCGTCGTAGCGCTGCAGGAGGGAGAGGGCGCGATCGTCCGCGCCGGCCGCGATCGCCGTGCGGGCGGCGTCGACGAGGGCGATCTCGGCCCGGAGATCGCCCGAGGGGGCGACCGCGGCGTGGCGGTGACGCGCGCGCCCCGCGACGGCGGCGGCAACGGCGGGATGTTCGGCGCCGGGACGCTCGGCGGCGCGCGCGACGAGCACCGGCAGCGGTGCCGCGGCCACCGGCGCTTCGGCCATCGGCGCTTCGGGGGAGGGCGCTGCCGCCGCGGTCGCCAGCGTCGGTGCGGCTGCCGTCGCCGGCGCGATGACGGCCGCGGCTGGTTTGCGCACGGCGTGGTGGCTGGTGTTCGAGTGGAGTCCGACGACGGCGCCGGTCATGGCCAGCGCGAGCACGCCGACGGAGATGGCCGGCCAGGCAAACGCAGGCGCAGCGGCGCTCGCGACGCCAGAGGCCTTGGCCGTCGCGGTCGTCGCCTTGGCCGCCGCGGCGAGCGCGCCGGCGGCCAGCGAGATCCCCAGCGCCTTTTGCATCTTCTCCGTCAGCTCGACGGACGGCAACTCGCGCGCGGCGGCGTTGAGCACCCGCCGCTCGAGATCGGTGGCGCCCACCACGCGCAGCCGCGTCGGCAGCGGAGTATCGGAGCGGCTCACGCGGTCCCTTCGCGTCGCATGGCGAGCTCGAGGCGCCCCACCACCAGACGGAACTGCTCCCGCGCGCGGCGCAGGCGCGAGGCAACGGTGCCCAGAGGGATCTCGAGCGACGCCGCGATCTCGGGCGACGACAGCCCCTCGAGCTCGAACATCACGAACACCTCGGCGAGATCGGGGTCGACCTTGGAGAGCGCCAGATCGCACAGCTCGATGGCCGCGCGCGCGTCGCTCACGTTGCGCGCGTCGGCCACGCGCTGATCCATGTCGTCCTCCAGCTGCCAGCGCACCGTCTTGCGCCCCAGCGAGAACGCCACGCGCAGCGCGGTGCCGACCAGGAAGGCGCGCTCGCTGTCGGGGTTGATGTCGGCGAGGCGTTCGGCCGCCACCAAGAATGTCTGCTGAGTGACGTCGGCGGCGGCGTCCGGGCTGAGCCCCCTCCTGCGCATGGTGCGCCAGACCATCGCGTGGTGCGCCACGAACATCCGCTCCAGCCGACCGCGGTCGGCCTCTTGGCGCGGCGCTGCGGCGGCGTCCGGTGCCCTCCCGCCACTCCCTTCAACGAGCCGCAATCTGCCCAGCATGTCCCGCTTCATTATGCCTTGAGGGGGCCGAACCAATCACGGAAAGCGCACCCCCAGCCCCAATCCGGCGTCGACGGTGAGGTCGGCAGTCCGGTGGAAGACGGTGGGACTGAAGGCGAAGGAATCGCGGATCAATGACGCGCCGGCCCCAACGCGCCCGGCAAGCTCAAAGACGCGTCCGAGCTCCACGGACAGGAGGGCGGCACCGCCGGCGGCCGCGAACGGCCGCGTCGCCGAGGCCGGCGAATAGGTCTCGGAGCCGCTGGCAGCGAGCCGTCCGTAGAGCGCAGTCGCGCAGGCGCGCGCCGTCCAGAAGGCGACGTGGAGGCGCAGCGGGCAGGCGTCCAGGCTGGCGGCATCGAATGTGAAGGTGGCGGTCCCGCCGGACTCGACCAGGGCGCCCGACCAGGCGCGCGTCGCCGAGACGACGACGGCGGGAGACCAGAGCGCGTCGCGATCGAGGGCCGCGATCAAATAGACCCCGACGCCGGGGAGCGCGCCGGGTGCGGGACCGAAGATCGCCTGCCCCAGCGCGCCGGCGCCAACGCGGCTTTGCGTGGCGACCGTGATCGGCGGCGACGAGGTCACGAGGCCTGAAGGTTCGGCGTCCACGGGGATGGGCGGTGGCGCCGGCGCGGTGGCGGTGGCAGGCGCGGGCGGGCGCGGCGGGGGCGGCTCGCGGAGGGAGGGGCCCACCGGGGGTGCCCGCGTGGGCTCGCTGGCCGTCGTCGTCCCGGTCGCCGTCGGCGCGGCCGTCGCCGTCGCGGCGTTCGATTCGTTCGCCCCGGCCGTCTGTGTCGCGCGGGTCGTGGCCGCCGCCGGGTGGCCGGCGGTCGCCGCCGGGCGGCCGGCGGTCGTGGCCGCTACGTGACCGGCGGTCGCCGCCGCTGCGGGATCGAGCGTGAGCGCAATGATGAGCGCGATCGCGTCGGTCGCCTCGGCACACGACGGTGCAGCCAGCCGGCGTGTCGAGCTTCTGCCGTCGGGTTGGACGATCACCAGCTCGCCGACCGCGCCGCCGCGGGGGCCAGCGGCGATCACCGCGCGGAGGGTTGGTCCCGTGGCGTCGTCGTCGAAGTGAATGCGGCGCGAACGAGCGGCGACGCGGGCGACGACCTCCTCGCGTGAGCTGCAGTCGGGGAGTGTCTGCACCTCGAGGCGCGCCGTGGCGGCGGCGGCGTCGCCATCGGCGGCTGCGACGCGCGTCACGGCGAGGAGCGAGAACGCCGCCACCACCAACGGGCGCAGGCCGACGAGCGGGCACAGGCTGACAAGCGGGCGCAGGCTGAGACGAAAACTGACCCCTTCCGAATGCACCCCCCGGCGATGTTAGCATCGGGGGATGCGGCCGGTCGCGCTGATCGCGCTCTCTGCGTCGGCGATCTGCGCGCCGGCCTGCACGAGCGGCAAGACCGTCAGCTTGGGACAGAGCTCGCCCGAGCCTTACCACTTCGACGCGCCGGCGATGGTGACCGAGCTGGCGTCACCGTCGCGCACCGACAACCCGACGCTGACGGGAGATCTGCTGGAGATCTACTTCACGACCGATCGGGTGAGCGGCAACGGCGACGTCTGGTTCGCGACCCGTTCGACGGCGGCCGCGCCGTTCGGCACCCCGGCGCCGGTGACGGCGGTGAACGGCGATTCGTTCGAGACCAGCTCGGCGATCTCGACCGACGGTTTGACGCTCTGGTTCGGATCGGATCGCGCGGGCGGGGTGGGCGCCAACGACATCTGGGTCTCACAGCGGGCGACGCGCGCGGCGCCCTGGTCGACGCCGGTGAACGTGGTGGCGCTCAACTCGCCCGTCGACGACATCCCGCGCCCACCCGGCGAGCACGCGCTGGTGATGCCGATGGCCTCGACGAAGATGACCGCTGACAATCCCAGCGCCGGCAATTACCAGACCTACCTGGCGACGCGCGCCACGACGGGCGCGCCGTTCGGGGCGCCGGTGGCGATCCCCGAGCTCGACTATGCCGACCGGAGCACGGTCGACGGCTTCCTCACCGACGACGGGCTGACGATGTTTTTCTCGTCGGCGCCGCTGGCCGAGGCGGCCGACGCCGCCGTGGCGCCGGTCGACGGCGGGAAGACGGGCGACGCCGGCGTGGCCAACTCGGATCTGTTCGTCGCCTGGCGGCGCTCGCCGAGCGAGCCGTTCTCGGTCACGCAGCCGCTCGACGATCTCAACACCGCCGCCGACGAGCGCGACCCCTGGCTCTCGCCCGACGGGACGACCCTCTACTTCACCTCCGACCGCAGCGGCGTGCTCAACATCTACACGGCTCAGGTGAAGCCGCGCTGATGCGGAGCGCGGGAGGACTCGGCGGTCAGGTCGGAGGAGCGCCGAGGGACCGCACCGCTAGGGACAGGCCGAGGTCGCCACGCGGGTCAGATGCTCCGCGTTGCTGAAGAGCGACAGGGTGAAGCCGCCGGCCAGGTTCGTCAGGTGGCACTGGTCGGAAACGGTGGCGGGGTTTTGCTGCTGGAGGATCGGCTGTGGGTTGGCCGGCTTCGAACCGTCGCCCTTCACGTAGAGGAAGCTCACCGAGCCATCCGGATAGAAAAGGCTGAAGGCGGCGCCCGAGCCATCACTGGCCCCGCGCACGCTGAAGTTGTTCATGGTGTTGGTGTAGCCGCCGGGGAAGCTGTACGTCTGTCCGATGGCGCCGGTGGTAGAGACGATCGTCGCCAGAACCGAGTTGACGTCGCTCCCTCCGTCGCCATTGTCGGCGCCGTTGTAGACGGCGACGAATCCCTGCGCGGTTCCGGCCACACCGAGCGGAGATGCCGCTATGCCGTAGGGAAATAGCAGCGAGCTCCCGACCTGGGTGCCCGAGGGTTCGAGGAGCGTCAAGGCCGGCGCCCCGCTGAATGGATCGCCGCTGTAATCTCCGACAGCGATGTAGGACGTCGCCAGCACGTTCTCGGAAAAGGCCAGGTCCCCATCGGGCTCGGATGAACTGTACAAGTGCCCCGAGGGGTCATTGGTGGGAACGATGATGGCGTTGTCGGCGGGGGAACCATCGGTGTCGTACGACGCGATCTTGAGGGGTCCGTTCTGGGGCAGCCAGGAGGCGATGAACGCGCCGTTGAGCCATTGCACGTGCGACTGCTGGTGATAGAGGTCGAAGCCGACCGCATCGAGCTGGGTGGTTTGCTCGACCACCAGGCTGGCGTCGAGGAAGGTCAGGTACACCGCCCAGTTGTTTTGGCCTCCCGCCGTGGCCGACGACGCCTCGTAGATGACGGCAATCTGGCCGCCCGGCGCGACGGCAACACCGTTGACCGAGAGAGCGGCGAAGAGGCCGACGCCGGTGGCCATCGAGTTGAACAGCGGCGACGGCGGACCCTTGTTGACGCCCGTGCTGAGATCGAAGTGTTGGACGTCGACCCGTCCTATGTAGGTGCCGACTCCCGCGTCGCTGTCAGTCCCGCCGTCGGTGGCCGGTGGGCCGACGTAACCGCTGAAGACGAGAAGCTCGGTCGCCGTCCTCACGCCGATCCCGGTGGTGTAGTTGGGGTTCGAGGCGCTGGTCGCGATCCGACCGAATCGCGTCATCGCCGTGCAGGTCGGAGCACCCCCGGCGCCACCCGTGCCCGTCGCGCCGGCCGAGCCCCCGGTCCCCGTGGCGCTGCCGCCCGTGCCGGCAGCGGATGACCCAGCCGCGCCACCAGCTCCCGTCCCCGACGCGAACGCGTCGTAGCCGCCGTCGCGGCCGGCGGTCAGAAGCGTGACGTCGTTCGTGCCGTTCACCAGATCCGCGGGGAGCGCGCAGACACCTGAGGAGGTACAGACCTCGCCCGAGACGCAGTCGATGGAGCTCTGGCACTGGTTGCGACAGGTCTCATCGCGGCCGCAAACCAGCGGCGCCATGCACATGCTGTTGTAGTAGCAGTGCGACTCAGCGGGGAGCTGGCAGACGTTGATCGTGCCGCCGTCGCCGACGGCGCTCGACTTCACGCACATCTGACCGGTGGCGCAGTCGGTATCCTTCACGCACGGGCTGTGACAGAGCGCGAAGGTGCAGATGAGCCCCGCGGCACAGTCGCTGTTCAGCGCGCATCCGGTGCCGGGCGCCGGCTTCGCGGCCCCGCCGCAACCCGACAGCGCGAACATGGACGAAAGCACCACACAACCGAAAATGATCCGTTTCATCGCGTACAGACTCCCCCCGATGTGAAACGGAGCGACCATAGCAGAAGGGGCCACTTTCCAGGAAATGGGTAGGCGCTCGAACCGCGCTGGTCGCCTGGCGGCTGGACGGCGGATCGTCAATCGGACGGCCGCGCGCCCGCGCGCGGGTCAGCCTAGGTGCCGGGCGGCTGCCAGCCCGCCAAGACCACGCTCGGCGTGCTCATCATCGTCGCCTCCGACGACGAGATCTGGGTCGACCCGGCGAGGCGCTTGCTCACGTCGATGGCGGTCCCCGACGGGCTGACGCTCTGGTACTCCCAGAAGCGAAGCTGCGAGGTGTCGGTCCCGGCGATGATCGTCCAGCCGACCGGCGCGATGTTGCTGGTCATCTGGCAGTTGACGTAGGCGACCATGCTGGCCGGGTACATCGTCAGGTCGATGCGCCCCAGCGAGATGCCGGTCGATACAGAGTCCGAGGTGAGCTTGCAGTTGACGAAGACGTAGCCGTAGGTCGACGCCGGGTTGCGCGCCTGCACGATCACGCCGCCCGAGCGCATGATGGTGCGGATCTCGCAGCTGTCGAAGTAGACGGCGCCCGCCCCCCAGACGTAGTCGACGTTCCCCTCGATGAGATCGTTCTTGGCGTAGATGCGACCGTCCCAGAGCAGCGTGTCTTGCAGGCTGATGATCGTCGAGTTGGTGACGACGCACTTGTCGCAGGTCTCGAGCCGCAGCGCCTCCGCCTGCGATCCCCCCTGCGGCGTCTGGTTGTAGATGGTGAGGTTGTCGATCGTGAGCCCGTTCGTGCCGTCCGCGCCGACCAGCGCCCGCCCGTTGGTGTTGGGGTTGAGGTTGTTGTTGTTGGTCCCCTCGATGATGGTGCCGGTCTCGCTGGCCCCCTCGATGCTCACGTTGCTCTTCGACTTGAAGTAGACGATCTCATGGTAGGTGCCGTCGGCGATGGAAACGGTCACGGCGGCGGTGTTGTTGGCAGGGATGAAGTTGGGGGCGCCCTGCAGCGAGCAGAACGGCGCCGAGCCGTCGAGCGCCACCGACACCGCGGCCATGTTGGTCGGTGCGGCGGCGGCGGTGGTAAAGCGCCAGGCGGTCGTGCCGGTGACGACGAAGGCGGCGCCGCTCGAGCTCTTGATGGCGCCGGAGGCGACGTTGACGTAGTAGGTCTGGTTGTAGGTGAGCGGCGACGACGGCAGGTAGACGACGGCGGCGTCGCCGTCGACGTAATCGGCCGCTGAATGTTGTAGGTCGTCCCGCCGATGGTCGTGCTGTAGGTGCTGGCGCCGACGTCGACGGAGGCGACCGAGGCGCCGGCCGAATTGAAGACCTGAATGAGGCCCGAGGTGCCGATGCTGGGCGTGCCGGAGAAGGTGATGCGGAGCTGCGGATCCGGACAGACGCTGGTGCCGTTCTCGGGCGGGTAGACCGAGCTCGCGTTGCCGGGGGCATTCCCCGTTCCGGTGGTGCCGCCGGTGGCGGTGGTGCCGCCCGTTCCGGTCGCGCCGCCTGTTCCGGTGGTGCCGCCGGTGGCGCTGGTGCCGCCCGTTCCGGTCGCGCCGCCTGTTCCGGTGGTGCCGCCGGTGGCGCTGGTGCCGCCCGTTCCCGTGGCGCCGCCCTTGCCGCCGGAGCCGGTGGTGCCGCCGGTGGCGGTGGTGCCGCCCGTGCCAATCGTTCCGCCTTTGCCGCTCGCTCCGGCCACTCCGCTCGTTCCGCCGGTTGCTCCGGAGGTGCCGCCGCTGGCGGTCGCGCCGCCTGTTCCGGTGGCGCCGCCCGTACCGGCCCCACTGGTACCGCCGGTCGCCACCCCGCCGCCAGCTCCGGTGGAGACACCGCCGCCGGTTCCTGGGACACCGCCCGTGCCCTTGGTCCCACCTTCGGCGCTGCCACCGCCGGTGGCGCTGCTCCCGCCGCTGGCCGACCCGCCGCTGCCGGAGGCGTCGTCGGTCGTGCTCTCGCTGGTGGCGCAGGCCGCGAACGCCAGCGTGGCGGAGACAATCAACGTCAGTGGGAGTTTCTTCATTGGGGCCCTGCTCCTTGTTCGACGGATCCTTCGATCCCGGTCGTGGAATCCGGTGTCTCGGCGTAGGTTGAGGAGAAACCGGTGCCGCTGGCGATCGTCGAAGCAGCCGAGCGAGCTCGCGCTGAAAAGGGCTGACGCATTTCGCTAGATCTCCAGCTCGGGCGCGAGATGGCGCCCAGGCTATATGTCGGTCTCGCTACCCGTCGATCACGAAATCGGCCCGCCAGAACAGCGGCGCGAGCCACCCGCGGCTTGCGGGCCACCCATCGGCGAGCTCTCGCCGGCGATCAGCGACGCGCGCGCCGGCGGCGGCCCATGACCAACGCCAGCCCGGAGAGAACCAGCGTTCCGCCGAGCGCTCCCGGCAATCCGGGGGCCGTCGCGCAGCTGCAGCCGGACGTCGCGCCCGAGGTGTCGCCGCTGCTGCCGCCGTTCCCGGTGCCCGATCCGCCTTGTCCCGATGTGCTGGTGCCGCCGGAACCGCTGCCGCCTTGTCCCGACGTTCCTGTCGTGCCGCCGGTGCCGGTCGCGCTGCCGCCGGTTCCCGTCACGCCGCCGGTGGCGACGCCGCCGCCCGTGCCGGTCGTGCCACCGGTCGCGCTGCCGCCGCCGGTGCCGGTCGTGCCACCGGTCGACGCGCCGCCGCCGGTGCCGGTCGTGCCACCGGTCGACGCGCCGCCCGTGCCGGTCGCGCCGCCGCTTGCGCCGCCGCCGGAGCCGGTCGTTCCACCGGTCGCGATCGTGCCGCCGGTCCCGTTCGCGCCCGCTGCACCGCCGGTGCCGGTCGTTCCGCCGGTCGCGCTGCCGCCGGTGCCGGTCGTGCCGCCGGTGGCGGTTCCGGTCCCACCGACGCCGACGGTGAAGCTGACCGGATTCTTCGACTGCACGCCGGCCGACGAGACGTACAGGCTGTACGTTCCGGTTGGCAGGCCCGCCGGCGTCGTGAACGTGCAGGTCTGCGGCGTGGTTCCGACTTGCGGTCCCATCGTGCTGAAGTTGGACGACTTGCAGAAGTAGACGTTGTTGGAGGTGTCCTTGAGCCAGACGATCGGGTAGTTCTCCGCCATCGTCATGTCGTCGCCTTCGTCGCCGCCGTTGATGAGTCCGGAGAGCTGCGTGCCGGTCAGCGTGTAGTTGCTGCTGGCGCTGTTGTAAACCACCGAGGTGACGGTGGGCCGCCAGGCGTCCTGCGGGAGGCTGTCAGGCGTATAGAGCCAGTCGCGGCTGCCACCGGTCGTCATCAACTGCCCGTTCGGCAGGTTGAGGTAGCTCACCGGGTAGCCACCCCCCGGATCGTTGGGTGGCGAGATCACCGCGATGGTGTCGGTCGTCGGATCGAACTCCTGCAGGGTGTCGATCGCCTGGCCGAAGGCGTGCGTCGCGACCATGACCTTGCCGCCGGTCTCGGTGACGGTGTACTCGTCCTCGCACTCGTTGCCGGGCGTGCCGTCGAGCGGGCCCATCTTGAAGGGCATGTCCGGTCCGAGTGCCCAGGTGCCGGGGCTCGTGGCGGTGGCTCCGGGCGTGTAGATGGCCGTGGTGCCGAGGCCGTACGCCAGGACGCGCCCGTCGAACATGAGGGAGATGCCGGCGGCGTCCCCGAACTGGTAGGTCCCCGGATAGCCCGAGGCGGCGGTGAGCGTGACGGACAGACCCGCCGGCAGCGCGCCGGTCTTGATCCACTTGTTCCCGACCGGATCGTAGATGGACGTCGTCGTCGGGGCGACGGCCAGGACGCCGCCGTTTTGAAGCGTCGCCCAGGAGTTCTCGTCGCCGTTCGGGTTGGTGTTGGCGGGGCCGGTCGACCAGGTGTTGGTCGTGGGGTCGAAGATCTGCGTCTGGTTGCCCGTGCGCGTGCTGTCGAGGATGCGGCCGTCGGGCAGCGTCGCGCTGCCGGTATCGCCGATGTCGTAGGGCGCATCGGGCTCGATGGTCCAGGTGTCGGCGACCGGGTCGTAGATCTCGGTGTTCTTGAACAGCGGGGAGCCGCCGCTCGGATTGGTGCAGTTCGAGGCGCAAGCCGCCACGCCGTCGTGGGCCGGCCAGACGTAGAGGAACTCGCCCCCCGCCTCGAAGAAGCGCCCGTCCTTGAGGACGTGCTCCTGTGCGCCGCCGCGCGAGAAGTTGCTGTTGGCCACCGTCTTCCAGGTCCCGTTGGCGTAGCTGCCGGTCTTGTCGGGCGTCAGGATCACCCAGTGGTTGAGCGCGTTGCCGTGCGACAGCACCGTTCCGTCGGTGAGCAGCCAGAGCCCGAAGGCCGGGCCGCCGTTGGTGGCGCTCGATGGCGCGGCCGTCCAGGTGCCCGCGGCCTGCGCCTGGGGCGGAAGAGCGCTCAGGGCGGCGAACAGACCGAGAGCAACCCAACCCGACGTCTTCACTGGGGGTGCGTACATTCGTGGCTCCTCGGCGGGGAAGTGACACCGCGCGATCGCTGCAGCTCAGGAAACGGGTGCGGCGACGCGGTGGGGCCGGTCGTCGCTTTTCGAGCCGCCGGGCCGCCAATTGGGCACTTCGTCCCCGGGTTCTTGTCGCCGCAGTGCGTGCAACCGGTTGGGCGTCGATTTCGTGATCTGTAGAGGCAGCTGGCCGCATTGATGGGCGGCGCCAACCGCGCCGTCCCCTTGCCTATGCGGAGGTTTTTGCCTTGCGCATCCCTTTCGCTTTCTGCGCAACAGACGCCCGCCACCCCGGCCCGAATCTCCGCCGCTCACGGTGGATACCGACCCTGTGCGCTCGCCCGACGCTGCGCCGGCCGCATCCGAGCCTTGCGCAAAAAAGAGGGCGAGGGCTACGTGCTGCACACCGACGTAGAAGAAGTGGTGCTGAACGCCACCGTGCTTGATGGCAACCAACTCGTCCCGACCTGAAAAAGAGAACTTCAGGTCTTCGAGGACGGCGTAAAACAGACGCTGATCAGTTTTCAGCACACCGATGTGCCTGTCTCCATCGCGCTGGTGGTGGATAACTCCGGGTCCATGTCGCGCAAGCGCCCGTCGGTGAACAAGAGCGCGCTCGATCTGATTCAGGCCTCGAATCCTGAAGACGAGGCCTTCGTCGTCAACTTTTCCGACGAAGCTTTCATCGACCAGGAGTTCACCTCGGATGTGAACAAGCTGCGCGACGGCCTGGGCCACATCGAATCGCGCGGCGGCACGGCGCTCTACGATGCGGTGGTTGCTTCGGCCGACAAGCTGGTTGCCGATGCCAAGCGTCCCAAGCAGGTGCTGGTCATCATCACCGACGGCGAAGACAACGCCTCCACGCTCACGCTGGAGCAGACCATCCGCCGCGTGCAGCAACTCTCCGGTCCAATCATTTATTCGATCGGCCTGCTCTTCGGCGATGAGATGAGCCACTCCGAAGTGCGCCACGCACGGCGCGCTCTCGAGATGCTTTCGACCGAGACAGGCGGCATCGCCTACTTCCCCAAGTCCATTGAGCAGATCGACGTGATCGCCGCCGAAGTGGCTCGCGACATCCGCAATCAGTACACGCTCGGCTATCGCTCGACCAAACCGACTTCGGAGCCGGGCTTCCGCCGCGTTCAGGTGACCGCCGATGCCAAGGGGCTGGGCAAGCTCACTGTCCGCACGCGCACCGGCT
>CAVRRT010000159.1:0-55177 GCA_963723305.1 uncultured Pseudomonadota bacterium
GATGTATTGCTCTCGTGGATGGCGTGAAAGTCATGCGCCTCGTCTGCGAAGAAGTCTGGCACGAATTCGTCCCAAAACCGCCGCCAACGAAGCCCTGCGCGCGCGGTGCTGGGGATACAATGGCCAGGTCCACGGCCCCACCATCGAGTGCGTCGAAGGCGATCGCCTCCGCATCTACGTCACCAACCGGCTTCCCGAGCCCACCACCGTCCACTGGCACGGCTTCCTCCTCCCCAATGGCATGGACGGCGTCGGCGGCCTCACCCAAAAAGCCATCCAACCCGGAGAAACCTTTCGCTACGAGTTCACCGTCTGGCAGCACGGCGCCTTCATGTACCATTCGCATCACGATGAAATGACGCAGATGGCCCTCGGCATGATCGGCATGTTCATCATTCATCCGCGTGAGGAAACCGAACCGCGGCCCGATCGCGATTTCGTCTATCTCCTCAGCGAATGGAAAATCGTCCCGGGAACCACGCGCCCCGATCCCAGCGAGATAGCGCGCGCGGCGCGTCCCCCGAGACGAGCGCCGCGCGGGCGGCCAACGCTTCGGTGGTCGGCGCCTCGGCCGGTCCTGCGGCGCGTTCGCCGGCGGTGGCGGTCTCGCCGGGCGAGGCGAGCGCCAAGGTGCGCGCGAGACCGTGCCTGCCGACGTGGCGGAGGTTGCGCGCCGGCGCCGGGATGGTCGGGGCGGGCGCGCTCGGTGCGGGCGCCGACTCGACCGCGGCTGGCGCGGCCGGCGCCTCCGCGTCGACGTCGGGGCTCTGCCAGCTCTCCCCCGGCGTGAGTCGCGCCAGGCGACGTTGGGTCGCCGTCTCCCAGACCTCGACGATCCCCTCGTCGACGTCGACGACGACCGCCTTCTTCCCGTCTGCCTTCGCGCCATCCGCCTTCGCGCCATCCGCCTTCGCGCCATCCACCTTCGCGTCGTCGAACTTCGTGCCGTCGAACCTCGCGCCGTCGACGTTGATCCCGAACCGGGTCCCGACCACGACCACCCGATAGCCCTCGGCGCGGACGACGAACGGATGCCCGGGTTGCCGGTGCGGCACGCTGAACCGCACCTCGCCCCCCTCGACCCGCGGTGCGCCGTCTTCGATCCGCATGACGCTCGAGCGCCCGAGCACCGCCTCGACGCCCCCCTCGAGGGTCAGCCGGCGCGCCCCCAGCGGTTGGGCCGGCTGGCTCTCGCTCTTGGATGCCGCCTTCAAATGCACGCTCGACGCCAGCTCGGCGGCGTGAGGCCAGAGCCAGAAAGCACCGGCCAGCGCCAGCGCGGCGGTGGTCGCCACGCCGCCCGCAAACCAGAAGCCGCGGCCCGCCCGAGGCGGCTCCGTCGGAGCAGCGACCGCGCTCCAGCCCCGGCGCAAGGTCATGTCATCGGGGCCGCGCAGCGCCGCCTCGTCGAGCAAGCCGCGCAGCTCCTCCGAAATCTCGTCGGGACCGTCGGGCCAGCGGTTCTGCGGCGTCATCGCAGCCTCCGCTTCGCCATCGCCATCAGCTCCGCGCGGGCGTAGTGCAGGCGCGACCAGGCGGTGTTCTCGGGGCAGCCGGCGATCTTGGCCACCTCTTCGATCGGCACGCCCTCGATCTCGAACAGCACCAGCACCAGGCGCTTCTTCGGCGACAGCCTGCTGACCAGCTCGTCGAGGATCTGCAGCCGCTCGCTCCGCTCCGACGGATCGGGCGTGGGAGGCGGGGGCGGCTCGCGCACGAGGAGCGTCGACAGGAGACCGCGCACGCGGCGGCGGCGCGCGATGCGGCCGGCGTGGCGAGCTGCGATCCGGTAGATCCAGGTCGACAGGCGCGCCTCGCCGCGGAACCGGGCCAGGCTCCGGTAGACGGCGACGAACACCTCCTGACAGGCGTCTTCCCGCTCCTCGTTCGGGACGCCGAAGGCCGAGAGGAATCGATAGACGATCGGCGCGTAGCGATCGTAAAGCACGCGCCACGCGCTGCCGTCCCCGCGACGGCAGCGGGACACCATCTCGAGATCGGCGGTCAGGCTTCCGCCGCTCGGCACGGCGCGCATCAGGCCAGGAGTGTTCAAGGGACCTTCTGCCATGATTAGTGACCGCCCCTGTTTCGCTTCATCACGGAAACCAGACGCCCAATTCTAACCCAAGCCCGAGCTCGAGGCGGGGGGTAGTGAAGACGATAGTCGTTTTGTTGGAGGCAGTTACGACGTGGTACGGCACCGCCGTTCCGGCTTCGGCCAATGCCCGAAGATAAATATCGTGCGGAAGCGGCAGGGCCCAACCGAGGGCGGCGTCGACTCCGGGGTTCGCGCCGACGTGCGTCTGGGAGGTCGTCGCGTGTGTGAAAGCGACCGAGATCACGTCGAGATCGATGCCGATTCCTGGCTCGAGCTGACCGATTCCAAGCGCGACGGGGAGGTAACCCCCCATCCGTACGGGGAATTGCAGGATGTCGGCATGGCCCGTCGTGAACGAGACAGAGGTGCCGGTCTGGGCCCCCGCCGACAGCCTGAGGCCGATGCGTCGCTTATGAACGGGCCGCTCGACGGCGACCGCCAGCAGCGCCGCGGCGGCGTGACCGGCCGGCTCGGTCAGGAGCCCGCCAGCGCCGATTCCCATCCACCAGCGCGGTGGCGACAGCGGCTCGGCTGCCGGCGCCGGTGACGGCGGCAGCGGCTCGGCCGGCGGCGGACGTTGCTTCTCGACGCCGGCTGTGGGTGGCAGCGCCGGCGGTGTCGGCGGCGGCACCAGCGGTTTGGGCGGCGGTGATGCGGCCTTGGGCAGCGGCGGTTTGGGGGGCGCGTTGGCCGTTTCGATCGGAACGTCGTAACCGACCTCGTGCCAGTAGCGATCGACGATCAATGCGGCCGTCTCGGCCAGCGCCGAGCAGTCACCGGCACGGGCGCGATCGTTCGCCGGTAGCCAGCGGTGGAGGAGCGGGCCCCCCTCGGGATCGGAGAGCTCGAGCCGCATGGTGCCGGCCGCGTCGGTCGTCACCGCGAGGCGCAGCGTCGTCGGGCCGGTCGCGTGCCCGAGGGGCAACACCATCCCTGGCAGGTGCGTCGAGAGCGCGTCGGCCAGTTGGTGCGGCGAGGGGCAGCCGTCGTCGGCTCCCGCCGACATCAGGATCGCGATTGCGTAGGCAGGAAGAGCCGCGGGCACGGGCCATTATCTCAGGAGTGCCTCGACCTGGGCGACCAGTCGCCCGATCGCGGTCGCGAAGACCTCGGGAGTGGGGAGCAAACTGATCACCAGGAAGGTGCCCCCACGCAGATCGAAGAAGTAACCCGGCTGGACCAGCACCCCGCTCTCGGTGGCCAGCGCCGCGGCCCAGTCCTCGTCGCTGTGGTTGGCGGGGAGGCGGAGGATCGCCGTCCAACCCCCCTCGGCGGGGAGCAGCGTGGCGCCCGATCCGGGCGGCAGCGCCGTGGCGAGCCACGCCAGGTTGGCGGCGACGCGTGCGGCGATCGCCGCGCGCACCTGGGCGCCGAGCGCCAGCAGATCCGCGAGCGCCGCCTGGACCGGAGTCGCCACGGACAGGTAGGTGTCGGCGACCAGCTCCAGCGCGGCGATCGCGCCCGCGGCCTCACGCCCGCCGGCGACGATCCAGCCGAGCTTGAGCTGCGGCAGGCCGCTGGCCTTCGACAGGCCGCCCAGGCTGAAGACCGCGGGGGCGTCGGCCGCCGCGGCATCGACGGCGGCGGTGGTGACGCGGGTCGGGTCGGCGCCGAGCGGGTAGGGGGCGAACACCTCGTCGGAGATGAGCGCCAGGTCTTCGCTGGCGGCGATCGCCGCCAGCCGCGCCAGCTCGTCGCGCTTGAGAAACGATCCGGTCGGGTTGTTGGGGTTGACCACGACGATGGCGCGCGGACGCCGATCGCGCCGATCGCCGCTTGGGCGACGGGCGGCGGCGAGCGCGTCGGTCACGCTCGCGAAGTCGACGTGCCAGACGCCGTCGAACGCCAGCCGGTAACCGAGGGGAACCACCCCTTCGAGCCGCGCCAGGTACTCGAACAGCGGATAGCTCGGTTCGGGGACCAGCACGACGTCGCCCGGATCGCAGCACAGCTTGAAGAGGAAGCTGTACGACTCGCTGGAGCTGGCGGTGAGCACCACGCTTTCGGGGGCCACGGCCACGCCCGCGCGCGCGTAGTCGCCCGCCACCGCCGCCCGCGCGCCCGGCAGCCCCAGCGGCGCCGGCTCGTAGGCCGCGAAGGGGGCGCGCGCAAGCGCCGCCGCGATCGCCTGGTGCGGGTAGGCGAGCCCGACCCGCGTGGGGTTCGTCTCGGTGAGGTCGAGGAGCGGACCGCGGGCGGCGGCCGTTCGCGCCACCGCCGCCAGGGAGTTTTCGGCCGTATTCCAGTCGAGCCGCGCGGAGCGCACTGCCGCCAGTATCGTTGATCCGGCGCCCAGGGGCACCATCGGGCGAGCCGAGGGGCACCTTGGGGAAGGCGCCAGGTGCGAGAAGCAACGAGGTAGACGGCAAGGCGGTGCCGGTGACAGGGCGCGGTGGTGCCGGCGAAAGATCGCGGCACTTTGCTAGGCGGCGCGGGCGCGACGACGTAAAATCCTCCGCTTCATGGCGCTCGACCTGCGCGACCTTCTGAGATCCGAGATGCGCGTTCACCCGCGCCTCGCGCAGCAGGGGCTGTTCGACGGTGCGGCGGCGCGCGCGCAGATCGCCGCGGCGATCCCGCCCCTGGTCCCGTTCGGCGAAGCCGACTACGCCGGCGCGCTCTGGGTCATCGACTGGGACCACAAGCTCCCGTCGCGTCACGCGGCGCTGCGGCTCTACGCCTACTACACGCCCGAGCGGCGGCGCGAGCTGGAGGACGCGGTCGCCGCGCGCGAGAAAGAGATCGCCACGGAGGATCTCTTCCCCGAGTTCGACGTCTCCGACTTCGCCGGGCTCCCGGCCGACGAAGCGTACGAGGCGGAAACCGATCTGAGCGGCAGCCCGGCGCGGCTGCGCCTGGTAAGCGAATGGCGGCGCCAGATCCAGCCGGTCGCCGCCGCGAACGCGGTCGAGATCGTGCGCGCCTCGACGCCGTTCCGTGAGCTGCGCGTGAACGGTCGCGTCCGCCCGCCCGGTCTCGGCGATCTCGAGCCGACCGAGTGGTCGCCCCCCTGCGAGAGCGGCCACGTGCGCTGGGCGGTCGACGTCTGGTACCTGCTCACCTTCAACGGGATGATCGGCGAGGGGCGCGCGTTCCTGGTCGACCTCGTCGAGCGGCAGGTCGTCCGTGAACGCGACTTTCAGTTCCGGGCTGGTTGACACGGTAGCGGCACGACCGAGGTCCCCGACCCTCGACCGTCGACCCCCGCGTCGACCTTCTTACTTGGCGACCGTGCCCCCCTTGGCCTTGCATTCCTTCTCGGACATCTCGACCCACCCCTTCCCCTTGCAGCCGTTCTGGCCCGAGCAGCCGCTGGTGGCGGTCGAGCAGGCGCTCTTCCCCTTGCACGAGTTCACGCCCTGACAGTGCACCTTGGCCGAGTCGGCGGCCGAGGCGGCGAGAGGCGCGCCCGCGCTGAAGAGCCCGGCGGCCATCGCCGCGATGATTGCACCCTTGTTGGTCATGGAATCTCCTTTGGGGTGCTGTTTTTACCCCGAAATCCGGCGCGGGCCCACCTTTCGAGACCCCTGCCGCGTGGCCATGTTCCGCTCGGGGTCGAGGCGAGGAGGTAGCGATGTCAGAGAAGAAAGCGAGCACGAAGGCCGAGCTGGCCGACGAGAAGGCCGCCGCAGCCGACCTGGAGGTCGACGAGTCGTCGGACGAATCGTTCCCCGCCAGCGATCCGCCGAGTTGGACGCTGGGGCGAGACGCCCAACCTCCGGCCGTCACTCATCCCGGCGCTGACGCCCGACCTCCGCGCGTGCCAGCTCGGCCGCCGCGCTAGACCGAACGCGCGTGGTGCATATGGTGGGTCCGTGGGAACCATCGTTCAACAAGTGTCATCTGGGCCGACCACCACTCGCCCGAGCGTTGAGCTCGACGTCGGGGGCGGCGATTTCATGCTGCGCGGCAAGTTCGCCGACTGGGCGTCGGGCCTGGCCTTCGGGCCCGATCTCGACCGGGTGAGCGTGCGGCTGGCCATCGACGCGACCAGCGGCGTCAGCAGTGGCCGCGACCTCTTTGCCTTTTACAGCCGGGAGGTCGAACCAGTCGGCCACGGGGCCTACCGCGCGGTCGGGATATTCTCCGGCGCGGCGTTCGCCCGGCCGGGCGAGATGCTGATCGAGAGCCCGCCCGGACACACCGCGCTCATCGCGGTGACGTTCGACGCGCGGAAGGAAGAGTTCGGCGACGGCTGGCACGATCTCATCCAGAAGGCCGTTCCTTTCGGCGAGCGTCTGGACGACGGGCCAGTCAGGACGGCGCGCGCCTGGCTGGTGACGCCACAACTGGCTGCGGCCTGACCCCAGTCGGCCGCGGCCCGAGCGGCGGCCTGACCGCAGTGGGGCGCGGCCCGGGCGCGGAACCGGCGCAAGTGGACTGGCGCCTGACCGAATGGGGCTGACGGGTGTAATCTGGGGCGGTGCAGCGGTCCGTGGCGCTGAAGGTTGTGGTGCACTGTCCGCACTTCGCGCGGCCGGTGACGGCGACGCGCAACCTGGCGATCGACCGCCTGGTGGCGTGCTCTGACTCCGAGCTGTGCCGCGCGCCGGCGCAGGCCGGCGCGACGGTCGACGGAACGAGCGGTGAGCGACAGGAGAGCGATCGTCCATACCCGCGCGGCTGCCCGGTTTTCCCCTCGTTGGCAAAATAGCAAGACATCGGGCGGGTCGGGGGAGCGAACGCGGCTCTCCGGGTGCAACGCGGCAGCATCGACCGCCGCGCTCGTGCGCGAGGGAATGTTGTCTCCTATAGTAAACGTCGATTTGCGACCATCGACCGAGCGCAGCCGTTGCAAAGGGACTCTGCGGGTCGTGCCCCTCCTTTCAGGGGCGAAGGTGGCGCTCTGTCCCTACTGCCAGCGAACGGTGGAGATCATGCGCCAGGTTCGTGACGGCGAGGCGGCGATGCTCAAGAGTCACCCAAGCCGCCGATACTAACAGTGACGAAATGCGCACGAGCCTTGCGTTTGGGCTTCTTCATGCGCATGAAGAAGCTGGGCAGTTCCGTAGGGAGGACTTTCCTTAGTGGTTTCCGGATTGAAAGAACTGAAAGAGAAGAAGCGGACGATCTTCGCGCTGGTGGCGGCTTCGGTGATCTCGTTGGTCGTCTGGGGCTTGATTGTCGTGCTGAACGTTCGATAGATTCGACAAATTGTTTGGCGTAAGCTGCTCGGCACCTTTCGCAGAGGAGCCGCGGCGGCATGAGCGACGGTCAGACGGACGGTCGGACGGACGGTCAGACGGATGGCGGCGCCGGACAGGTGGACGCCGCCTTGGTGCCGGCATCGCAGCGTGAACGGATCACCGTTCGCCGCCGCCGCGCACGGCAAGGCCATCGGCCGGGTCCCAAATGGGGCGCCGCGCGCTCGCGCCGGCATCTGGTTCGCACCTTCGCGCTCTGCGCCGGCGCACTCCTGGTGATGGCGATCGGCCTCTACTTCGGCCTGTCGCGCCAGGAGAGCGTGGGACCCGGCGCTGCGCGCGGCGTCCCTGTTGCCTTCGGGGTCGTCTGAGCGCGGTCGGTGGGCTGCACCTCCAGCCCCTCTGACCTTCTTCACCCTCCGCGGTAGTCTAGCCGGTTTGGGGCGGCGGCAGGCGAAGCAGCGGCTCACCGAGCGTCGGCGGGTGTCCGAGCGTCTCGATCAGCCGGCGCACCATCTCCTCGAAGGTCTCGTCGAGCTTCGCCTCCGAGGTGATCTGCGCGAACAGCCGGGCGCCGGCCATGGTTCCGTGGCCACCGGCCGCGCCGTCGTGCGCGACGATGTGGCGCATGATCGCCCCGGCGCGCGCGTTGTCCGCCTCGGTCCGCAGCGACAGGTAGACGTTCTCTCGGTACTCGCCCAGGCAGAGGACCAGCCGGGCGCTCTCGTAGGCGAGCAGCAGGTCGGCGATCTCCGCGACCAGATCGGGATAGCCGAGCGTCCCCAGGTTCACCGCCACGACGTCGCCGAACACCAGCGCCGAGCGGAGCGCGCGATCGAGCGCCACGAAGTGCTCGCGCGGCACCTTGGGGTGGCTCATCCGATAGAGAAGACCGTGGTCGACGAGCGGGACCAGCGCGAGGTAGGCGGTGCGCTCGGCGCCCGTCGCCTCGCGCCCCAGATCGCGCGTCTCGGTGCGGAGCGCGAAGAAGAAGGCGGTGGCCAGCTTGGCGTCGAGCGGGATGCCGCGCGCGCGCAGGTACTCGAACACGATTGTCGAGGTGGCGCCGAAGTCGGGACGGATGTCGCACCAGGGAGCGCGCGCGCTGGCCGGGCGAACCGGATGGTGATCGATCACCATGTCGATCCGGTGCCCGGGCGGCAGCGAGTTGTTGCCCGTCTCGGGCTGGCTGTCGACGAGCGCGATGAGGTCGAAGGCGTCGGGGTCGATCTGCTCCACGGGCGCCAGCGCCATTCCCAGGGTGTCGACCATGGCCCGGTTCTGCGCGCGCCCGACGATGCCGCCGTGTCCGAGCGTCACCTGCACGCCGAGCTCATGCTCGAGGAGCCGCCCCAGGCCGAGTGCCGCCGCCAGCGCGTCGGGATCGGGATTGTCGTGCATGTAGATGAGTGCCGATGTGCGCCCGGTCAGGCCCGCCAGCGCGCGGCCGACATCGAAACGAGCACTGGGCGGAGGTTCGTCCATCGTCGTGGTCTTAAGGCGCCCGCCGGATGTGGAGATTGTCGAAGGTCACGTCGGCCTCCCAGTCGTTGACCGCGAAGTATTCGTGCGTCGGACCGGCGAGCGGGTCGGGATCGGTCCAGGCCAGAAACGGACGTCCATCGATGGCCCAGTCGATAGCCCCGTCCTTGCGGGTGATGGTGAAGTGGTAGTGCTGGCCTGGCTCGACCTTGACGTCGTCCCGCTCGGCCTTGCGCCCGGCGCCGTGCTCCTCCAACCGGCAGATGACCGACAGGGTGTTGTGCCAGCCGCCGAAGATCAGCACGTAGCCGGTCGAGTCGTAGCTCCCCTTGTCCGGATCGAACGACGCGCCGTCCCCGTAGAGCTCGACCTTGATGTCGCCCGCCGGGCTCTTGGACATGACGTCGACGTCGATGACGGCATCCGCGGGAAGCCGCCGGCGAAGCCAGGCCGGATGGTTGTAGCCGTTCGAGAATCGCGAGCGCGCCCCCTTCGATGTGGTACGCGGGCGAGGTCGCGTTCCAGTCGGAGCCCAGCTCGGTGCGCTCGAAGTCGTCCGCGAACGGCGCTTCGACGGCGGGCGCTCTGCCGTGGCAGCCGGTAACGCAGGCCAGTCCCGAGAGGAGGGGCAGCCAGGCACCACGCATGGTCTGCAAAATACCGTCGGTGCCAGGCCGTATCAAGCGACGTCCCTCCCGGCGACCTTTTGACCTAGCTCATGCATGAGCCCCCAGCGGATGCCGCGATCGCTGACCTGGACCTCGGCCACGCCCGCGGCGTCAGCGATGCGCTGGAGGATGAGCGCGCCGGCCAGGATCACGTCGGCGCGCCGCGGATCGAGCCCGATGATCCGTTCGCGGGCCGCCTGCGTCCCGACCCGCAGGCGGGCGATCTGCTCCTCGAGCGCCGCCTGCGAGAGCCGGTAACCGTGGACCCGGGCCGAATCGTAGCTGACCAGCGCCTCGGCCATGGCGGCCAGCGAGGTGACCGTCCCCGCGACGCCGACCAGGGTGACCGGCGCGGGGCCCGGCGCCGGGAACGGGACCCCGGTCAGCGCTGCATCGACGGCGCCGGTGATGGCCGCGATCTCGTCGAGCCGTGGCGGGTCGTGGCGGATGAAGCGCTCGGTCAGCCGGACAGAGCCGAGCGGGAGGCTGACGTTGAACTTCACTTCACCGCCCGCGGCGATCACGATCTCCGTCGAGCCGCCGCCGATGTCGACCACCACCAGCGGCCCGCCGAGGGTGGCGGGGAAGGCAGTGGCCACCGCCTGGAAGGTGAGCGCCGCCTCGCGGGCCCCGTCGATCACCTCGATCGGGGCGCCGAGGATCTCAGCGGCGGGGCCAAGGAAGGCCTCCGCGTTCGGCGCGCGCCGCAGCGCCTCCGTCCCGATGGCGGCGATCTTCGCCTCGTGCCGCCGGGCGATCGCCACGAACTCGCGCAACGCCGCCAGCGTACGGGCGATCCCCTCGCCGCCGAGCGCGCCACCCGCGCCGATGCCGCGCCCGAGCCGCGTTATCTCCGCCCGTTCCTCAAGCAGCTCCGGCACGCCCCCCGGCGACACCCGCGCCACCAACAGCAGGGTCGTGTTGGTCCCGATATCGATCGTCGCCAGATTCATCCGTGGCGCCGAGCTTGCGCCACGTGGGCTCCCAGGTAAAGCGTGGCGCCTACGGAGAGACCGAGGCGCCCGATCCGGCGCCGAGCGCGTACTGTTCCGGGCTGGCTTCGAACTCCTCGCGGCAGGCTTCGGAGCAGAAGTAGTAGGTCTTTCCCTCGAACTCTGCCGACGCCTTGGCCTGCGATTCCTCGAGGTCCATTCCGCACACAGGGTCTGTTGTCATACGAAAAAACCTAAATTCCGTCGTGCAGGGTGCAAGCGGATCCGGGATCTTCGCGCGGCTGAGCTCGAAGGCGGACGGGCTCGACGGGGAGGCCGCTTGGGCCTAGCGAGCGGCGCTCGGCGCGGGGCCCCAGGAGGGGGATGAGGCGCTTCCGCGCCAGACCTGAACCTCGTGGTGCGTCTCGGGGTTTTGGATGAAGAGGCCGCCGCGGCTGGAGACGTAGGCCAAAAGACGCCCGTCCGGCGACCAGGTCGGGTCGAGGTTCGATCCCTTCCCCTGCGTCACGCGATCGACCTTCCCGCTCCTGACGTCGAGCACGAAAACGTCGAAGACGCCGCGCTCGTCCCGGCCGGTGAAGGCGATCTGCGGCTTGTCCGCCCGCGGGTTCCAGCGGGGCGTCTGGTTGTACTTCCCCTGGAAGGTGACCCGCTTGGCGGCGCCGCCGGAGGCCGACATGACGAAGATCTGCGGCGAGCCCTGCCGGTTCGAGACGAAGGCGATCTGCGACCCGTCGGGGGAGAAGGCCGGCGAGCTGTCGATGGCAGGGTTGGTGGTGAGGCGCGCCTCGATGCGACCGTCGCCCGGATCGATCTTGTAGATCTCCGAGTTCCCCTCGTACGACAGGGTGAGCGCCAGGTTGTGCCCGCTCGGCGACCAGGCGGCGCCGGTGTTGAGCCCCGGCTGCTTGGACACGCGGCGCGCGCGGCCGCCTCCGGCCGAGACGACGTAGAGGTCAGGGTTGTTGCGCAGGTACGAGGTGAAGGCGATCTCGCCCCCGGTCGGCGAAAACGCCGGCAGCAGGTTGTCCGACCCCATCTTGGTGACGACCGCCAGCCGCCCGCCGTCCATGTCGACGACGGCGATCTCGTGCGCGGCGTGGCCGGTGAGCGCCAGCGCGATCCGCGATCCGAACACACCGCTCTGCCCGGTGAACGCCTTCACCACGTCGTTGGCGAACGCGTGGACGGCGTCGCGCAGGTCGGCCGCACGGTAACTCTTGGTCAGCACGGCGGTGTCCCCGCGGGCGACGATGTAGACCCGCCCCTCGAGCACGCCGCCCGCGACCTTCATCTTGACGACCGCCTGCGCGCCGACCTGCGACCAGAGCGCCGACGAGAAGCCGAGGCCCTCGGATTGGAGCTGCGCCGGGAACGACGCCGGGTCGAGCACTTGAAAGAGGCCGGTGATGTCCATGTCCTTGGACATCGTCTCGCCGGCGGCGCCCGTGGCGTCGCCTTCGGCCCGCGGCAGCGCCAGCTTGAGCATCTCCACGCCCGCCCCGGAGAGCGTCACGGCCGGGAGATCCTCATCGCTGCCTGGCGGCTGGGCCCGCGCCGGCGCGCCGAGCGCGACGGCAACCGCAACCAACGCGGCCAGAAACACGGCCAGCGCAGACCGGAGGGGGTGGAGAAGCGCGCCGACCGATCGCCGGGTCACTTGGTGCACTGGATTCTCATACCATGGACCGTCGGCGGCGGGGGTGGCGCCTTGGCCGTCAGCTTGGCGGCATCGACGCAGGCGTCGTCGACGAAGCTGTTCGTCGACGACTTGGCGAGCTTGACGTCGCTGATCGTGCCGTCCGGTGCGATGTGAAACGTGATCTCGGGAGGGATGGGGATCTGATCGGGCGTGAGGCCCGCCGGCATGTTGTAGTTGGCCTTCATCAGCCCGACGACCTGCGCGTAGTACTGATCGCCCGTGGCGTGGTTCGAGGTCCCCAGCTTCGATCCGGTGAGCGACCCCTCGTCGCTCGTCGGGCGCCGCCAGCGATTCCAGCTTCTTGGCCCGTTCGAGCGCGTTCTTCAGCTCCTTGGAGATCTTGGGATCGTCCGGGCGGGGGGCCTCCTTCGGCGCCGCCTTGGCGTCGGGATCGTCGGAGAGCTTGAGCTGATCGGGCGGCGCCGTCGGGCGTGGCGGCTGGGTGATGCGCGGCAGCCAGAACGGGTCGCGCGGCTTCCCCAGCTTCACCAGCTCGGCGCGCACGAAGTCGTGCGGCATGATGAGCGGCGGCTCCGGCTTGCCGTGCGCGGCGGCGACCGCCAGCAGGACACAGCCGTGCAGGGCCACGGTGATGAGCAGACCGGCCAAGTTCCGCCGCGGGCCGCGCCGTATGGCATCTCGGGCCATCGTCTACTGGAGCGGGTCCGTCACCATGCCCAGCTTGTCGACGCCGGCCTGCTTGACCGCCGCCATCACCTTGACCACGTCGCCGTAGCTGAGCGATCGATCGGCGTGCAGGTAGAGCTCGTGGTCGGCGTTCAGCTTGGCGTTGTTCTTGAGCGTCTTTTCCACGTCGTCCCAGGGGATCTGCAGCTTGCCCAGGAAGACCCGCTTGTCCTTGGTGACGGTCAAAATCAGCTTCCCCTCATCGTCGGGAATCGTCTGAGCCTTAGCCTCGGGGAGGTTCACGTCGACGCCGGTTTGCAGCATCGGCGCCGTCACCATGAAGATGATGAGCAAGACGAGCATCACGTCGACCAGCGGGGTGACGTTGATCTCCGTGAGCATCCCGCCGCCGCCACCGCCCGACGACATCGACATGGCTAGAAGAACCTCCGGCGCACGATGTTGAGGAAGTCGCTGGAGAAGGTCTCCATCTCGGAGGTGATGACCCGGATCCGCCGCGAGAGATAGTTGTAGGCCATGACCGCCGGGATGGCGGCCATGAGGCCGATCGCCGTGGCGACCAGCGCCTCGGCGATGCCGGGCGCCACCGTCGCCAGGTTGGCGGCCCCCTTGGCGCCGATGTTGCGGAACGAGTTCATGATTCCCCACACCGTGCCGAAGAGTCCGATGAACGGACCGGCGCTGGCGGTGGTGCCGAGCAGCGGCACGCGCGACTCCATCTCGGTGATGGCCGTGGTCCGCGCGCGGTCGAGCGCGCGCTGGACGCTCTCGATGTCGCCCATGAACGCCTCGCCCGCCGGATCGGCGTTCTCCTGCCGGCGCTTCTGCAGCTTGGCGAGCTCGGTGTAGCCGGCGCGGAACACCTCGCCCACCGGCGACGGCGGCGCCGCCTCGCTCATTCGCCAGATCTCGTCGAGCCGCCCGGTCTTCCAGAACGCGTCCTGGAACTTGGTCGAGCGTGACGACGCGGCCGACAGGTAGAGCGTCTTCGACCCGATCACGAACCAGGAGGCGGCTGACATCAAGATGAGGAGCCCCAGCACCCCCTTGACCACCGGCGAGGCGTTCAAGATGAGCGAGATGATGTCGAGCCGGGCTTCTCCAGCGCCGGCTTGCAGGATGAGCGGTAACATCAGGCGTTGACCTCCATCGATGAGAGAGCGCTCAGGACAGCGAGCGTTCCGGCCGGCAGTTTGACACGACTCTTCCCCATTCCTAACCTCGACTTTTCGGCCCGCCCGATCGGCCGAGCGCGCACATCATGAGAATCCCGCTGACAGCCCTGGCGATCGTGGCCTCCTTCATTCCCGCCTGCGTGCCGATCAACGGCGGTGCGGTCGAGATCAGCTGGGTGGTCATCTCGCCGAGCGGCGGCGGCATCACGGACTGCGGCTGCGCCGATCCGGCCATCGCCAAGGTGCGGCTGGTGCTGGTCGGCCTAGGGGGCGCTATTGACGGCGCCACACCCTGTGCCGGGCAGGCCCAGTGCGACTTCCCCTGTCAAAGCCAGACGGGGGCGACGCAGTTCGATATCCCACCGACCGGGCCGGGAGAATCCTATGAAGTCTCGGTGGTGGCGGTGGACGGCAACGGCGACGTGGTTCCCCAGACCCAGATCATGACTCCGGCACCAATTTTGCGTTCGGTGGTCGAGGGGCAGCCTACGGAGGTGGAAGCGTTTACGCTGGTGGCTCCTTGCGCTCCCACCTGTGATGGGAACGTTTGTGCTCCACAATGACCGATTCACGGGGCCGCTGAACTGACGCCAGACCAGGAGTAACTCTCATGATGACCAAGAGCTTCCGCACCCTCACCCTCGGCTCTGTTCTGTTCGGCGCTGTGGTCGGCCTGGCCCTGACGGCTTCGGGTTGCGTGGTCGGTACCGGCACGGACGACGGCTACGGATGTCAGTCCGATCTCGTGGTCGACTGGCAGATCCAAAACCCGGCGGGCGGGTTCGTCACCTGCGACGCGGCGGGCGCCGCGACGGTGGTCACCGACATCGACGGTGCCAAGTATCCGCAGACCTGCAAGGCTGGCCAGTCGTCCGGCAGCAAGGACATCGCGCTGCAGGCGAACTACGCGACCTACTACGTGACGGTCAGCCTGGAGGACGCGAACGGCGCCGCGCTGGCGGTTCCGCAGACCACCAACGTGGCCGTCACCAGCTGCGGGACGTACCAGACGCCGGGGCCGGCCATCCTGGTCGTCACGCCGCCGACCCAATGACGGTCTCGGGGTGTTATAAGCGCCCCCCATGTGGATGACGCGTTCGCTGCTGTCCGGGCTCTGCGCGGCGGCTCTGCTGACGGTCGCCGGCTGCAGCCAGGACGGGAGTTACCACCTGAGCTGGACCTTCGTCGTCGACCAGGCCACGGGCGCGACCGAGAGCTCGGCCACGGCGTGCGGTCGCTACCGTGTCGACTCGATCCAGATCACCGGGACCGATGAAACGGGGGACGCACAGCAGGTCGTGGCGCTCTGCACCCCGGGCTGGATGACGGCGACGGCACCCGACGGGACCTGGACGTTCGTGGCCCAGATGTTCAACGCCGAGGGGGCCCCCATCGTGTCGAGCGATCCCCTGATGGGGAGGACGACCCCCAAACCGATCTCGTCAGAGGGTGCGCAGGCCGAGTTCTCGGTCGTGCTCCAGCCTCCGCCTCAGTGATCCGACGCCGACGCCTGAGTGAGCTAAAATCAAACCATGCCTGATCTCCCGTCCAGGCGGTCGGTTCGACCTTCCGGTTCGCGACCCGTCATGGGGGGGCGTCTGACGCCCACGATCCGGGCGCTGCTCATCGCCGAGGCGGCCATCTACGCGGTCTACCTCTTCGTACGCCCGCTGCGGCCGGCGATGATCGGCCACCTGGCGCTGGGCCCCGGCTTCTTTGCGGGCGAGATCTGGCAACCGCTGACGGCTCTCTTCGTCCATCTCGATCCCAGCCCCCTCATCTTCAGCCTGCTCGGGATCTGGTGGGCCGGGGAGGCGGTCGAGCGGGCGCGGGGGACGCGCCGAATGGTGGCGCTCTTCCTGGTCGGGGGCGTGCTGGCCAACTTGGCGTTTGCCGAGGTCGGCCGCCATCTCTTCTACGGCGCCGGGGCGATTCTGGGCGGCGCGTCGTTCGCCGTGCTGACGCTGTTCGTCGCCTTCGGCAAGATCTACGGCCGGACGCCGATGCAACTGCTCGGTGGCTTTCAGATCCAGGCGCGCTACCTGGCGATCGCCTTCGTGGCCTGGAACGTCGTCGCGGCGTTGGCCGGTCCGGCGGTCGACTGGGCGAGCCTGGCCGCGACCGCGGTGGCGGCGGCGGTCGGGTACTTCGGCGCCGCCTCCGGGGGGCTGGAGGCGCTTTGGGAAGCACTCAAGATTCGCCGCCTCCGCCGGCGCTACCGGGTCATCGAGGGCGGCGCCGGGCGCCCCCCCAAGAACTACATGAACTGACCCCTTCGGGGGGCCGGTGCGCCGGAAGCGTGCGCCGGAAGCGTGCGCGATGTGTGTGCGATGTGTGTGCGGTGTCCGGCGGTCTGCGCCCGTCGGCTCCAGCTCCTTTGCATTCGGGGCCGCGCGACGCTAACTTGCTTACCCTTCACCAGCTGGGGGAGCCGACCGAAAGGCTGAGAGGCGTCGTCCGCAGGGACAGGCGCGACCCCTGAACCTGCTCCGGGTAATGCCGGCGAAGGAAAGCGAGACGAGATGAAAAACGGAAATGGGACCAGCCGGGCAACGGGGGTTGACGTCGGGCGCAAGTCCTTGCCGACGATCGACGATCCGGTGGAGGGGCTGGGGCCGCTTCCCGAGCTGCCGGGGTCTGAGCGGGCGTTCCTGACGGACGGCGACATCAAGGTGCCGGTCCGGCGGATCACCGTCGGCGCGGGCGAGGCGCCCATCGACGTCTACGATCCCGCCGGCCCGCGCGGCGTCGATCCGCACCTCGGGCTCCCCAAGCTGCGGCAGCCCTGGATCGACAGGCGGATCGCCCGCGGCGACACCAACTTCAGCCAGATGCACTACGCCCGGCGCGGCGAGATCACCGAGGAGATGCGCTTCGTCGCCCTGCGCGAAGGGGTGAGGCCCGACTTCGTGCGCGACGAGGTCGCGCGCGGGCGGGCCATCATCCCGGCCAACATCAAGCACCCGGAGGCCGAGCCGATGATCATCGGCCGCAACTTCCTGGTGAAGATCAACGCCAACATCGGCAACTCGGCGGTCTCGTCGTCGATCGGCGAGGAGGTCGACAAGCTGCGCTGGTCGGTCCGCTGGGGCGCCGACACGGTGATGGATCTGTCGACCGGCAACGACATCCACGAGACGCGCGAGTGGATCATGCGCAACTCGCCGGTGCCGATCGGCACCGTGCCGATCTACCAGGCGCTGGAGAAGGTCAACGGCAAGGCCGAGGACCTGAACATCGACATCTTCCTGCAGACGCTGGTCGAGCAGGCGGAGCAGGGGGTCGACTACTTCACCATCCACGCCGGCGTGCTGCTGCGCTACGTGCCGCTGACCGCCAAGCGGGTGACGGGGATCGTCTCGCGGGGCGGGTCGATCATGGCCAAGTGGTGCCTGTCGCACCACCAGGAGAACTTCCTCTACACCCACTTCGAGCGCATCTGCGAGCTGATGAAGAAGTACGACGTCTCGTTCAGCCTGGGCGACGGCCTGCGGCCCGGCTCGATCGCCGACGCCAACGACGAGGCGCAGTTCGCCGAGCTGGAGACGCTGGGCGAGCTGACGCAGATCGCCTGGAAGCACGACGTGCAGGTGATGATCGAAGGGCCGGGGCATGTCCCCATGCACAAGATCAAAGAGAACGTGGACAGGCAGCTGGTGGTCTGCCACGAGGCGCCGTTCTACACGCTGGGGCCGCTGGTGACCGACATCGCGCCCGGCTACGACCACATCACCTCGGCCATCGGCGCCGCGATGATCGGCTGGTACGGCACGGCGATGCTCTGCTACGTGACGCCCAAGGAGCACCTCGGCCTGCCCGATCGCAAGGACGTGAAAGACGGCGTCATCGCCTACAAGATCGCGGCCCACGCGGCCGATCTGGCCAAGGGGCACCCGGGCGCGCAGAAGCGCGACGACGCGCTCAGCCGGGCGCGCTTCGAGTTCCGCTGGGAAGACCAGTTCAACCTCTCGCTCGATCCGGAGACGGCCCGCGAGTTCCACGACGAGACGCTGCCGGCGCCGGCGGCCAAGGGGGCGCACTTCTGCTCCATGTGCGGGCCGCACTTCTGTTCGATGAAGATCACGCAAGACGTGCGCGACTACGCGGCCGCCCAGGGGATCGCCGCCGACGCCGCGGTGGCCGCCGGCTTGAGTGAGAAGGCCGAGGCGTTTCGCCAGGCCGGGCAGGAGCTGTACGCCAGCGACACGCCGGCCGGCGGGGAGTGAGTGAGCGCCATCCGCCTCGCCGCCGGTTGTCTGCTTTTCGCCTCGCTCGCCTGGGGCGGTTGTACCACCGGCGATGATCCGGGGCCGGCGGTGCCGGTCGATCCGGGCGTCATCTACGCGCAGATGTGCTCGCGCTGCCACGGCGTCGACGGGCGGGGCGATCCGGAGATCCGGAAGACGCTGCCGACCGTGCGCGACTTTCACGATCCGGAGTTTCAGGCCCGCGCCACCAACGATGCGATCGCCCGCACGATCATGGCCGGTAAGGGGCAGATGCCGGCGTTCGGCAGCGCGCTCTCCGTCCCCAAGATTCAAGAGCTGTCGGGCTACGTGCGGAGGCTCGGCACGGCGAAAGGGCCTTCGTGATCGGCAAGATCGGCAAGATCGAAACGTTCGGCGCCGCCGCGCTGGCGTTGCTGCTCGCCGCTGGCCTGGCCCAGGCCAAGGATCCGGTGGCCGAGGGGCGCTACCACCTGCGCAAGGCGAACGGGCTGGCGGGCGACGATCGCTGCCGGGCCGCCATCCGGGAGTACACGCTCGCCTACGAGAAGCTTCACGATCCGGTGGTGCTGTTCAACCGGGCGGAGTGTTACCGCCGCATCGGTGAGGGGCCGCAGGCGACCGCTGATTACCGCGTATTTCTCGAGGCGGTGCCGGCCGCGCCGAACCGCAGCGAAATCGAGGCGAAGATCGCCGCTTTCGGCGCGCCGCCATCGGCGGCGGCGCCGCCTCCGATAGCCGGGACGGCGCCGGCGCGTCCGCCCACGTCGGCGATCGCGCGTCCGAGCGTGCGGTCGGCCGCGGGTTCGACCGGGCGTTCTACCGAGCGTTCTACCGAGCGTTCTACCGAGCCTGCGCCCATTCGCCCGATCGCCACCGTGCCCCCGCCGTCTGCGCCGGCGATCGCAGACCAGCCGGAGCGCCCGGCCGCGCTGCCCCTCGCCTCCGCGCCGCCGCGGGCGGTGACGCTGGTCGAGACTGAGGCCTCGCCGCAGGCCGACAGCGAGAGCCACCACGGCAGGACCTGGCTCTGGATCGCGCTCGGCGCCGCCGTCGCGGGGGGCGCCGTGGGGGCATACATCGCGCTCCGCCCACCGGCGACCGTGCCGCCCACCACCGCCCTCGGCAACTACAAGTTCTGATGATGCGGTCGGCGCGCCATCGTGTCTTCATCCCGGTCGCTGCCGTTGCAGCGTCGACGGCGTTCGCGGCCTGCCATCGGGGCGATTCGATCTTGCTCGTCGAGGTGTCGGGCGATCTGTCGCTCATGCCGGTGGCGCTGAACGTGACGGTCGATCCACCGACGACCATGCAGCGCACTTTTCACGTCGCGCCGAAGGACGGGTCGGCCATCACTCTGCCCGCCAGCCTGAGCATCGAGATGGCGCCCAACCTGACCGGGCCGGTCACGGTGACGGTGGACGCGATTGGCAGCACGGACTTCGTCATCGCCAGCGGGATGGTCACGCAGGAGGACATCAACGTCGGCGGCCAGACCATCGTGGTCGTCCCGCTGACCGCCGGCTCGATGCCCGAGATCGACGCCGGGAGCGGCGGCAGCGGTGCGACCGGCGGCAGCGGCGGGACTGGCGGGAGCGGCGGGACCGGCGGCGGCAGCGGGACCGGCGGCGCGACGGGGACCGGCGGGACTGGGACCGGCGGCACGGACGGGACCGGTGGAATGAAGGGGACCGGCGGAATCGTCGGGACTGGCGGGAACGGGACCGGCGGCGCGACGGGGACCGGTGGAATGAAGGGGACCGGCGGAGCGACAGGATCTGGCGGGAGCGGGACCGGCGGCAGCGGGCCGGCCGATGCGGGAAGGGACGCGTGAGCTTCGCGCTCCCCGTGCTCCCCGTCGTCGACGAGCTGGCGGGCGCCGGCTTCGAGGACTGGCGTTGGCAGCTTCGCCATCGGATCACCGGCAAGGACGAGATCGCCGCGCTCATGTCGCTGACCGACGAGGAGTCAGCCGGGCTCGACGCCGCGCCGGGCCAGTTTCGCGTGGCGGTGACCCCCTACTACTTCTCGCTGATCGACCGCGACAACCCGGCCTGCCCGGTGCGCATCCAGGTGATCCCGCGCGCGCGCGAGCTCGTCAACGAGCCCGGCGACCTCGTCGATCCGCTGGGCGAGGACAGCCACTCACCCGCCACCGGGATTTTTCACCGCTACCCCGATCGCTGTCTGCTGCTGGCGCTCGATCGCTGCGCGATCTACTGCCGCCACTGCAACCGGCGCCGCCTGGTCGGGCGCGAGGAATCGCCGATCTCGCGCGGCGATCTCCAGCAAGCGCTCGATTACATCCGCCGCACGCCGGCCATCCGCGACGTGCTCATCTCCGGCGGCGACCCGCTGACGCTGTCGACGGCGCGCCTCGAGGAGATCATCAAGGCGCTGCGGGCGATCCCGCACGTGGAGATCGTCCGCATCGGCACGCGCGTCCCGGTCGTGCTCCCGATGCGCGTCGACGACGAGCTCTGCGCGATGCTCAAGAAGTACCACCCGCTCTTCATCAACACGCACTTCAACCACCCCAAGGAGCTGACGCCGCTGGCGCGCGCCGCCTGCGAGAAGCTGGCGGATGCCGGGATTCCCCTCGGCAACCAGACCGTGCTGCTGCGCGGGGTGAACTCTTCGGTGCGCGTGCTGCGCAAGCTGTTCACCGAGCTTCTGCGCTGCCGCGTCCGCCCGTACTACCTTTTCCAGGGGGACGTCGCGGCCGGCACCTCGCACCTGCGCACCTCGGTCGAGACCGGCATTGCGCTCATGCAGGAGCTGCGTGGCCACATCTCGGGGCTGGCCATCCCGCATCTGGTGATCGACACGCCGGGCGGCATGGGAAAGGTCTCCATCGGCCCCGACTACGTCGTCGCGCGCGGGCCGGACAAATGGACGCTGCGGAACTACGAAGGGAAGCTGGTCGACTACCCGCAGCCGATCGACAAGGACGCCACCTGCGCCTACGACGAGGTCTATTTCAGCAAGGCCTGAGCTCGCTGGCGCGGCGTCGCTTACGTCTCGAGGCCAGCCGACGGGCAAAACGGGGCCAGCGTGCAGGTGGCGCAGCTGGGCTTGCGCGCGAAGCAGACGCGTCGCCCATGCCAGATGATCTGATGACCCATCCGAATCCAGCTGTCGTGCGGGAGCACCTTCATCAGATCCTGTTCGATCCCTTTGGGATCCTTGGCGCGGGTGAGGCCGAGCCGCATCGCCAGCCGCTGGATGTGCGTGTCGACGACGATCCCCTCGGCGATCCCGAACGCCGTGCCGAGGACGACGTTGGCCGTCTTGCGCGCCACGCCCGGCAGCGTGGTCAGCTCGGCGATCGTCCTGGGGATCTCCCCCCCGAAGTTCGCCAGCAGGGCGGCCGCCGTCCCCTTGAGGCTCTTGGCCTTCTGCCGGAAGAAGCCGGTCGAGCGGATGATCTTCTCCAGCGCCGGCAGCGGCGCGCGCGCCATCGCCTGGGGCGTCGGGTAGCGGCGAAACAGCTCGGGCGTCACCATGTTCACGCGCTCGTCGGTGCACTGGGCGGAGAGGATCGTCGCGCAGACCAGCTGGAACGGCGTCTCGCGGTCGAGCTCGCAGTCGACGTCGGGGTAGAGCTCCTCGAGCCCCTCGACGATCGACCGCACGCGCGCCGGATCGGGGGGCCACTTGCCACGCGGCGGGCGCCGGTTGGCTTTGGTGATGACTTTGGCTTTTGGCGCGCGCATGCGCGCCGCGTTATAACATCGGGCGCGGAGACCATGGACGAGACCCCCGAAGAGATGGAGCAGATCCGGCGCGAGGCCGACAAGATCGACGTCTACCGCTACCGGAAGCGATTTCGCGCTGCTGGGGGCGATCGGTCTCGGCAGTCTCGACGGCGGGGCTGGTCTGGCTGGTCCTCATCATGGTCGACGGCCGCAGCGAAACCCCTGCGAGCGGGTGCGCAACCACTTCTGCAAGAAGGATCCCGCCGGCCTGCAGTGCCAGAGCTATAAGGGGATCCTCGACGAGTCGCTGCACGACGAGAGCGCCGGCATGCGCGCCAACATCAAGGCGCAGTGCCAAGACGAAGATCGACCGCCTCAAGGAAGAAGACGGCATCGAGGTGAAGTAGCGGGCGGGACGCAACCCGCTGGTGGCCCGGTCGATAAGGCCGGCACCATGAACACAAACAAGCTCATTCCGGTCCTTCTCGCTCTTCCTCTCTTCTTCACCGCCCTGGCCTGTCCCACCCGGACCATGGCAACGGCCGACGACGCGGACGGCACGCCCGCGACGGGCGGAAACGGCGGCGGTCGCGAAACGGACGCCGGCGTCGACGCCGCGGCGGCCGGGAGCGCGGGCGCGGGCGGCGCAGCCGGCGCCGTCGTGACTTGCAGCCCGGCCTGCAATTCGGCGACGCAGGCCTGCGTGGCGGGCGCGTGCCTGCTCAGCGACGGGCAGTCCTGCGCGGTGGCTTCCCAGTGCGCCTCCGGCGCCTGCACGCCCTTCTACGTCGACCAGGACGGCGACGGGTACGGCACCGGGCAAGCGGTCGGCTTCTGCGGAACGGCGACGCCGATCGGTTACGCCGCCCAGAATGGCGACTGCTGCGACGACAGCACCCACCTCGCCGTCGCCAGGCTCATTCACCCCGGGGCCGGCTACCAGACGACCAGCGCGGGGGGTGTCTGCAACATCACCTGGGACTACAACTGCACGGGCGCGGTGGAAAAATCTGGCCAGGCGTGCAGCACGTGCTCGAACTTTCCAGATTGCCAATGCGTTCCGACGGATTTCACCGATCAGGACTGCGGAACACACGTCGAAACCCCTGGCTGTTATGCTGAGTCAACCACCTGCGGAAGCAGCGGAAATCCCGGATACACGCTCGGTTGCCGATAGGATCGCAGGTCAGTCAGGGAAGATTTTGCCTGGGTTGAGAAGGCCCTTGGGATCCCACAGCCGCTTGATCCGCCTCTGCCATCCGAGCACCTCGGCGGACTGCTCCCAGGCCATGTAACGGGCCTTGGCGATCCCGATCCCGTGCTCGCCGGAGAGCGTGCCGCCGAGATCGAGCGCGGCCCGGAAGATCTCGGCGAGCGCGGCCTTCGATGCGTGTGGCGACCTCGGGCTCGCGGTGGTTCTCGTCGGTGAGGACGTTGACGTGCAGGTTGCCGTCGCCGGCGTGGCCGAAGGTCGCCATGAGCAGCTTCTGCCGCCCGCCGATGGCGTCTGCGCGGCGCAACATCTCGGCGATCGAGCCGGGCGGCACCACGATGTCCTCCGAGATCTTGTAGGCGTGCGCCTCGCGCAGCGAGCGGTGAGACCAGCCGCCGCGTCTTCCAGAGCCGCTCGCGATCGGCGTCGTCGCGCGCCACGATCACCTCGCGGGCGCCTTCGTCCTCGCACACGGCGCCGCAGCGCAGGACGGCGGCCTCCATGCGCGTCGGGCTCGCCGTCGAGCTCGACCAGCACGATCGCGCCCGCGTCGGCGGGGAACGCTGAACGCCGCCTTCGGCGCGCACGTGGTCGATGGCCGTCTCGATCCAGCAGCTCCAGCGCGCGCGGGCGGTAGCCCTTGCGAATGATGGCGCTCACCGCGCGCCCGGCCGAGATCGCATCGGGCATCACCGCGATGAAGGTCCCGACTCCTTCGGGCTTGCCGACCAGGCGGACGGTGATCTCGCTGGTGACGCCGAAGGTCCCCTCGCTGCCGACGAACAGCGCGGTCAGGTCGTAGCCGGTCACCCCTTTTGGGGTGCGGCGTCCGAGCCGCATCGTCTCGCCCCCCATCAAGGTCACCGTCAGCCCCAGCGTCCAGTCGCGGGTGACGCCGTACTTGAATGCGCGCGGCCCGCCGGCGTTCTCGGCGACGTTGCCCCCCATCGAGCAGAACCCCAGGCTGGCCGGATCGGGGGCGTAGAACATCTGCTGGGCTTCTGCCGCCGCCTGCAGATCGGCGTTGATGACGCCCGGCTCGACCACCGCGATCCGATCGTCGACGCTGATCTCGAGGATCCGCTTCATCCGCTCGGTGGAAAGCACGATGCCTCCGCGCACCGGCAGCGCGCCGCCGGTCATCCCGCTGCCGGCTCCGCGTGGCGTCACCGGAATTCGGTGCTCGGCCGCCAGCCGGAGGACGAGCTCGATCTCCGCCCGCGACTCGCACAGCGCCGCCGCCTCCGGCGGATAGAACCCCAGCCCCGATTCGTCGCGCCCGTAAACCTCCAGCGCTTCCGGGGAGCGCACCACGCGCGCGCTCCCCAGCTCACGGACCAACAGCTCGTACGGATCCACCGGCTCTACCGGCGAGGAGCTACGTGCTGAACGAGCTGCCGCAGCCGCAGGTCGACTTGACGTTCGGGTTGTTGAACTTGAACCCGGCGCCGTGCAGACCCTCGACGTAGTCGATCTCGGTCCCGAGCAGGTACATGAGGCTCATCTCGTCACAGATGAGCTTCACTCCCTTGACCTCGAACGGCCGATCGCTTTCCTGCGGCTGGTCGAAAAACAGGTCGTACGAGAAGCCCGAGCAGCCACCGCCCTGAACCTTCAGGCGGAGAGCGTAGTTCTCTTCGATGCTCTCTTCACCGCGGATTTCCTTGACCTTTTCGGCGGCCTTGTCGCTCAGCGACACCATCGGCGCATCCTCTTGAGAGGTCGGGGCGCTGTCTTTCGTCTCGGTTTCGGTAGCTGCGACTGACATCGGGTTTCTCCTTGTCGCGGAAAAGTATAGTCGGGTGGCTCGGGGTTGCCAACCTTCGATTTACCAGGGTGAGAGGCCCGGCAAGGACCGGGCCATCGAAAGGATGGTTTTCGGGCCGGATTTGCAAAAAAACGCAGGTTGGGCTAGTCATCTTTCGCGGTCGGCATAACTTTGCCCACCCGAACGGCGTTGGGTTTCCGGCGCCACCTCCCTCCTTTTGACTATCGGAGAATTACACATGACGGACTTCAGGAAGTTGGCGTTTGTGGGGCTCATCAGCCTCGGTGCGGCCTCACTGGCCTGTAGCAGCAGCAACGGCACCTCGGGCACCGGCGGCTCGCCGGGCACGGGCACGGGCGGCTCCCACACCGGCGGCACCACGGGCACCGGCACGGGTGGCACGAGCGCTGGAACGGGCGGCTCGGGTACCGGCACCGGCGGTGCGGCTGGTGGGACAGCGGCTTGCGCTCCGGCTCCCGCGGACGGGTTGATCGCTGACTTCGCCGGCGACGGCGGGATCGAGATTGTCGGCGGTCTGAGCGCCTATGGCGGAAACGCCCAGCCGACCCACACCGTCAGCGGCGGCATGCTGAACGTCATGGAGAATAACGCTGCGACCACTGGTGCCCAATACGTCGGCCAGGTGCTCTACTTCAACAACTGCGTTGATGCGAGCGCGTTCAGCGGCGTCGAGTTCACCCTGGGCGGCAGCTTCTCCGGCTGCACCATCCAGTACTCGACCAACGATGCACCGCATGACAACACCGTGACTGACCCGAAGGGCACCTGCTCCCTGGGTGATCAATGTTATTCGCCCCAGGCCGGAATCACCTCGGTGTCGACAGCTGGTGCGGTGGTCATGGAGCCCTGGATTACGGCCGCCGGCGGAAACCCCTCACTGGTGCTCGATCCCACCCAGCTGACCAGCATTCAGTGGCAGTTCACCATCCCAGCGGCTCCCGATGGCGGCACTGGCGTCTGCATGGCGAACCTGAACATCAGCCAGATCAAGTTCTACCACTAGGCCAACACCAAGCCTGATCTTCAGGCCCGGCCGATCACCAGATCGGCCGGGCCTTTTCTTTTTGCGGCGCGATCGGGCAAAATGCGCCCTCTTTTCGTCTCCTTGGGGCCGTCACCGCGTGGGCGGGGCGGCATCACAAGTGGACGTGACCGGACCACTGAGACGAAGGAGTTGGTGAACAGATGAGCTTCGGGAAGCTACTGAAAGACGTCAAATCGCAGATCCGCGAGACCGACGTGGAGACGCTGCGCAAGACGGTCGAGGCCCAGAAGGGCAAGGCGGGCGACGGGAACGGCAGCGGGCCGATTCTCGTCGACGTGCGGGAGAAGGACGAGTGGACCGAGGGGAACATCCCCGGGGCCCGCTGGATCCCGCGCGGTTTTCTCGAGCAGCGGATCGAGGATCAGGTTCCGGAGCGTGGGGCGGAGATCGTTGTTTATTGCGCGGGCGGGACGCGGTCGGCGCTGGCGGCGCGCTCGCTGGCGGAGCTGGGCTACACCAACGTCAAGTCGCTGGCCGGGGGCTTCTCGGCCTGGAAGCGGGCCGGGCTGCCCTTCGATCGCCCCTACGCGATGACGCAGGAGCAGAGCCTCCGCTACGCGCGCCACACGATGCTGCCGGAGATGGGCGAGGCGGGGCAGATCAAGCTGCTCAAGTCGAAGGTCCTTCTCCTCGGCGCGGGCGGCCTCGGCTCGCCGGTGGGGCTCTACCTGGCCGCCGCCGGGGTGGGGACGATCGGCTTCGTCGACGACGACGTGGTCGACGCCTCCAACCTGCAGCGGCAGATCATCCACTCGACGGATCGCATCGGGATGCCGAAGGTCGAGTCGGCGGCGATCGCCATCTCCAAGCTGAACCCGGACGTCAAGGTCATCCAGCACCAGGTCCGGCTCGATTCGGACAACGTCCTCGACATCATCAAGGACTACGACCTCATCGTCGACGGCGTCGACAACTTCCCGACGCGCTATCTGATCAACGACGCGGCGCTGAAGCTGCGCAAGCCGGTGGTCGACGGAAGCATCTACCGGTTCGACGGGACGGTCACCACCTTCCTGCCCTTCAACGGGCCTTGCTACCGCTGCTTCTACCCGGAGCCGCCGCCGCCCGACATGGCGCCGTCGTGCCAGGAGGCGGGCGTTCTCGGCGTGCTGTGCGGCGTGATCGGCTCGCTGCAGGCGGTCGAGGCGATCAAGGTGCTGCTGGGCATCGGCAAGACGCTCTCCGGGCGGCAGCTGGTGTTCGACGCGCTGGCCATGAAGTTCCGCGAGTTCAAGCGGCCGCAGATCCGACCTGCCCGGTCTGCGGGGACGGCAAGAAGCCCGAGGACATCGAGCTGATTGACTACCAGCAGTTCTGTAACGTAAGAGTCTGACGCTCTGAACGACAACCCATTCGCGTTCGCCAGCGGCGCCGGAAGCGCGCCGCTCGACCCTGCGCGCAACTTCGCGCTGGGCATCGACGGCTTCCACTACGGCGATCTCTACGAGCCCGGTCGGCTCGCCGCGCTCGACGCGCTCTTCCGCGCCGAGCTCGCGGCGGGGGACGCCGGCCTCGCCGCGCGCTTCGCGGAGTACCGCGCGGGCGCTGCGGTGACGGCGCCGCAGGAGTCGGCGCTGCTCATCGACGTGGCGCGACCGCTGGGGGCGTTCGTGGCGCGCCTCTTCCACGCCACGGCGACGCGCCAGGCGCAGATCGACGTCGCCGCGCGCGAGGCGGCGATCTTCCGGATGAAGCACTTCATCGTCCGGCGGGCGTGCAAGCGCTATCCCGAGGACAAGCTGCCGACCGACGATCCGGCGGAACTGCGCATCGCCGTCGGCGAGCTCTGCGCCACGTTCCCCGATCTCGTGGTGGCGGGAGACGAGGAGCTGACGCTGGCGGCGGTGATCGACGCGCTCCTGGCCAACGAGAAGGCGGGCGCGGCGCAGCCGGAGCTCGATCTCGTCGAGCGCTGGGCCGCGGTGCATCGGTTCGTCCCGGCTGCGCGCGCGGCGGTCGCGGGCTGGGTCTCGTTTCATCACGCCCACGCGGTCGATTTCGAGGATCTGGTCCCGCTGCGGCGCCCGGACGCCAAGCTGGCCAACGTCACCGAGGGGCCGAGCGAGCACCGGCGCCGGCGCGACGGCTTCGGTCTCACCGACGGGCGGATGTCCCGGCGCGAAGTGGCGTCGGAGTCCGACTACTGCATGTACTGCCACGAGCGGGAGAAGGACTCCTGCTCGAAGGGGATGCACGACAAGCAAGGGGGGATGAAGAAGAACCCCATCGGCGTCACGCTGCGCGGCTGCCCGCTCAAGGAGAAGATCGGCGAGATGCACGTCCTGCGGCGCGACGGCGACTCGATCGCCGCGCTGGCGATGGTCGTCGTCGACAACCCGATGGTCCCCGGCACCGGCCATCGCATCTGCAACGACTGCATGAAGGCCTGCATCTTTCAGAAGCAGGAGCCGGTCAACATCCCGCAGGCGGAGACCGGCGTCTTGACCGACGTGCTCTCGATGCGCTGGGGCTACGAGATCTACGGCCTGCTGACGCGCTGGAATCCGCTCAACCGCGCCTGCCCGGTCGCGCGGCCGTACATCGGCAAGAACGTGCTGGTCGTCGGGATGGGGCCGGCGGGCTCGACGCTGCCCAGCATCTGCTCAATGCCGGGTTCGGTGTGGTGGGGATCGACGGGCTCAAGATCGAGCCGCTGCCGGCGGATCTGATCGGTGCCGACGTCTGGCCGCCGCGCGCCGTCGAGCGCTGGGACGAGCTGGCGGCCCCCCTCGACCAGCGTCGCCTCTCTGGCTTCGGTGGCGTCGCCGAGTACGGCATCACCGTCCGCTGGGACAAGAGCTTCCTGACCGCGCTGCACCTGAACCTGGCGCGCCGCCCGACCTTTCGGGTCTATGGCGGTGTCCGCTTTGGCGGGACGCTCGACGCCGACGAGGCGTTCGCAATGGGCTTCGATCACATCGGCATCGCGGCGGGCGCGGGCAAGCCGACCATCATCAACGTCAAGAACAACCTGATTCGCGGCGTGCGCAAGGCGTCCGACTTCTTGATGGCGCTGCAGCTCTCCGGGGCGTTCAAGCGCGACTCGCTGGCCAGTCTGCAAGTCCGGCTGCCGGCGGTGGTGATCGGCGGCGGGCTGACCGGCATCGACACCACCACCGAGGCCGCCGCCTACTATCCCGTCCAGGTCGAGAAGTTCCTGGAGCGCTGGGAGGCGCTGGGGCACGAGGCCGCGGCGACGCTCGAGCTCGCCTACGACCACGAGGAGCGCGAGGTCGCGCTGGAGTTCCTGGCGCACGGGCGCGCCGTGCGGGCCGAGCGGGCGCGCGCGGTCGCCGCCGGCGAGGTGCCCAACTTCGCGCCGCTGGTCGAGAAGTGGGGCGGCGTCTCGCTGGTCTACCGGCGCGACATGTCAGACAGCCCGGCCTACCGCCTCAACCACGAAGAGATCACCAAGTTCTTCGAAGAAGGGGTCCGCTTCGTCGAGAAGCTGGCGCCGCTCGCTTGCGTCCCCGACGAGCGCGGCGCGCTGCAGGCGGTCGAGTTCGAGCGGCTCGACCTGGTCGACGGCGAGCTCAAGGGGACCGGCGAGAAGGTGCTGCTGCCGGCGCGCAGCCTGTTCGTCGCCGCCGGAACCTCACCCAACGTCACCTACGAGCGCGAGCGCCCTGGATCGTTCGAGATCGATCACCGCGCCAAGGCCTTCAAGAGCTTCAAGGCCGTGCGCGGCGCGGACGGCGTGCTGGCGCTGGAAGATGCCGGCAGCGGCGTCGGCTTCTTCACCAGCTACCTCCGCGACGGGCACACCGTCAGCTACTACGGCGACAACCACCCGGTGTACGCCGGGTCAGTGGTGCGCGCGATGGCCTCGGCCAAGGACGGCGCGCCGCACGTCGAGGCGCTCTTCGCCGACGAGATTGCCAGGCTGGACCCCGCTGCGCAGCCGGCGCGCGACCGGGCCTGGATGGCGTTCGCGGCGCGCCTCGACGACGAGTGGCGCGCGACGGTGGTCCGTGTCGATCGCCTGACCCCGACCATCGTCGAGGTGATCGTGCGCGCGCCCGCCGCCGCCCGCCACTTCGAGCCGGGGCAGTTCTTCCGCCTGCAGAACTACGAGGCGCTGGCCAAGGTGGCCGGCCGCTCCGGCTCGCGCCTCTTGATGGAGGGGTTGGCGCTCACCGGCGCCTGGGTCGACAAGCCGGCCGGTCTGTTGTCGCTGATCGTCCTCGAGATGGGCGGCAGCTCGCGCCTCTGCATGAGCCTGCAGCCCGGCGAGCCGGTGGTGGTGATGGGGCCGACCGGCACACCGACCGAGACGCCGGCCGGCGAGTCGGTCGTCCTGGCCGGTGGCGGTCTCGGCAACGCCGTTCTGTTCTCCATCGGCCGCGCGCTGCGGGCGGCGGGGAGCCGCGTGCTTTACTTCGCCGCCTACCGCCAGCGCGAGGACATCTACAAGATCGACGAGATCGAAGCGGCCGCCGATCAGATCATCTGGAGCGTCGACGGTGGTGAGCTCCCCGACCCACGCCGACCGCAGGATCGTGCCTTCTCGGGCAACGTCGTCCAGGCCATGGGGGCCTACGCGCGCGGCGAGCTGGGCGAGATGCTGGTGCCGCTCCCCGAATGCCACCGCATCATCGCCATCGGCAGCGACCGCATGATGAAGGCGGTCAAAGAAGCGCGGCACGGCCTGCTGGCGCAGCACTTCCGCCCCGGCCACATCGCCATCGCGTCGATCAACTCACCCATGCAGTGCATGATGAAAGAGATCTGCGCGCAGTGCCTGCAGCGCCACATCGATCCGGTGACCGGCAAGGAGACGATCGTCTTCTCCTGCTCCAACCAGGACCAGCCGCAGGACTTCGTCGACTGGAAGAACCTGGCCGATCGCCTGCGCCAGAACACCGTGCAAGAGAAGCTGACCGACCTCTGGGTGCGGCGGCTGCTCACGCACCCGGAGGCGTAGCGCGCCCGCCGGCAGCGTATCATCGGCCGGTGGTCCGCCTGCTGGAGGCCTTGATTCGCTGGCTCGGTGAGGCGCTGGTGCGCCTCTACTATCCGATCCGCGTCGTCGACGGGCGAGAGCGGATCCCGGCCGACAAGCCGCTGGTGTTCGTTCTCAACCACCCGAACGGCCTCCTCGATCCCATCGTGCTGCGGGTCGCGTCGGGGCGGACGTCGCGGTTTCTGGCCAAGAGCACGCTCTTCGGCAACCCGCTGGGGCGGCTGGCGATGAACGCGTTCGGCAGTATTCCGGTCTATCGGGCGCACGAGTCGGGCGCCCGGGACGGCGACGTCTCGCGCAACGACGCGAGCTTCGCGCGCTGCCGGGCCGAGCTGGCGGCCGGCGGCGTCCTGGCGCTGTTTCCCGAGGGGGTCTCGCACTCCGATCCGGAGATGCGGCCGCTCAAGACGGGCGCGGCGCGGATCGCGCTCTCCGCCGAGGCGGAGCACGACGGACAGCTGGGGGTCACGGTCGTCCCGGTCGGGCTCAGCTACGAGCACAAAACGATGTTTCGCTCGTCGGTGCTGCTGGTGGTGGGCGAGCCGATCGGCGTGGCGCCCATGCTGCCCGCCTACCGGCAGGACGAGCGCGCGGCGGTCACGGCGCTGACCGAGCAGATCGGCGCGCGGCTCGACGAGATCGTGTTGCAGGCGGAGTCGCGCGAGCTTCTGGCGGGGATCGCGCGGGTCGCTCGCTGGACCAGCGGCCCTGCGACCGGCGACGATCCCGAGGATCCGGCGGCGCGCCACCGACGGGCGCTGCGAAATGGCCGCCGCCTACGCGCGGTTGCGCGCGCGCGATCCGGCGCGCGTGGAGACGATCGTGGCCGAGGTGCGCGCGCTACTGGCAGTCGCTGCGGCGGCTCGGCGTGCGCGATCCGTGGGCGCTGGAGCTGACCGCGCCGCGCCCGGGCGCGATCGCCGCCGCCATCGTCAAGCTGGTCGTCGCCGCGCCGCTGGCGGCGATCGGCGCGGTCATGGGTTGGATCCCGTACCGGCTGGCGGGGTGGGTCGCGGCGCGGGTGACGCACGACGAGGACATCCTCGGCACCGTCAAGCTGTTCGCGGGGACTCTGTTTCTGTTGGTCGGCTGGACGGCCGAGGCGATCGCGGTCGGCTGCGCCTGGGCGCGCGCTGGGCGCCGCCGGTGTTCGCGCTGGGTGTCGCCTGCGGCTACGTGGCGCTGCGGTTCGAGGAGCTGCTGCGTGACGCGGCCGTCGGGTGGCGGTGCCGTCTGCGTTGCGCGCCTTTCACTTCAAGACGCGCGGCGCTTGGCCGAGCGCCGGCGGGCGCTGGCGGACGAAGTGGCGCGCGCGCTGGCCGACGGGCTGCCGAGAGAGCGGCGCCGCCGGGGTCCGTTAAGACCGCGGGGGCCGCGGACGCGTGGTTAAGGGACGTCGGCGCCCAGGGAAACGGCGCAGCGTCGGCTCGAGGAGCTGGTTCCGAGGGGCTGCCGGGCCGAAATCGAAGGCGTGCTGCGCCCAGGGAATGAAGAGGGTCTCGTGCGGGACGCCCGGCGGCGGCGAGGCGGGCGGCCAGCACGATCCAGTCGATCGGCGTGGTCGACGAACTGATCGCGCCCGCCGTGCGCCAGCAGCGTGCGCGGCGCCGCCGGCCGTGACCCGCGCGGCCGGCGACAGCGCCCGGTAGCGATCCGGCGCGCGGTTCGGGCGAGCCGCCCAGGAAGTCGCGCAGCTTCGGCCGGGCTGTCGGCGACGCGCGGGTTGGAAGGGTGGGCGTAGCCCCAGGCGAGATCGGTCGGGCGCATAGAGCGCGATCACCGCGTCGACGGAGGTGTCGCCGGCCGCACAGGAGGGCGGAAGACTCGCGGATCCGCCGCCGCGTAGGCCGGCCATCAGCACCAGGTGACCGCCGGCGGAGCGGCCGAGCAGCGCCACCCTGTTGGGGTCGACGTTCCAGTCATCGTTCGTCGCGTGTTGCTTGACCCAGCCGATGGCGCACTTCACGTCGCCGACGGCGGTCTGCCAGTTGGGGGGCGGTGCCAGCCGATACTCGACGTCGAACACCGTGAAGCCGAGGTCGGCCAGGCGGCGACTGGCCATCGACGCCTCGCCACGCCGGCCCGCCGACCAGAAGCCGCCGTGGACCACCAGCAGCGGGCGGCTGGGCGTGGCCGGCCGCGGCGACGGCAGGTAGACGTCGAGCGACAGCATCCGGCCGCCGTCGACGGTGGCGTAGGGAACGGTCAGGTCCGGCTGCCCCGGCCCTTCGGTGTCGGTCCGCGCGTGCAGGTAGCGTCTGAAGTCGAGCGGCACGCCGCGCGCGCTGGCCAGACTGGCGGGCCTGCACGAGCGGGATCAGCGCCAGCGCGATGGCGCAGATGGCGAGCAGGCCGCTGAAATAGGCGACGAAGGGGGAGCCGATGCCGCGCAAGACGAGGGCGATCCCCAGCGCGCCCACCGCTGCGGCGATCAAGAACGCGCTCCGCTCCGAGGCGACGATCGCCACCAGCGCCAGCGTCTTGGAGGGCGCCGGCAGGACGATGAGCGCGCTCAACCCCGCCGCGCCGGCCGCCAGCAGAACGCCGAGCACGCGCAGGATAGTTCGCACCGCTTCCTCGTCGCGCGCGTGTCAGCCCGGGCGGGTGGTCTCGCCGCGGAAGTCGTGGTTGCGCAGGCCGACCGCGTTGTAGACCTTCAGCTCGTCGGCCTTCCCCTTCACGCGCACCGCCGGCAACGGAACCGCGGCCACCGCGTCCTGCACCTTGCGATAGGTCGCCTCCGAGAGAAGGATCTGCCCGGACTCGGCCACGCTGCAGAGGCGGGAGGCGGTGTTCACCGCGTCACCGATGGCGGTGTACTGCAGCGCGCGCGAGCTGCCGATGGCGCCCGTCACCACCGTGCCGGTGTTGATGCCGATGCCGATCCGGATCTCGTTCTGCCCCTCGGCGGCGCGGGTGCGGTTCCACTCGGAGAGCACGTGCATCATGTCCAGCGCGCACTGCACCGCCTTGACCTCCGCGTTCTGCATCGCCACCGGCGCGCCGAAGAGCGCAATCACCTCGTCGCCCACGAACTTGTCGAGCGTCCCTTCGTACTTGAAGATCACGTCCACCATCAGCTCGAAGTATTCGTTGAGCATGCGGACGATCTCTTGCGGCTCGCGCGACTCGCTCATGGAGGTGAAGCCGCGGATGTCGGAGAAGAGCAGCGTGATCTCGGAGAGGGCGCCCCCCTTCTCCAGTTGAAGTTTTCCTTGCACCACCTGGTCGACCAGGTTGGGCGAGAGCAGGCGCTGGAACTGCGCCCGCGTCTTGGCCTCGTACTCGATCTTGCGCGCCAGCTCCGAGTTGTGGATGGCGACCGCCGCCTGGCTGGCGATGCCCCCGAAGATCTGCAGATCCTTCTCGACGAAGGCGTTGGTGGCGATCATCGAGTCGAGGTGCATGATTCCCAAGAGCTCGTCGCGGTGGAGGAGCGGGACGGTCATCGTCGAGCGGATCCCCTGCATGATGACCGAGTGGGCGGCCGAAAAGCGGCTGTCCATGGTGGCGTCCGACGACAGCACCGAGGCCTTGTTGGTCACCACCTCGGCGAGGATCGACTTCGAGAGCACGATCTGCTCGTTCTTGCCGTCGCGGGTCTTGGCGATCTTCGGCTGCGGGACGCCGTTCTCCATGAGCAGGATGACGCCACGGTCGGCCGGGATCAGCTCGAACGCCTTCATGATGATCTGCTCGAGCAGGATGTCGAGGTTCACCTCCAGGCCGATCGAGCGCCCCAGCTCGTTGGCCAGGCGCAGCTTCTCGTAATCGCGCCGCAGCACCTCGACGTCGAAGATCTCCCGCTCGGGCAGGAACTCGTGTGACGACGACGGCGCCTGGATCTTTTGCCGGATGAGCGCCTCGGTCGCCGACGGCGCGATGGTCACTTTTTGCAGCAGAGAATCCTGCGCCGACTTTTCTTGAAAAGTCAGCGAGGTCGACCCCAGCAGGATCTCGTCCCCCTCGCGCAGGATGTGCTCGTGCACCCGCTCGCCGTGGAGAAACGACCCGTTCAGGCTGCCGAGGTCGCGAAACAGGTAGCGTCCGTCCGGCTGCCGCAGCACCTGGGCGTGCTCCTTGGAGACGATCCGGTCCAGGATCTGCAACGTGTTGTCGGGGTGCCGACCGAGCGTGTTGACGGCCTCGAGGTCGTACTCGCGGCGCTGGTCGTTTCCGGTGACGATGATTTTGGCCATGCCGGGGCGACGCCTTGCCGGGCATCATAACCCGCCGCCGGCCCCGCTTCAGGAGGAAAGAGCGTCCAGTTTCCGGAGGGCCGTTTGGGTGTTCCAGAGCGGGCGGACCGGCAAAGAGTAGTAGAGTGGCCGGCGAGAGATCGCGCCATGTCGGCCCTCACGCCCACGCCGCTGCCGAGACCCCGCCCCGACGAGGTGACGCAACCGAACCTGGCCCCCGGAATGGTGGTCGACGACGCGCGGCGCGGCCTGGCGCGCTCGCCCGCGCAGTGGGAGGCTGAAGCGCTGGCGCTGGTGGAGGAAGCCGATGCGCGCGACGGCGCGGCGGCCGGGGCGCTGCGCTACGCGGCCGCCCGATTGTTCGAGGAAGGGGTGGGTGATGTCGCGGCGGCGATGGATCACCTGCGGCTGGCGATCGACGAGACCGCGGAGACCACTCTTCGGTTGGTGCTGCGCGCACTGCGCCTGCACGCCATCGAAACTGGGAGCTACTGGACGGCGCTCGATCTGCTCGAGGTCGAGCACAAGGCGGCGGGCGACGCCGGGGCGCGCGCCGATCTGGCGGTCGAGAAGGCCTACCTCCTCGAGCATCACCTGGACGCGCCTGTGCCGGCCCGCGCGCTGCTCGAGGCGGCGCTGGGAGAGCAGCCCGGGCACGCCGCGGCGTTGCTGGCGCTCGAGGAGAGCGCGCTTCGCGGCGTGGGGCGGGGCGAAGCCGCCGACGCGGCGCTGTTGCAGTCGGTGATTGAACGGCGGCTGGCGGCGGCGCGTTCGGGGGGGGCGCGCGGGCGGCTCCTCTGCCGGCTGGCGCTCATCGCGGAGGCCGATCCGGTGCGGGCCGCCGAGGCGCTGGGGTTCTGGCTCCGCGCGCTCGACGAGGAGGCGGGGCACGGCGCGGCGGCGCTGGCGCGCGCGGGGGCCCGCCGGGTCGCTGCGGCGCTGGGGAAGTTCGCCGAGCTCGGCCGTGTCGCCGCGCTGGAGGCCGAGGCGACCACCGGGATCGCGCGGGCCGGCTGGTTGGCGCTGGGGGCGGCGCTGGCCCGCCACCGTCTGGGGGCGCCGGCGCGCGCGACCGAGCTCATCGCAGAAGCGCGGCGGGCCGATCCCGACGATCCGGCGCTGCTCGTCGCCGCCGTGTCGGGCGCGCTCGTCGCCGGCCAGTGGGCCGAGGCGCGCGAGGCGCTCGATCGCCAGGCCGATCTCTCCCACGACCGCGACTGGTCGGCGACGCTGGTCGGCCTCGGCGCGCACCTGGCCGAGCTGCACGAAGGGGACAACGAGGCGGCGGCCGGGCGCTACCGCCGGTTGCTGGAGGCCCGCCCCGGCGATCCGGTCGCGCTGGCGGCGCTGGAGCGGATCGCCTCGCGCACCGGCGACGCCGTGGCGCAGGTGACGCTGGCCGAAGGGGCGGTCGATCGCAGCGCCGATCCGGCCGAGCGCGCCGCGCTGGCGATGCGCGCCGCCGAGCTGGCCGAGACGGCGGCGCACGATATCCCGCGCGCGGCGGCGCTGGCGCACCGGGCGCTCGACGCGGTGCCGGGCTACGCACCGGCGGCCCATCTGCTGGAGCGTCTCCTCCCCGCGCTCGGCCGCTGGGACGAGATGGCCAAGGTGGTCGACGTGACGGCGGCACCGGGCGCGCTCGGCGAGGCGGGGACCGAGCCCGACACCGGCGCGCGCGCCATCCGGCTCGAACGGCTGGGGGCGCTGCACGAGGATCGGCTGGGCGATCCGGGCAAGGCGCTCACGTTCTACAACGAGTGGGTCGCGCTCGGCACGCGGCGGGGGGCTGCGTTGGCGGCGCTCTTGCGGGCGGCCGAGAAGGCGGGCGACGCGCTGGTTGCGGCCGAGGCGGCCTTGAGATTGGGGACGGAAATCTCCGCCTTTGACAAGGCGACGCGGTTCGCCTGGTGCTACCGCGCCGGGACGATCTTCGAGGAGCGCGCCGCCGCCGACGACGAGGCGATCCGGGCCTACGAGGCGGCGTTGGCCCTGCACCCCGATTCGCGCCCGGTGCTGGCGGGGCTCGGGCGCGCGCAGCACCGGCGCGGCCAGTTCGACGCGCTCTGCGGCGTGCTGGCGCGGCAGGCGGCGGGGGAGCCGAACCCGGCCAGCGCCAGCAGCTTCGAGGTCGAGGCGGCGCGTCTCTTCGTGCTTCGGCTGGGGCGTCCCGATGACGCGCTGGCGGCGACGGCACGCGCTCTCAGCTTCGATCCCGCCAACGTCGAGGCGATCGCCGAGCATGTCCGCCTGCTCGAGCGCCTCGGTCGCGGCGAAGAGCTGGCCGCCGCGCTGGGAAACCTGGGGCAGACGCTCTCCGACCCTGCCGACAAGGGGGCCGCCTATCGGGCGCAAGCCGAGGTGCTGGAGTGGCAGCTTGGCCGGCGGCGCGAGGCGCTGACCGCCATCGAGCGCGCCAACTCCGGTGGCGACGACGTGCGCGCCGCGATCGCCGAGGAGCGGCTCTCGCGCCTGGTGGGACGGGGGTCCGAGCTGGCGGCGCTTCAGCTCAAGCGTCTGGCGGAAGGGAAAACGAACGGCGCCGGCGGCGAGCTGGGGTTGCGGCTCGATCTCGCCTGGCGCCTGCTCGATCCCGAGGCGGCGCTGCGCGTGCTGCGCGGCGCCCTCGAGACGGCGCCGGCCGACGCCGCCGTGCTCGACGCCGGCGTGGCGCTGGCGTTTCGATTCGGCCGCGACCGAGATGCGGCGCCGGCGCTGGAGCGTTTGGCCGACGCCAGCGAGGACGACGATACCCGCGCGGCGCTCTGGCAGGCGGCGGCCCGCGCCCGCGAGCGCCTGGGCGGCGGGCAGGCGCAGCCCGAGGCGCTGGTGCTCTGGAACCGCGTCGTCGAGGCGCGCGCCACCGTCGAGGCGCTGGCGGCCTTCGGTCGCGCGGCTTCGCGGGCCGGCGACTCGGCGCGCGTGATCCTGGCGCGGCGCCGGCTGGCGGAGTTGGCGCCCGAGCCGCTGTCACGCGCGGTGCTGCTCTGGGATCTGGCCAGCGCCCGCCAGGCGGCCGGCGATCTGGGGGGCGCCGACGCCGACTTCGCGCGCGCCCTGGAGGCCGACGCGACGTTCCTGCCAGCCCTGCGCGCGCTGGCCCGGTTGCGCGAGGCGACCGGCGACGCCCGCGCCGCGGCCGAGCTCTACGCCCGCGAGGCGCGGCTCACCAAGGCGCCAACGCGCGCCGCCGCCGCCTTCCGCCAGGCGGCGCGCCTCTACGCCAACCAGGTGCGCGACGACGCCATGGCCGCCCGCTGCCTGGAAGAGGTGCTGGCCATCGAGCCCGAAGCCGAGACCGACTTCGAAGTTCTTCAAGTCATCCTGCGCGCGCGCAACGAGGACGATCGCCTGGCGCAGGTGATGCGCCGCCGCGCCGCCGCCGGCACGCTCCCCAAGCGCCGCGACCGGTTGCTCGCGCTGGCCGAGCTGACCTACGCGCGCGATCCGGTCGAGGCCGCCGCGGTGCTGGCCGAAGCGGTCAAGCTCGATCCGACGTCGGTGCCGGTGCTGCTGCGGCTGTCCGAGGTCGAGGCGGAGCTGGGGCGCTCGGCCGAGGCGATCGCCACCTATCGCCACGCCATCGCCGCGTCGGCCGACGCGCGCACGGTGAGCGCTGCCTGGGTTCGCATCGGCGACATCGCCGAGCGCGCGCTCGCCGACGGCGATCAGGCGGTCGATGCCTACCGTCAGGCGCTCCTGGCGGCCCCCGACGAGCTCTCGGCGCTGGCTGGCCTGGTGCGGGGACTGACGCGGCGGCGCGACTTTGCCGAGGCGGCGATCGCGCTGCGGCGGCTGGCGGCGGTCGAGTCGGAGCCCGAGGCGCGCGTCGGTCACCTGGTCACGCTCGGCGAGCTGATGGCGGGGCCGGCCGAAGATCCCGAGGGGGCGGCCGACGCGTTCGAGCAGGCGCTGGCGCTCGATCCGCACCACGATCTGGCCATCGATCGGCTGGACGCCATGCTGGTCCGGCTCGACGAGCCGTCGCGGCTGGCGGCGGCGCTCGGGCGGTACCTGGAGGTCGCGCCGGGGGCGCGCGCCCGGCGCCTGCGGCTGGCGGCGCTGTGGAGCGGGCCGCTCGGCTCGAGCGCGCGGGCCGTCGACGAGCTGCGCATCATCGTCGCCGCGGCCGACGACGACGTCGCCGCGCGGGTGGAGCTGGGGCGCGTGCTGGAGGGCGCCGAGCGGTTTCCCGAAGCTATCGCCGAGCACCTGGTGCTGCTGCGCCTCGAGCCGCTGCGGGTCGATTCGTTGCAGGCGCTGCGGCGCCTCTGCGAGCGCGCCGGGCAGCGGCATCGGGCGGCGCGGGTGGCCGCCGCGCTGGTGGCGCTCGGGCTCACCGACGCCGCCGACGGGCGCGCCATCCGCGAGGCGCGCCAGCGCTGGACGCCCGAGACGACGGGATCGATCTCCGGCGCCGATTTCGAGGCGGTCATCCGCCACCCCGACGCGCGCCACCCGGCGACCGCGCTCCTGGCCGCGATGTCCGAGGTGCTGCCGCGGCTCTACGGACTGGCGCTGGAGGACTGGGGGGTCAACAAGCAGGATCGGCTGGCGGCGCGTTCCGACGATCCGCAGCGGGCGCTGGTCAGCTGGGTCGGCGCGCTGTTCGGGCTCGACGACACGTTCGACGTCTTCCAGGCGCGCGCCATCGCCACCCAGGTCGAGATCGAAGCCGGGCCGCCGCCCGCGCTGCTGCTGCCGCCGAACTTCGCCGCGCTGCCGCGCCAGGAGGCCGCTCTCCAGCTCGGGCGCCAGCTCGGTAACCTGCGCGCCGGGACGTACGCCATGGGGCGAATTCCGGGCAAGGATCTGGGGCTGCTGGTGGCGGCCGGCGTGCGGACCATCTTCCCCGACTACGGGCGGGGAATCCTGCCGGAGGAGCAGCTCAACGACGTGGCGCAAAAGATCTCGCGCACGCTGCCGCGCCGGCAGCGGCGGGCGTTCGAGCAGGCCGCGCTCGTCGTTTCGGGACGCGGGGTCTTCGACGGTGAGCGCTGGCGCGCCGGCATCGGGGCACACCGGCTCCCGCGCGGCGCGGTCGCCGCCTCGGGCGACGTGCTGGGCGCCTTCGAGCAGCTGGCGCGCGCCAATCGGCGCCTGGGCGCGGCGGCCCTCCAGCCGCCCGAAGAGCTGTTGGCCGCGGCGCGCGCCAGCGCGGCGGCGGTCGATATGATCAGCTTCGCCGTCGGCGACGAGCTCTTCGCGCTCAACCGCCGCCTCGGAACCGATTAGGTCCCATCCGCCCAGTTTACGACGGCGTGGCGGGCGCCGCCTGCGCCTCTGCCGACGCAGCGGCCAGCGCGCGGCCGACGCGGCTCTTGAGGCAGGCGACCCCCAGCACGGCCTGGAAGGTCAGCGTGCAGACCTGACCGACCAGGCTGGCCGCCAGCACCGCCGCCTGCTGGGCGTGGCTGTCGCCGGGGGCGTAGCGGGCGAAGAAGTAGATCATCGCCGCCTGCGTGGTGCCGAGCCCCTGCACGGAGATGGGGAGCACCGCGATGAAGAAGACGACGGGCAGCGCGGCGATCGCCTGGATGATCGGGACGGCCACCCCGAACCCGCGCAGCATGACGATCTGGAACGCGAACAAGATCGCGATGTGCGGCAGCCGCACCGCGAGCGCGCGCGCATGCCCGCCCAGGCCCGCGCCCAGGAGGACGTCGAAGAGAGGCCGTGAGGCGAGCCAGCGCGGCTTGGCGAGCACGGCGGCGACGTAGACCGCCAGCCCGGCGTAGGCGACGGCGACGATCAGCTTGAGCGCGTGCGGCACGGCGGGGGCCACGGCGAGGCCGAAGGTGGCCAAAAAGAGCAGCGCCAGCACGTTGATCCCCATGATGAGCAGCACCGTCGCCACGCCGCGCACGACCGGGACGCGCGCCACGCGGTGGACGAAGTAGACGATCGCGCCCTGACCGACGTTGTAGTTGATGGCGGCCAGGAGATAGGTCGCGCCGCGCACCAGAAGAACGTCGGTGAGCGAGAGCTGTGCGGTCGGCTCGGCCGCGCCGTCCGGCCTTCGCGGCGGAAGCAGAAACCAGCCGAACGTCTTCCAGATGGCGAACGAGTCACCGAGGTAGATGGCCAGCCCGAAGAGGAAGGCCGCCGGGACCGTCCAGCCCGCGGCGCCGCGCGCGGCGGCGACGACCTCGTGAAAGGGAATCCGCTTGAACAGCAGGATGAGCAGGCCGGCGGTGACGGCCCAGGCCAGCAGGCGGAGGAGGCGCTTCTTCATCGGGGAGCGAGACCTATCATGGCGCGGGCGTGCCGCGCACCCCGTCCCATTCGCGCCAGAGGTCGACGAGCGTGGCGGTCGAGGTGGGATCGTGCGCCCGGTGGGCGAGGCGGAAGAAGACGGCGTAGCGAACGTGGGGCCCGACGTTGGGGGCGGCGTTGTGCGCCAGCTGATAGTGGGCGAGGAGGACGTCGCCCGCCCGGGCGGTGAGCTGGCGGGGCGGCGCCATCTCGATCGGCGGGAAGCCGCGCACCAGCTGGTCCGTTCCGTGCGCGCGGAAGTACGCCTCGAGCGCGCGATGCGATCCCGGCCATACGGTGAAGTTGCCTTGGAACGGCGCCGTCACGTCGCTGAGGAAGACGGCCGCGAGCGCGGTGAAGTGGTAGAGCGTCCCCGCCGTGACGCCGTTGAGCGGCCCGGGCATGCCGTCGATGTGGGGGTAGGGAAGGCGCGGCGCGGCGAGCTTTTGCGGAAACCGCAGCGCGATCTGTCCGGTCGTCGGCGCGACGACGTTCCCGGCGCCGAGCGCCGCCTCGGCCAGCGCGGCGACGGGCGTCGCCCGGTAGAGGTCGAGGATCTCCGGCGCCGCCGTCAGCTCGGGGCAGAAGGTCTGCGCGCGCAGCGTCCAGATCTGGTCCTTGGCGATTCCCTCCTCGCCGAGCGAGTGGTTGATCGCCTGCAGCGCCGCGTCCACGCGCTCGCGCGCGACCAGTCCCGGCACCAGCAGGTATCCGTCGTCGAGAAGGGCGCGCCGCTGTGCCTCGTCGAGCCGCACGGGAGAGGCTCAAGCGTAGCAGGAACAGGCGGGCCCAAGAACACCGGTGTTCCCTGGTGTTCGCCGCTGTTTCGTCGTCGCCCGAACGACTGGCCCGGCCCGCTCAGGACCGGTTCGACAGCGGTGCCGAGAGGCTCGCCGCGCTCAGCCGTCGACGAGCTTGCCGCCGTGCCGGATGTCCTTGCCCTTGACCATGAAGACCATCAGCTCGCCCAGGTTGGTGGCGTGGTCGCCGATGCGCTCCAGGTACTTGGCGATCGACTGCAGGCGCGTGGCGCGGAAGATGTTGCGCGGGTCCTCCATCATGTAGGTGAGGAGCTCGCGGAAGATCTGGGTGTAGTAGGCGTCGACGTTCTTGTCGCGCGCGATGACCCGCTGGGCGCGTTCGACGTCGGCGGCCACGAAGGCGTCCAGCGCCTCGTGCAGCATCTCCTGCACCTCGCGGGTCATGTTCGGCAGGTCGATGTACGGCTTGAGCGGCGGCTCGCCGTTCAGCTCCAGCACCCGCTCGCAGATGTTGACGCCCAGATCGCCGATCCGCTCCAGGTCGGTGACCAGCTTGAGGGCCGTGGTCAAGAACCGCAGATCGGAGGCCACCGGCTGCCGCCGGGCCAGCACCTGCATGCAGAGCTCGTCGATGGCGATCTCCAGCTGGTTGATCTTGCGGTCGACAGCGATCATCTGCTCCGCCAGCTCGCTGTCGCGATCGATGAGCGCGCGGATGCTGCCGTTGATGATGTCCTCCACCTTGGCGCCCATGAGCAGCAGCTGCTCGCGCAGGCGGCGCAGCTCCAGCTCGTATTCGCGGTTGGTGTGCTCTCGTGCGCTGGCTTTGATCATCCGAACCGCCCCGTGATGTAGTCCTCTGTTCTCGAGTCGCTCGGCTTGGTGAAGAGAACGTCCGTGCGGTCGAACTCCACCAGCTCGCCGAGATAGAAGAACGCCGTGTAGTCGGCGACGCGCGCCGCCTGCTGCATGTTGTGGGTGACGATGACCACCGTGTAGTGCTCGGAGAGCTCGTTGATCAGCTCTTCGATGTGCGCGGTGGCGATCGGATCGAGCGCCGAGGCCGGCTCGTCCATCAGCAGCACCTCCGGCTCGACCGCCAGCGCGCGGGCGATGCAAAGACGCTGCTGCTGCCCGCCGGAGAGTCCCAGCGCGCTGTCGTTGAGTCGGTCCTTCACCTCTTCCCACAGCGCCGCCTGCCCGAGCGCCCGCTCGACGCGCGCCGCGATGTCGCGCGCGTCGCTGATGCCGCCGATGCGCAGGCCGTAGGCGACGTTCTCGGCGATCGACTTGGGGAAGGGGTTCGAGCGCTGGAAGACCATGCCGATGCGCCGCCGGACCGCCACCGGATCGATCGCCGGGCCGTAGATCGCGTCGCCGTCCAGCCTCACGTCGCCGGTGATCTTGCAGCCGGGGATGAGCTCGTTCATGCGGTTCAGCGAGCGCAGGAAGGTCGACTTGCCGCAGCCCGAGGGGCCGATGAGCGCCGTGACGTGCTGCCCGACGATATCCATCGCCACCGGGCCGACCGCCTTCTTCTCGCCGTAGTAGACGGTCAGATCGCGAACGATGAGCTTCGCCTCCGGCTCGGGCTTCGCCACCCCGTTGGCGGTCACGCCGCCATCCCTTGCTGTCGACGCATCCGGGCCCGGACGATGACCGCCGCGATGTTGAGCGTGAAGGTCAGCACCAGGAGCACCAGCACCGTGGCGTAGAGGATCGGCTTGGTGGCGTCGACGTCGGGCGACTGCGTGGAGAGCACGTAGACATGGTAACTCGGCGACATGAACTGCGACGACAGATGATTGGGGAGCTGGGGCAGGAAGTAGGCGGCGCCGGTGAAGAGGATCGGCGCCACCTCGCCCGCGCCGCGGCTGACGGCCAGGATGGTCCCGGTCAAGATGCCGGGCGCCGCCTGCGGCACCACCACATGCATGACCGTCTGCCACTTGGTCGCGCCCAGCGCCAGCGAGGCCTCGCGAAGCTCCTGCGGGACCGCGCGCAGTGCCTCCTCCGTCGCCACGATGACCACCGGCAGCGTCAGCACCGCCATGGTCAGCGCCGCCCAGATGAGGGCCGGCTGCCCGTAGACCTTCTCGCCGTGGAAGAACGCCTTGTCGATCCCCGCCCCCAGGAACTGCACGAAGAAGCCGAGCCCGAACAGACCAAACACGATCGAGGGCACGCCCGCCAGGTTGGCGACCGCGATCCGGATCGCCCGCGTCACCGGAGAGACCGGCGACGAATACTCGTGCAGGTAGATCGCCGTCGCCACGCCGACCGGGACCCCCGCCAGCGTCATCAAGAAGACCATTTCGACCATGCCGATGATGGCCGGGAAGATCCCCCCTTCGGTCATCCCGTTGCGCGGCGCTTCCGTGAGGAACGCCAGCGACAGGTGCGAGACGCCGTTGCGGAGGACATCGATGAGGATGACGGCCAGGATCGCCAGAACGATCAGCAAGGCCGCTCCGGAGGCGATGGCCATCGCCCCGTCGGCGACGAAGTTCAGCCGCGTCCGGCGCGCCGCCAGTTGGGCCAGCGCCGACTTGTCGCCGGCCGTGCCGGCCGCCGCGCTCACGCCGTCCCTCCCAGCCGAATCTTCATCCGGCGGATCGCCCAGTCGCCGATGGTGTTGATGCAGAAGGTGGTGAGGAACAGCAACGTCCCCAAGAAGAACAGCACCGTGTAGTGCGCGCCACCGAACACCACCTCGGCCAGCTCCGCGGCGATGGTGGCCGAGATGGTGCGCGCCGAGTCGACCAGGCTGGCCGACACGATGGCGGCGTTGCCCGAGGCCATGAGGACGATCATCGTCTCGCCGACCGCGCGGCCGAGCCCCAGCGCGACGCCGGCGGCGATGCCGGGGCTGGCCGCCGGGAGCACCACCCGCAGCGTGGTCTGCCAGCGCGCGGCGCCGAGGGCGGTGGAGGCCTCGACGTAGCTGCGCGGGACGGCGCGCAGCGCCTCCTCGGCCAGCGTGAAGATAACCGGGATCACCGCGAACGAGAGCGCCACGCCCGAGACCAGCGCGTTGAGCCGCGACTCGAGGTGAAACAGATTCTGGAACCAGGTGGCCATGACCATCAGCGCGAAGAAGCCGAGCACCACCGAGGGGATTCCCGCCAGGAGCTCGACGACCGGCTTGATGATTTCGCGCGCGCGCGGCCGCGCGTACTGCGACACGTAGAGCGCCGCCCCCACGCCCAGCGGCACGGAGACGAACATCGCGACGACGGTGACCTTCAGCGTCCCCAGGACCAGCGGCCAGATGCCGAACTTGGGGATCTCCGAGACCGGCTGCCAGATCGATCCCGCCTCGTCGTAGCCCGGCCAGAGCTGCGGCACCCACATCTTCGTCATCGTCACCTCGGCACGCACCGCCGCGCTGTAGAAGATCGGCGCCGCCTCCTTGGCGATGAAGACCAGGATGAGGATGATCGCCACGACGGCCGAGATGGCCAGACAGCGCAGCGTCCATTCGGCCGCGCGATGCCAGATCGGCGCAGGCGCCAGCGTCAGTTTCGGCGGGCGAATCGGAGGGACGGTGATCCGGGCGGCGCTGGTTCGTTTCTCTCGGGCCATCGAAAGAGCGCCCTCGGGTGTCGTCACCCTGTGGATAAGAGCATCGCCGCTTGACGAACAGGTGCCGCGATTGTGACAAGCACGTTACACCGCCGAAACCACCGTCGAGCTACTGAGCAGGAGGGGCGGCCGGAAAAACGTTTCGGCGCCGTCACCGTCATGTCACCCGCGCCGGGCACGATGCCCGGCAGAAAGAGCGCTGATGATCACGTCCAGCTCGACCTCGACACACAGACGACTTGTCGGCGCCTTCGCCTGCGCGCTCATGCTTGGTGCGCCGCTCGCCGCGCGTGCGCAAACCTCGACCTTGCCGCCGACCGATATCTCGAATCAGCCCCCGGGCGGGGGGGCGGGCGCGGCACCTCCGCGGTCGCCACCGCCGCCCCCGATGATTCGTCTCGAGGTGCAGCCGGCGCCAGCGGCGGGGGAATCCACCGCACCAGCTCCGTCGCCGGCACCAGCTCCGTCGCCGGCGCCAGCTCCGTCGCCGGCGCCAGCTCCGTCGCCGGCGGAGCCGCCAGCGCCGGCTGCAACGGCGGGCGCGCCCCTCGAGCTCACCGCGGCGCCGGCGCCGGTCGCGGCGCTCCTGCCGACCGAGCCGCTGGCGGGAATCAGCGACGGGAATGCCTTCCTGCGTTCCCCCGACAACGCCTTCATCCTGTTCCCCAACGGTCGACTTCAGGTCGACAGCTATCTCTTCCACTACTCCGGGGACAAGAACAAAGACAAGATCCCCAACAACACCTTCCTGCTCCGCCGCGCACGACTCGAGCTGGGTGGCTGGGTGGGCCCCTTCGTCTACTTCTGGCTGGCCGGCGACTTCGCGCTCGGTCCCCCCGCGGCGGCCGCGCCGGCCGCTCCCTCGAACATCGGGACCACCGACGACTTCATCGCTCTCGCACCCTGGAACAACCTGGCGATCCTTCAGGTCGGTCAGTTCGACGGCAACTTCACGCTGGAGAACAGGACCTCGGACAAGTACTTCGACTTCATGGAGCGCTCGATCACCGTGCGCGCCTTCGGCATCCCCGACAACAAAGAGATGGGGGCAATGCTGCACGGGTTCAACGACGACCGGAACTTCTACTACTCGCTCTCGGTGTTGAACGGAGACGGGCAGAACTTCAAGAACGTCGACCGGGAGTTCGACCTGATGGGGCGCGCCTGGGTGGCGCCGTTCTCGTTCCTGGGCGACGGGCCGCTTCACGACGTGGAGATCGGCGGCTCATTCTGGACCGGCGATCGCGCCAACACGCTGGCGCCGACCTCGCAGACGACGCAGGGAGGCTTCACCTTTCTCAGCTTCAGTCAGTTCAACACGACGTACAACGGCACGGCCAACACGCCGATGCAGCTGCGGCAGGTCGGGCGCATGAACGCCGCGGCCGGTGAGATCAACGCCCCCATCAATCACAAGTACGGCCTGCGCGCCGAGTACGTCTGGAGGCACAGCCCGCTGTCCGCGGACACCATCGCCAGCAACGGCGTGGGGACCGTCGTCGAGGGCGTCGAGCTCAAGGGCTATTCGTTCTACACCGAGGGCTGGATTCTGGCTGCTGGGCGACGATCGCATCATCGGCGACCAGCAGGGGTTGGAGCCGTTCCTGCGCTGGAAGAAGTTCGGGGTGCGGCCGATCCAGAAGGGCCTCATGGTCGCGGCCCGCTACGAGCACCTCGACGAGGACGTCACCGCCGACGCCACCGCCAACACCATCGTGCCGGCCGCCTCGGCGATCGGAAAGACGGTCGTCGATTCGGGCGAGCTGGGGGTCAACTACTGGCACTCGAAACGATTCCGCGCGACGTTCAACTACGTCGCCAACCACTTCGGGCAGGGGAGCGGCGCCAACGGCACCCTGAAGGGCCTGGCGAGCCCCTGGGAGCAGGAGTTCCTGTTCCGGCTCGCCGTTGCGCTTTGATCGACACGACAGCACGAAGAAAGACGTCAAAGACGTCAAAGGAGAGAGACCAATGAAAATCAGAACTGGGGCAAAGATCGCGATCGCCGCCGCGCTGTTGGCGGCGGGCACACTGGGGGCGAAGCCTGCCCTGGCCGGGACCGTGACGGTGAAGGGGTCCGACACGATGGTGGTGCTCGGGCAGCGCTGGGCCGAGGAGTACATGAAGAAGCACGCCAGCACGACGATCCAAGTGACCGGCGGCGGGTCGGGGACGGGGATCAGCGCGCTCATCAACGGCACGACCGACGTCTGCGAGGCCTCGCGCGCCATGAAGGATGTGGAGAAGAAGCAGCTGGCCGACAAGGCCGGCGCGCCGCCGGTGGAGATCACCGTGGCCAAAGACGGATTGTCGGTCTACGTCAACGACTCGAACCCGCTCAACGAGTTGACGATGGATCAGCTCAAGCAGATCTTCACCGGCAAGGTCGACAACTGGAAGGCGGTCGGCGGGGCGGACGCCAAGATCATCCCCTACTCGCGCGAGAACAGCTCGGGGACCTACGTCTTCTTCAAGGAGCACGTGCTGCAGAACGCGGACTACACGCCGCGCGCGCAGGCCATGCCGGGGACGGCCGCGGTGGTGAACGCGGTGGTGAAGGAGAAGTTTGGGATCGGCTACGGCGGCGCCGCCTACGCCAAGGGGATCAAGGTCCTCAAGATCAAGAAGGACGCCGCGGCGACGGCGATCGCCCCCGATGACGCCACCATCAAGAACGGGACCTACCCGCTCTCGCGCCCGCTTTTCTTCTACGTGCGGGCCAACCCGTCGGCCGAGATCAAGGCGTTCACCGACTGGGTTCTGTCAACTGAAGGCCAGGGCATCGTCACCAAGGTGGGATACTTCCCCCTCAAATAGCCGGAAACAGGCCTCAATGCCCGAACTCGTGCCGGCAATGTTTCTCCGCCGGCACGAGTTTGAAGCGACGCGTTCACGGTCGCCCCCTAACCTCATCGCATGAAGCAACCCGCGCGATTCGCGCACATATCGGACCTTCACATCGGGCGCAGCGAAGAGACTGACGCCAACGCTGCCCGCCTCTGCGCCGCCCTGCTGGAGTCTGGAATCGATCAGGTGGTCGCCACCGGCGATCTGACCCACCGCGGCCTCCAGAGCGAGCTGGAGCTGTTCCGGTCGACCTTCGCTCCTCTCTACGCCCAGGGGCGCATGATCGTCGTCCCCGGCAACCACGACTGTCTGGGTGATGACGTGTCGGGCCAGCTGATGAGCGGGCCGCGCGTGCAGACGACGACCCGTCCCGGGCTCTACATCGTGCGCGTGAACTCGACCGCGCCGCACAACCGTTCCTGGATCAATGGTCACGGCAGTCTCGACGACGCCGACCTGAACGCCATCGACGCCGCGCTGGACGCGGCGCCGGCCGGCGTGCTGGTCGTCATAGCGCTACACCATCACGTGCTCCCGATGCCAGATGAGCACGTGGCGGAGCGCCTGTCGTCGTGGCTGGGTTTTGTCTTCACCTCCGAGCTGGCGCGCGGGCGCGACCTGCTGACCCGGGTCCGGGGCCGCTGCGACCTCGTCCTGCACGGCCACCGCCACGTTCCGCGCGGCGCGCGGCTGTTCGGGCCGCCGCGGCCGATGTACGTCTTCAACGCCGGCTCCTCGACCGAGCTCGGGCGCGTGCGGGTGTTCGCCCACGACGGGCGAGGGCTCCTGCAGGGCGCGCCGCTCTGGCTCGACGTCCCCGCCCCCTGGGACGACGCCGCCGAGGCGTTCGGCGCCGAATCGAGCTTCCCGGCGCCGCTGGCCGTCTAGCGATCGGGACCTGTGCGGGTCCCCCCGCCCCCCGCAACGGGCTCGCCCGCTCGCCGCCGAGGCGCGGGTCAGTCCTTGACGACGACCTGGTGCTCGGCGGAGAGGCGATAGCCGGTGCCGCGCACGGTCTCGACAAGCGCGCCGGCGTCGCCCAACTTGTCGCGCAGCCGCTTGACGTGCGTGTCGATGGTGCGGGTGGAGACGCCTGGCTTATAGCCCCAGACGTCTTCCAGGAGATCTTCGCGCGAGCGGACGCGCCCGCGGTGCTCGACCAGGTAGGCCAGCAGGCGCATCTCCAGCGTGCTGACATGGACCTCGCCGCCGTTGACGAAGACGTGGTAGCCGTCGACGTCCAGCTCGAGCGGGCCGACGATGTAGCGGCGGCGTTGCGGCGCAGCCGCCGAGGTCGTCGGGGCGGGGCGGCGCGCACGCAGGATGGCGCCCACGCGCAGCACCAGCTCGCGGACGCTGAACGGCTTGACCACGTAGTCGTCGGCTCCCAGCTCGAACCCTACGACGCGGTCGATCTCTTCGCCCTTGGCGGTCAGCATCATGACGGCCGGTTGTCGCGCCGTGGTGTCGCCGCGAATCCGGCGGCAGACCTCGGTCCCCGGAATGTCGGGCAGCATCAAGTCCAGCAACACCACGTCGGGCGCGAACCGCGTCACCGCCTCGAGGCCGTCGGTGCCGTTCTCCGTCGCCTGCACGGTGAAGCCGGCCGCGGTCAGGTTGTAGGTGAGCAGCTCGCGAAGATCAGGCTCGTCTTCGACGACCAGGATCCGTCTATCGACGTTCGTTTCCCCAGTCATTTGGGTGCCGACAGTAGAGGACCGCGGTGACGAACCCGTTACAGACGGAAAACAGGGGGAAAACTCCTGGGACGCGCGATTTATTGCCGAGCTTCGAGCTCGAGCGGACGGCCGCTACGGCGTGACGTCGATTTCGGCGGAGGCGAAGTCGACGCCGCCGCGATCGTCGCGCAGGACCGCCCAGAAGTGGACCGCTCCGGGCGTCGCCGGCGCCGTCCAGCTGTTCTGGGTGAACGTCTCGGTCTCCGCGGACGTCCGTCCGGTCGTGTCGAGCCCGAAAACGCCGTCGGTTGCGAACCAGGAGACACGCAGCGACTCGGTTTGTTGGACGAGCATGAGCGAGACGATGTCCCAGTAGAGGAACGTCTCCGCCGAATCGGCGGTGAAGTCGGCCTGCAAGGTGTACGTCTTTCCCGCCGAAGCGGTCACGCTCTGGGGCGGTGCGGCTTGCCCGGCGGTGTAGAGGGCCGTGTCGGTGCCGGCCGGGTCGAGCACCAGATCGGCCAGCGTCGGGTTGTTGTTGGGGACGTAGTCCATGGCGAACTGTGTGGCGTCGGGTCCGGGAGCCTGAAGCAGCGGGCAGGTGATCCGCTCGAGCGCGAACGCCACGGGGGTCGAGACAGCACCACCATCCAGGTCGTCGGCGATCTCCCAGGTGGCGCGGATCGGCTGGTAGAAGCCGCCGGTGGTATCGGGATCGGCGGGGCGTTGCGGCGGCTGGCCTGGCATCGGCGAAGGAGTCTCGGGACCGAACAACATGCAGGCGTTGGTCGGAATGTCGGCCATAAACGTGGGCGACGGGCCGGCATCGTCGGGCTCTTCGGTGAGACAGGAGTTGCTCACGTCGTTGACCTCCGCGGGTGCGTCGGGATCGAGGCACTGCAGCCACCCGATGTGGGGCGCGGCGACCGTCCCCGTGGCGTCGACGGCCAGCACGTCGTACGTCACCGGGCCCCCTTCGCTCGCCTCCGGTGGCATGCCTCGGATCGCCAGGATGCGCGGGGCGGTCACGAGCGAAGGCGGCGCGCCGAGGTTCGGTTTGCAGCCCGCGCCGAGGGCGGCGAGCGGCAAGAGAAGAACCCCGAGACCAGAGAGACGTCGCATCAGAATTCCAACCTCGCGCCCACGATGGCCAGCGTCGGGAAGCCGGTGATGTAGGCCCGCTGGGTGAAATTGTAGTTGTAGATGATCTCCTCGGGGTTCTGGCGGTCGGTGATGTTCTGAACGTCGAGGTAGACGTTGATCTTGAACCGCCGGTAGACCATCGATTTTTCGACCCGGGCGTCGAGCTGGTAGAAGGCCGGAATCCGGATCGAGTTCTGCGCGCCGAAGACCGGGGCGTACTGCGCGTTGAGGACGTCGTAATAGCTGCTGATGACCGGCGTGCGAGGAAAACCGGTCGTGTAACGGAAGCGGGTGCCCACGTCCCAGCCGTGGCCCAGCTGGTAGCTGGCGACGACGCCCAGCACGTTGGTCTGATCGAAGTCGAACAGCCGCCAGTCGGTGTCCGGGTGATCGCGGCGCTCGCTGCGGCTCCAGGAGTAGCTGATCCAGCCGAAGAAGCCGTGCACCAGCTCCTGGCGCAGCAGGACCTGCGCGCCGTAGACGCGGCCGATCTCGTCCTGGGTCAGCGACTCGCCGACCGGGGGCGTGGCGAGCTCGCTGCGCGACACCAGGTCCCAGAGGCGTTTATAGAACCCGACCGTCTCGAAGGTCAGCGTGGGCCGCAGCTTGTACGAGAACCCGCCGGAGATGTGCGCGGCCCGCGACAGGCCGATGGTCGGATTGCCGAACACCGGGCTCATGTCCTGAGGATCCGGAGCCTGGCCATAGATGCCGGCGCCGGCGCTCAAGGTGAGGCGCTTGCTGGCGCGGAAGGCGGCCGCGATGCGCGGGTTGGGGAGGTAGGAGAACACGCGCGCCGCGCGGATGGCGCGCGAGACCGGGTCGTTCGGCAGCTGGTCGACGGGATTCTGGGGGAGCGAGAAGCTGGCGTAGCCGGTGGGCGGCAGCACGCCCTCGGTGGGGACCAGCGGGGCGCCCTCGATCAACACCGGCTCGAAGCGCAGCCCCGGGACCAGCGACAGCCTGCCGATGTTGATCTCGGCGTTCAGGAAGGGAGCGGTGTCGATCATCAAGACGTTCCAGTGATCGACGGCGATGTCACTGCGCGGGGGGATTCCGAACACGGTGATGTCTCCCTCGCGGGCGGGGAGCGTCAGCGAGCCGCTGCGATCGAGCGTCGAGGAGCGCGCCTGCATGTCGATCCCGAACGACAGCGTGGTCGAGGGGGCGACGCGTTTCCGGTAGCTCGCGCGCAGCGCGTACTGCCAGGTGTGCGACTTGAGATCGACCGGCGTGCTGCCGAACGACTCGAACTCGCTGCTGCTGTCGAAGCCGATCGAGGGGGTCACGACCACCGAGGCGCCGTCGGGGAGCAGTCGCGCGTAGCGGAAGATGAGGCGCTTCCAGCCGGTGTCGGTGTTGTCGGAGCGGATTTCGGAGGGATCGCTGGAGGGGATGGCGCGCCGCAGGTGGTCGTCCGAGGCGAGGAAGGTCAGGGCCAGCTCTTCGTCCTGGCGCAGCGCCCAGGTCATGCGCGCCCCGTAGTCGTCGTAGCGGGGGATGGGGACGAAATCGCCGACGTCCTGGGAGGTGACGAGCGGGAGCAGCTTGTCGAAGTAGCTGATCCGTCCCTCCACCGCCAGCCGCAGCTTCGGCGTCAGCGCGGTCGAAATCAGCGCGGAGGTGTCGAGGAGGTCGGCGGCGACGTACCCGTGGACGCCGTCCTTGGGGAGCGGCCCGAGATCGATGCGCACCAGGCCGCCGAGTCCCCGGCCATACTCGGCGCCGTACGAGCCGGGCGCCAGGTCGATCGAGCGCACCAGGTCGGAGTTGATCGTCGAGCGGAAACCGCCCACGTGATACAGCGACGGGATCTCCACGCCGTCGACGTTGACCTTGGTCTCGTTGGGCGCCGATCCCCAGACGATGAGATCGCCCGAGCCGAAGGCCGCGCGCGCCACGCCGGGGAGGTTCTGCACGACCTTGAGCGTGTCCCCCTGCGTCCCCGGGACGCGCCGCGCCTCCTCGGTGCGGATGCGGGTCTCCACCGCCTCCTTCTTGATCCGCGGCGCGCGCACGACGATGGAGATCCCTTCGTCGTCGTCCTCCCGTTCCTCGACCAGGTACTTGACGGTGCGCCGCTTGCCGAGCGCGATGGTCTCCTCGGTCTGGACGGTGATGAGCTTGGGGTGTGCCAGCTGGATCTTGTGCTTCCCCACCGGAACGTCGGTGAAGGCGAAGTGTCCGTCGTCGTCGGTCAGGCCGGTCACGCCGTCGAGGTCGGTGATCTTCACCGAGACCTTGGCGAGCGGCTTCTTGCTGAGGCGCTCCAGCACCACGCCGTCGAAGTTGATCTGCGGCCCCGCCTTCACCATCGTCTCCACGATCGTGAAGGCGTAGCGGTAGGTGATCTTGACCGGCGCGGGTTGGCCGTCGATCTCGGCCGGTTCGAAGACGAACTGCTTGGCGGCTGCGACCGCGGCGGCATCAAAGTCCGGCGCGGCCCCCTTGACAACCTCCACCTCGCCGACGGCTCCGTCGGCGCCGATCTCGATGGAGAGCAGGACCGAGGCCGTGATGCCGGCGTCGTGCCGGTCCTTGGGATAGACCGCCGGGACGAACTTCACCAGCTTGGGCGGTTTGGTGACGATGGGGCCGCTGTCGCCCTGGGCGCGCACGCCGGCTGGCATCGCGCAGATCGCAGCCGTCAGCATCGCTAGGGCGAGCGCGCGTCGCATCCCCTAGTCGCCCAGCTCGAACCGCGCATTGAAGGGCACGACGCCACCCGCCACCGGCTTGCCGCAGGCCATGGCCGGCTTGAAACGCCAGCGCTTGAGCGCGGCGACGATGGCGGCGTCAAACGCCGGCTCGACGCCGGTGACGACGATGACGTTCGAGACCTCGCCATCGGCGTCGATGACCAGCTTGCCCTTGAACTTTCCTTCCACGCCGTCGGCCTGCGCCTGCGGGTAGAGCGTGTAATCGATGGCCGGCGTCTGAACGATCGGCTCCGGCTTGGTCGGCTCCTCCTCGCACGGCGCGTCTGGGCTGCCGCCGCCCGCCTCTTCCTTGGTGTGGCGGGTGCGGGCCTCCGAGATGGCGGAGGCGACTTTGGTCGGCGCGGCGGCCGCGGCGGCCGCCTTGGGGGCCCGGCCCAGAAGCCCGATCCCGGGGCCGACGTCGAGGTCGCTGTTCGACATCGCCAGGTTGGTCACCATCGGCGCCGGGGCCGCGTGCACGGGCGCGCTTGCCACCGCCTTGGGCGCGACGCTGGCCTTGGCCAGCGCCGGGTGGACGATCGGCTTGGGCGGCGCCGGCGGCTTGGGCGGTTTGGCCTTCTTCTTCTCCTCGGTGACCGCCACGGAGATGGCCTTGCGGCGCAGCTCGCGCTTCTGCGCGACCGAGATCAGCCCCACCGCCAACGCGACGTGCAGGCCCACGGAGATGATGACCGTGGACAGCCGCAAACGATCACTCCCCGCTCTGCTGGACGTTGATCGCGAACTTCGTGATTCCGGCCAGCTTGGCGAGATCGAGGATGTGGACCACGTTGCCGTGCATGACTTCCTTGTCGGCGCTCACGACCAGGCTGACGTCCGGATCGGCCGCCACCGCCGTCTTCATCTTCTCGTTGGCCGACGCCTCGTTGACGAACTCGTCGTTCCAGCGCAGCCGGCCGTCCTTGAGCAGCTCGATCTTGGTCGGCTTGTCGGCGGTCCCGTCGGTCGACTTGGCGCGCGGCAGCTGCACCTTCAGCGTCTGCGCCACGATGTAGGTCGAGGCGACCATCATGATGACCAGCAGCACCAGCACCACGTCGACGAGCGGCGTGACGTTGATGCCGGAGATTGACCGCACGCGCCCGCGGCCGGTCGACATCGTGCCGGCCATGTTAAGCCTCCACCTCGGCGACGCGGCCGACGTGCTCGCCGGTACGATTGACCACCGGATCGGCGGCCTGTGG
>CAVRRT010000160.1:0-17171 GCA_963723305.1 uncultured Pseudomonadota bacterium
GCCGTACCAGACCGCCAGCAGCGCCATCAGCACGGGCGCGTTCTCCGCGAAGGGGGCGGTGCGGAAGTGCTCGTCGAGCGCGTGGAACCCGTCCAGCATCTCCTGGAAGTGCTCGGGACCGATGGCCAACATGGTCGAAAGGCCAATCGCGGAGTCCATCGAGTAGCGCCCGCCCACCCAATCCCAGAAGCCGAACATGTTGGCGGTGTCGATCCCGAACTCCGAGACCCGCTCGGTGTTGGTCGAAACCGCCACGAAGTGCTTGGCGATGGCCGACTCGCTCCCCAGCTTGGCGACGGCCCACTGCCGCGCCGACCGCGCGTTGGTCATCGTCTCGATCGTCCCGAAGGTCTTCGACGACACGATGAAGAGCGTCTCCTCCGCGTCGAGGTCCCGCGTGGCCTCGACCAGATCGGTGGCGTCGACGTTGGAGACAAACCGAAAGCTCATGTCCCGCCGGCTGTAGTAGCGCAACGCCTCGTAGGCCATGACCGGTCCCAGGTCCGAGCCGCCGATGCCGATGTTGACCACGTTCCGGATCGGTTTGCCGGTGTGCCCCTTCCAGGCGCCCGACCGCACGCGTTCGGCGAACGCGCGCATGCGCCCCAGGACCTCGTGCACCTGCTTGACGACATCGTGGCCGTCGACGACCAGCGTCTCCCCGGCCGGCTTGCGCAGCGCCACGTGCAGGACGCTGCGATTCTCGGAGACGTTGATCCGATCGCCGCGGAACATGGCGTCGATGCGCTCCCGCAACCCGCTCTCGGTGGCCAGCTGCAGGAGCAGGCGCATGGTCTCGTCGGTGATTCGGTTCTTCGAGTAGTCGAAGTAGAGCCCCACCGCCTCGAGCGCGAAGCGGTCCGCCCGGGAGGCGTCGGCGGCGAACAGCTGGCGCAGATGACGGCCGGCCATCTCGCCGTGATGCAGCTCGAGGGCCTTCCAGGCAGGGAGCTCACGCGGCGAGGTGGTCACGACTTCACCTGCTGGGTGATGTGCTGAAGGAGGTTCCTCCACGAGGCGTCGAACGCCTGGGCGCCTTCGTCCTGGAGCTGCGCTGCCAGCGCACCCACGTCCACCCCGGCGGCCGCGAACTGGGCGAGCACGGCATCGCAGTCGCCGCCGTCGGCGGGCATCTCCTCTCCGACTTCGCCGTGGTCGAAGAACGCGACCAGGGTCTTGTCGGGCATGGTGTCGATGGTGAAGGGCGCAGACAGTCCGTGCACGTAGAAGGTGTCCGGCGCGCCGGGATCCTTGGTGCTGGTGCTGGCCCAGAGCAATCGCTGCATGCGCGCGCCCCCGTTTTCCAGCCGCTGCCACCGTTCTGAGCCCATCAGCTGTCGATACGCCCGGTAGGTGTCGCGCCCCACGGCCAGCGCCAGCCGGTTCTTGAGCGGGGGGGAACGAGCGGGTTCGCCGCCTTGTCCCACCTGGACATGAACACCGACGCGACAGAGCCCACGCGCGGGTTGAGCCCGGCGGCGATCCGCCGCTCGATGCCACGGAGGTAGGCCTCGGCGGCGCGTCGGTACTGATCGGCCGAGAACAGCAGCGTCACGTTGATGGGGATCCCGGCGGCGATACTCTCCTCGATGGCCACCAGTCCCTGCGCGGTGCCCGGGATCTTGATGAAGAGGTTGGGGCGCCCGGCGCGCTGGTGCAGGGCTTTGGCCGATGCGACGGTGCTCTTCGCGTCGTGCGCCAGGAGCGGGGAGACCTCCAAGGAAACCCAGCCGTCCACGCCGTCGGTGCGTTCATAGACGGGCAAGAACAGGTCGGCCGCCCGACGGAGATCCTCAATCGCCAGATCGAAGAAGAGCTCTTCGCTGGAGAGCCCATGCCCCGCCCTCTGGCGAATCTCGGCGTCGTAGTCTCCCGACTCGACCGCCTGGTCGAAGATCGCCGGATTCGAGGTCAGGCCGGTGACCGAGTATTCGCCGATGTACCGGGCGAGCTGGCCCGACTCGAGCATCTTTCGCGTGATGTTGTCGAGCCAGAGGCTCTGGCCTTCGTTGTGCAGCCTCTCGGTTCCTCTCATGAAATCCTCCCGCTGATGCGCACGATGGACATGGCGTCCCAAGATAGTAACGAAGACGAACATAGCGCAACTGCGACGCCGTCGGGTTGGTCGCGCTGCGCGCCGGGAGCGCCTTCACCATTTGCCGACGTGCGCACCGCCGTCCACGTGCAGCACTTCACCAGTCACCTGACCGGCCTCCGTCAGATAGACGATCGCGTCGACGATGTCCTTCACCTCGGACACAGTCCCCATCGGCTGCAAGGTCTTGAGAAAGGCCAGGGGGTCATTCTTGTGCATGGGCGTATCGACGGTGCCCGGCGCGACGGCGTTCACGCGTATGCCCTGTTTTACGTACTCCATCGCCAGACTCCGCGTGACGGCCTCGAGGCCCCCTTTCGTGATCATCAGAACCGACGAGTTCACCCCGGCGATGGGGTGACCGGCCAGCGTCGACGTGATGTTGACGACGCTTCCGCCCGTCTTCTGAACCAGCATCTGCTTGATCGCGAGCTGGGTGATGAAGAGGAACCCTTCGATGTTCACCGAGACGAGCGCGCGCAGATCTTCGATCGTGTAGTCGGTGAACCGTTTTGAAAAAGCTATCCCGGCGTTGTTGATGAGCGCGTCGATCCGGCCGAATCTGGAGAGGGCGCTGTCCACGATCCTTGCCGCCGTGTTCGGGTCGCCGATGTCTCCATCCACCAGCACAAGATTCTCGGACGCCGGGAAGGGATGCGTCTTGGTGATGTTGCGCGAGCTCGCCACCACGCGATAGCCACGTTTCAAGAACGCTTCCACGATCCCCGCGCCGATTCCCTGCGAGGCGCCGGTGGCGATCACCGTTTTCTGCATGGCTCCGGCTCCCCGCTACAAGATCTCCTCGATGATGTGGACCGGGCCGCTGGGGCGAATCTCGCCGGTGCCGACCGCCAGCAGCCGATTCAGGAAGGCGTACCTGGGAGCCGCCGTCTCGAAGCGGGGAAAGGTACGGAAGTAGTAGCTCCCCGGGGCGGGGAGCTCCCCACGACCGAGCGCCGCCTTCGCCTCCGGGCTGTCGTGACGCAGCCCCTGGAACGTCATGTGGACCAGCGCGTCGTCATCCGTCTGGAGCGTGATCCGCAGGTCGGCCTCGAGGACCCCGTCCGCGCGCAGGACGGTCCAGTCGTCCCCGCCGGAGAGGACGCGGCCGCGGAGTCGGGGGCCTTCGAACTCGCCGTCGGTGATGGGAAAGGTCACCCGGATGCCGTGTGGTCCGGCCCCGAGCTGTTGCGTGGGGGCCGTTGTCAGTCGCAACGTCATGAGCGGACGTGAGTTCATGTTGAAGACCTCTGCAGGTCTCTTCGACGGAGTCTGAGGCGGCTCGATTCCATCAAAGCTAGAGAATCTCGTGGATGGCGTAGGTGGGACCGCCCGGTTGGCGATCGCCGCTGGCGACGGCGAGGAGGCGGTTCAGGAAGTCGTATCGGGGGGCGCTCGCCTCGAAGCGCAGCGTCGTTCGAAAGTAGTACCGTGCCGGATTGACCTTCTCGCCCCGACCGAGAGCGGCCATCACCTCCGAAGGACCATGGCGGAGACCGAAGGATGCCATCTGGATCAGGGCGCCGTCGTCGGTCTCCAGCGTGACGCGCAGGTCGAGCTCGAGCACACCATCCGTTCGCAGCAAGGTCCAATCTCCGCCCCCCGGCAGGACCTTCCCGCGCAACCGCGGTCCTTCGAAGTGGCCGCCGACGATGGGCACGGTGACCCGCGCACCGCAGGGAACGGCGCCGATTTTTTGCGGCGTCCCGACGGTCACCTGCAGAGTCATGAGCAGCGACGATTTCACCTGTAGCAGACCTCTCTCCAAAATGGCTGCCGCCCCGAACATGTGCGTCCGAAAGCGACTTCGTCAATAGAGCCGAGGTCTCCCTTCTGTCTGACGAACGGGCACCTATCTTGTCGCGGGAAGTGATTCGTCGGGCTCCCGCCAGGGCCAGCTCGCGACGTCACCATTCTCCGAAAGGACGTGCGTCATGAGCGATGTGGGAAGCCAACTGTCGACCGGGATGGAAGTGTTCGACATACAGGGGACCAAGATTGGGAAGGTCATCCAGTACGACGCCCTGCTCGGCTATTTCGAGACCAAGGGGACATTCTCCGGCCCGCGGTACGTTCCGTTTTGGGCCATCGAAGGGATTGGGCCGGCGGACGTCCACCTCAACGTCGAGAAATCGGTGGTCTCGGAGGTCTATAATCACCTGCCGAGGGTCACGCCCGATCTCTCCAAGGGTGGCAAGCTCACCGGGACGGGCACGGTCCAGAGCGGCCGCAGCGGGCACAGCGTGCCGCTCGACGCAGAGGCGCTCAATCTGATGCGCCAGAGGATCCACGTCGGCACGGCGGTCATCGACGCCGACGGCAAGGAGCTGGGCACGATAGAGGCCTACGACGTCGACACGGGGTACATGCAAATCGCCAAGGAGGGTCTGTTCATCCGGGACGTCTTTCTCCCGGTGACCTCGGTTTCCTTCCTGGACGACCAGGGGATTCACCTGTCCGAAACAAAGGCCACCATCGCGGAGCGATTCGCTCGGCTGCCCGAGATCGCGCGGGCGTTCTTCGCCGCCGGAGAGGCCGAGTAGGAGGCGCGCGAATCAGATCAGGGCCTTCGAGTGGCATCGAGCGCGGCCGGTGCGACCTCGAGACCCGGGCCCGTGCGATCTCGACGACGTCGGACGGCTTCTAGGAAGTGGGCGCCGGTCTCGGCGGTGTCGCTCCAATTGCCGGGGCGAATAGAGGCTGGGCAGTGGCGTTTCGGCCGCGCGGGACAACATTGGGGGGCGGACCGGCGTCGTCCTTGCACTGGCGCACGTGGCCGGACCGTTTGGGCATCCCGAGCAGTTCAATGCAGCAACGTAAGAGACCGTCACCGACGACAGTTAGGCCAAGGCGAGCTGGACCTCGACCGGTGGTCGCGCTCACGAATGTGTCGAGAAAACGTTCAGCTGTCGGGATTTCGAACAGTCCGCAGCCGTCACGACGACCAATGGGCTTCGACGGCCGATGTGGATAGTTCGCCTCGCGCTCCGCCGCCCCTACACCTTCGCCGTCCTGGCGCTGGTGCTGATCATCCTCGGTCCGCTCGTGGCGCTGAAGACGCCGACCGACATCTTTCCGAACATCAACATTCCCGTGGTCGCCATGGTCTGGCAGTACACCGGCCTGGCCCCGGAGGAGATGGCCAACCGCATCACCGTCCAGAGCGAGCGCTCGCTGACCACCACCGTCAACAACATCGAGCACATCGAGTCGCAGTCGCTGACCGGGATTGGGGTCATCAAGATCTTCTTCCAGCCGAAGGTCAACATCGCCAACGCCGTCGCGCAGGTCACCGCCATCGCGCAGACGCAGCTCCGGCAGCTGCCGATCGGCACCACGCCTCCGCTCATCCTTCAATACAACGCCTCCAGCGTCCCCATCATCCAGCTCGGTCTCTCCGGGCAGGGGCTCTCCGAGCAGCAGCTCAACGATTTTGGGTTGAACTCCATCCGGACCCAGCTCGTGACCGTCGACGGCGCCGGCATTCCCTATCCCTACGGCGGCAAGCAGCGCCAGGTGCAGGTCGACCTCGATCTGCCGGCTCTGCAGTCGCGTGGCCTCTCCCCGGCGGACATCGTCAATACACTCGCCGCCCAGAACCTGATTCTTCCGGCCGGCACCGCCAAGATCGGGGCCTTCGAGTATCAGCTGGGGACCAACAGCGCCCCTTCCAAGGTGGAGGAGCTCAACGACCTTCCGATTCGCGCCAACAACGGGGCGGTGCTCTTCATCCGCGACATCGGGCACGTTCGGGACGGCTTCCCGCCGCAGACCAACATCGTACGGGTCGACGGCCAGCGCGCCTCGTTGCTCTCCGTCATCAAGACCGGCGACGCCTCCACCCTCGACATCGTCAGTGGGATTCGCGACAAGCTGGAGACGCTCAAGCCGCAGCTGCCGCCGAACCTCAAGATCACCCCGCTGGCGGATCAATCTCTGTTCGTCCGGGCGGCCATCAACGGCGTGGTGCGCGAGGCCCTGGTGGCCGCCTGCCTCACCGCCATCATGATCCTGATCTTCCTGGGGAGCTGGCGCAGCACGGTCATCATCGCCGTCTCCATCCCGCTGGCCATCCTCTCGTCGCTGATCGCGCTCTCCGCCCTGGGCGAGACCATCAACATCATGACCCTGGGCGGGCTGGCGCTGGCCGTCGGCATCCTGGTCGACGACGCGACAGTGGAGATCGAGAACATCAACCGCAACGTCGATCAGGGCAAGGAGATCGAGCACGCCATCCTGGACGGCGCGGCGCAGATCGCGGTCCCGGCGCTGGTCTCCACCATTTCCATCTGCATCGTGTTCGTGCCGATGTTTTTTCTGAGCGGCGTCGCCAAGTACCTGTTCGTGCCGCTGGCGGAGGCGGTCTGCTTCGCGATGCTCGCCTCCTACATCCTGTCGCGCACGGTGGTCCCCACGATGGCCAGGTACCTCCTGCGCGGGCACGAGCACGAGGCGCACGCCAAGGTCCAGCAGAGCCGCAACGTGTTCGCCCGATTCCAGCGCGGCTTCGAGCACGGCTTCGAGCGCTTTCGCAACGGGTACCACCGTCTCCTCGAGCTGTGCGTCACCTACTCGAAGGCATTCCTGCTCGGTTTTCTGGGGTTCGCGGTGATCTCGGCGGCGCTGCTCTACCCGTTCCTGGGCCAGGACTTCTTCCCCTCGGTCGACACCGGACAGTTCAAGATGCACGTGCGCGCGCGCACCGGGACGCGGATCGAGGAGATGGCCAGCCTGTGCGACCAGGTGGACCGCACCTTCCGCGAGCTCATCCCCAAGGACGAGCTCGAGAGCATCATCGACAACATCGGTCTGCCCTACAGCGGCATCAACACCACCTACTCGAACTCGGCGCCCATCGGCCCCGCCGACGCCGACATCCAGGTCTCGCTGGCGGAGAAGCATCATCCCACCGACGACTACGTCCAGCGCTTCCGCGGCGAGCTGCACCGCCGCTTCCCGGGCGTCACGTTCTACGCGCTGCCGGTCGACATGGTCACGCAGATCCTCAACTTCGGGCTCCCCGCGCCCATCGACATCCAGATCGTCGGCAACAAGATGGTCGAGAACCGGGAGTTCGCCGAGCAGCTCCTGAACAAGGTGAAGCTGGTTCCGGGGACGGCCGATCTCCGGATCCAGCAGCCGCTCGACAATCCCGAGCTGCTGGTCGACGTCGACCGCACCAAGGCGCTGCAGATGGGCCTCGCGCAGCGCGACGTGGCCAACAGCCTGCTGACCGCCACCAGCGGCAGCTTTCAGACCTCGCCCAGCTTCTGGCTCAACCCGCAGAACGACGTCAGCTACAACATCGCCGTGCAGGCGCCGCAGTACGATCTCGACAGCCTCCAGGACCTCCAGAACATCCCGCTGGCGGTGGGCGCCGCGGGGTCGCTGCTGACGGGCGGCGGTCAGGGGCCGAACGGGGCCGGGGCCGCCGCGCCTGGCGGGGGCCGGCCGACGCAGATTCTGGGCACCGTCGCCGCCATCACCCGGGGCGTCGTGCCGGGAACGATCACCCACTACAACATCGCCCCGGTCATCGACATCTACGGCAACGTCGTCAACAGCGATCTCGCCAGCGTGGCCGGGAAGATCGAGGCGATCATCGCCGACACCAAACGCGACCTGCCCAAGGGGTCTCAGATCGTCGTCCGTGGACAGGTCCAGACGATGCACAGCTCCTTCGTCGGGCTCCTGGGCGGGTTGGCCTTCTCGATCCTGCTCGTCTACCTGCTGATCGTCGTCAATTTTCAGTCCTGGCTCGATCCGTTCATCATCATCTCCGCCCTGCCGGTCGCGCTGGCGGGGGTGGTCTGGTTCCTGTTCGTCACCCACACGCGCATCAGCGTCCCGGCGCTGACCGGCACCATCATGTGCATGGGGGTGGCGACCTCCAATTCGATCCTGGTCGTCAGCTTCGCGCGCGAGCAGCTCGCCGAGCTGAAGGGCGACGCCCGGACCGCGGCGCTGAACGCCGGCTTCGTTCGCTTCCGCCCCGTCCTCATGACCGCCCTGGCGATGATCATCGGCATGATCCCGATGGCGCTCGGCCTCGGCGACGGTGGCGAGCAGAACGCGCCGCTCGGACGGGCGGTGATCGGCGGCCTCCTGTTCGCGACCGTCTCGACCCTCTTCTTCGTCCCGACCTTCTTCAAGGTCTTGCACGGCTGGCTCGAACGGCGGAAGTCATGAACGAACAAGAGAAACCCCCTTCGCCCCCTGCCGGCGGCGCTCACGCGACCGGACCGGCCGACGCCGACGCCCGGCCGCCCATTTCCGGGCGGAAGGCGCTCACGCTGGTGGCCGGCGTGATTGTCGCCGCGGTGCTCATCGCCATCCTGGGGATCGTTCCGCGCGTCCGGGCGCGCACGACCTTGCAGGAGCAGACCACCGCGCTGGCGGTGCCGGATGTCCTGGTCGCCCCTCCGCGCCTCGGCAAGGTCTCCGCCGACGTCGTCCTGCCGGGCAACGTCCAGGCCTTCACCGACTCGCCCATCTCCGCCCGAACCAGCGGCTACCTCAAGTCCTGGGCCTTCGACATCGGCGCCCACGTCAAGAAAGGACAGCGGCTGGCCGTCATCGCCAGCCCCGAGATCGACCAGCAGCTGGCGCAGGCCAAGGCCGATCTGGCGACCATGCAGGCCAACTCCAAGTACGCGGCCACCCAGTCGACGCGCTACCAGGCGTTGCTCGACGAGAACGCCGTGTCCAAGCAGGACACCGACAACTTCAAGGCCCAGGCCAGCTCGACGGGCAATCAGGTGGAGTCGGCGGCCGCCAACGTCCGGCGCATCTCCCAGCTCAGCAGCTTCGAGAACGTCGATGCGCCTTTCGACGGGGTCATCACCGCGCGGAACGTCGACGTGGGGACGCTCGTCGACGCCGGCGCCGGCCGCGAGCTCTTTCACATGGCCGCCGACGACGTCCTGCGCGTCTACGTGAACGTGCCGCAGATCTATTCCCGTGCCTCCGTCCCCGGCGTGCTGGCCGACGTCACGGTTCCCGAGCACCCCGGCCGCAGCTTCCAGGGAAAGATTGTCCGCACGGCCAACGCCATCGATCCAGTCTTTCGCACGCTGCTCGTCGAGGTCGAGATCGACAACCGCCGACATGAGCTCTTCCCGGGAGCCTACGCCCAGGTGCACTTGAAGCTGGGCAACGCCCATCCGACGCTGGTGCTGCCCGTGCCGACGCTGCTCTTCCGCGCGGAGGGGCTGCGGGTCGGTGTGGTCCGCGACGACAAGGCCCACCTGGTGCCCATCGTCATCGGGCGCGACGACGGGAAAACGGTCGAGGTCACGAGCGGCCTTTCTCCCTCCGACCAGGTGATTCAAGACCCGCCCGACTCGCTGATCGACGGCGAGGCCGTCCGCGTCGTGGCGCCTCAAGGGAGCGCCCCGGCCGCCGGCGCCTCGGCGGCTCCCGCCAGCAAAGGCCAGTAGAGTGGGGCGCCGCGCGACACCGTTGGCCGGGGCGATCGCTTGCGCCGCCGCTCTTTCGTGCAGCGCCGGGCCGGACTACCAGCGTCCCGCCGCCAGCGCGCCGTCCGCCTTCAAGGAGCAGCCCCCGCCGGTCGGCTCCTGGAAGCCGGCGCAGCCGGGCGACGGCGCGCTGCGGGGCAAGTGGTGGGAGCTCTTCGGCGATCAGCGACTCGACGCCCTCGAAGAGAAGATCGATCCCTCCAACCAGACGCTGAAGATCGCCGCCGCGCAGTACCTCGCGGCGCGCGACCAGGTCCGCGTGGCGCGGGCCGCCTACTTCCCGGTCGTCGGCGCGGGGGCCAGCGTTCAGCGCACGCGCGAGTCGTACAACCAGCCCAATACCCTTCGCGGCGTCACCCAGTTCCAGTACAACACCTTCTTGCTGGAAGGGCAGGCCTCCTGGGAGCCGGATCTGTGGGGGCAGGTCCGCCGAACCGTGGAAGGGGCGCGCGCCAGCGCCCAGGCCGGCGCCGCCGATCTGGCCAACGTCGCGCTCAGCCTGCACGCCGAGCTGGCCATCGATTATTTCCAGCTCCGCGGTCTCGACAGCCAGAGACAGCTGCTGGAAAACACGCTGGCCAGCGACGCCGACTATCTCCAGCTCACGCAGGTCCGTTTTGCCGGCGGCGTCGCCACCGCGGTCGACGTCGCGCAGGCCGATACCCAATACCGCAGCGTCAAGGCCCAGGCCATCGATGTCGGCGTTGCTCGCGCGCAGTTCGAGCACGCCATCGCCACCCTGGTGGGCGTCCCGGCCTCCGAGCTCTCGCTGGCGTCGAACCCGCTCGACGTCGCCCCGCCGATCGTTCCGGCCGGCGTCCCCTCGCAGTTGCTCGAGCGGCGTCCCGACGTCGCCGCCGCCGAACGCCGGGCCGCCGCGGCCAACGCTCAGATCGGCGTCGCCACCGCCGCCTACTTCCCCAGCCTCACGCTCAGCGCCGCCGGCGGCCTCGAGAGCGGTGCCGTGGGGACCTGGCTGTCGGTTCCCAGTCTGCTCTGGTCCTTGGGGGCCTCCGCGCTGGAGACGATCTTCGATGCCGGTCGCCGCCACGCCCTCACCGATCAGGCCCGCGACGCGTACGAGGCGCAGGTCGCCAGCTATCGTCTGAGCGTCCTCAATGCCTTCCAGGAGGTCGAGGATGATCTGGCCGCCGCACGCATCTTGAGCGACGAGGCCGAGGCGCAGGCCGCCGCCGTGGAGGCCGCTCGAAAATCGCTGGCGCTCAGCACCAAACGTTACAAGGGGGGCGTTGCGACCTACCTCGAGGTGCTGACGGCGCAGACAACCCAGCTGGCCAACGAACGCGCCCAAGCAGATGTCGCCGCGCGCCGCTCCGTCGCCAGCGTACAGTTGATCAAGGCGCTCGGCGGCGGCTGGGATTGCGCCCGACTCTCTGGCACCGAGGGCGACGCTCCCCCCAAGCAAGCCTCGCAAACGTCAACTGACCGATGATGACCGGGTGATGTCGATCAAGACCTACTTCGATTCTGGTCGACGCCGTGCTGGCCGCGTTTCTGCACGGCTGATTCCCGGCCGCGGCGGGGCGGGTTGGTTGTTGCGACCGTCGCGGCTTCTATGCCTGGGCCGACGGACGCGGGGCGCGGGGCACCGTAAAGAAGAAGGAGGCGCCACGCCCAGGTTCGCTGCGGACGCCGATCTCGCCTCCGTGCGCGCGAACGATGCTGCGCGCGATGTAGAGGCCGAGGCCGGTTCCGTCGGACCCGTGGCTCCAGTACTGCTCGAAGACGCGGGCCAGGTGCTCGGGCTTGATGCCGGGGCCGGTGTCCTCGACGGCGAAGCGCACGTCACGCTCCCGCGCGTCGGCGCGCACGGTGATGCGCCCGTCCTTGGGGGTGAACCGCAGCGCGTTTCCCAGCAGATTGCCGAACACCTGCAGCACCCGACGCCGGTCGCAGCTCACGCGGGCCTCGGTGGGCGGACTCTCATTCTCCAGGATCACGCCGCGCATGCGCGCCAGCGGCGTGTGGAGCTCCATCACCTCCTGAACCAAGGACTGTACCTCCTCCGGCTGCATGACGAGCGGCAGCTCTCCGTGCTCGATGCGCGCGATGTCGAAGAGATCTCGAATCAGACCGTCCATCCGGTCGAGAGCCCGATCCATGATCTTGAAGCGACGGAGGGACTCGGGGTCGTGTCCTCTCCGTTGCAGGGCCTCGGAGGTCATCTTGACGGCGGTCAGCGGATTGCGCAGATCGTGGATCACCACCGCCAATACCCGCTCGCGCGACCGCAGCGCGGCGTCGGCGCGGGCACGGGCCACGTGGAGAGACTGCACGAGCGCGCAGATGACGGCGCTCAGCGCCAAGAAGAGGACCAGATCGACGTTGACGTGGAAGCCGAACGCAGGCTCGGTCCAGAAATAGGCCAGCGACAGGGTGCTGATGGCGGCCGAGAGGAGCCCCGGACCGAAGCCGCCCAGCCAGGCCGCGAGCAGCACCGTCGGAATAAACAACAGGTGCCGGTTGTGTTGCCGGCCCCACCAGGGATCCAGCGCCAGGCGTCCGGCCACCACCAGCACGGTCAGCCCGCCGGCCCCCGCATACCTGAGCCAGGCACTGCGCTGCTCAACGGCGAGCCTGGGCCGAGACACCCGGTGAGGCTACGTGTCTCGGGGCCGACCGGCAACCAACCGACCGCCGACAACTCCGCGCGGCCGGGTCAGCGCGCCGCGGCCCAGTCGCCCTCGAGCGGAAGCCCCGCGGTCTCCCAGTCGATGAGCCCTCCGGCGTAGTGGCTGACATTCTTGTATCCCAGCGCGCCGAGCTGCTTCACCACCGCTCGGCTGGCGTGGCAGTCGAGGTTCGAGCAATAGACGACGATGTCGTCGTCCTTGGCGAACGCGGAGAACGTCTCTCCGCGCGGCTTGACGTGCAGCGACCCCGGAATGTGCTTGGCGCGAAAGCCGAAGTCGCTGGCGACCATCAGGAGCTTGAAGGGCCGACCGTCCGCGAGCTTGGCGCGCAACTGTTCGCGATCGAGGACGGGAACCGGCGACTCTTCGTGATCGGCGGAAGGCATCCATGAGATCTACCACCTGCTGGCGCTCCCGCGCGCACCTGCTGATAGGGTGCGGGGCGTGACGGCGCGGCCGACCTTCCTGTTTGCCCCGGGCGCCGGCGCGCCGTCGACGTCGGCCTGGATGATCGCCTGGCGCGACCGCTTGCAGACCCTGGGCGACGTCACGCCGTTCGACTATCCGTACATGCGCGCCGGGCGCCGGATGCCGGATCGGCTGCCGGCCCTCATCGAAGCTCACCGCCAGGCCCTGGCGGCGGCGCGGGCGAGCACCGCCGGTCCGGTCTTTCTGGTCGGCAAATCGATGGGCGGGCGCGTCGGCTGCCATCTGGCGCTCGAGGAGCGGGTCGCGGGGGTGATCTGCTTCGGTTTCCCGCTCCGTTCCGGAGCGACGGGAGCCCTGCGCGACGAGGTGCTGGTCGCGCTCGGCACACGGATCCTCCTGCTCCAGGGCTCGCGCGACGAGCTCTGCCCCCTCGAATCTACTGGCTGACGTGCGGGCGCGGATGTCGGCGCCGACCACCCTGGTCGTCATCGAGGGGGGAGACCACTCGCTGGCGCTGTCGGCGGCGCATCGAAAGGCGACCGGGACGACGCAGGCCGAAGCGGACGCGTGGGTGATGGAGGCGATCCGGGAATTCGTGGCGCCCGATCGGTGATGTCAGGCTCTGGACGGGAGCTGCACCCAAGATATTGAAATCACGTGGTTATGTCGAAAAATGCGGGATTTCGGTAACCGAAAGTGAAGGTTCTGACTTCGATCCCCCATTTCTCCCAGGCAGCTTGATGAGTGTGTAAGACCCAGGGTTACCCGCCTACAAGACGGGTCGCCTTCCCTGGGCCGATCGCTCGACTGTTTCGTTGTGGCCGCCGGCAGAAGGGTAGACGCAAATGAGGCACTCCATTCGCATGGGTCTCGCGGGATTACTGCTGGCCGGCGCAGCCGGTTGCAAGGGAACAATAGGAGCCGCGGACACTGGCGCTGGCGGCAACTCTGGTTCCGGGACCGGCGGCGGCACGAGCTCGGGGACCGGTTCCAGCGTTGGCTCGGGCAGCGGCGGCAGCACGAGCACGACCTCGGGCTCTGACGCCGGCGTCAGCAGCGCGGACGGCAGCACCACCGCCCCCTCGATAGTCTGCTCGCCCGGAATCCCGGCGACGACACAGTTGCGGCGCATCCTGAACACCCAGTACGACGCGACGGTGCGCGACCTGCTCGGCGTGACCTCGGTGACGGCGCCCGAAGGGACCGGCGTGCCGTCCTCCATTCTGTACGCGGACTTCGACGGCCCGATGGTCTCCGACGCCTGGCGCATCTACCAGGATGTCGGCGCGGCGATCGCCGACCAGGTCATGGCCAGCTCGACACTGCAGACCAATTTCATCACCTGCAATCCATCGACGTCAGGTTGTCTGCAGCAGACCATCCAGACCTTCGGTCGCAAGGCTTTCCGCAGGCCGCTGACCACCGCCGAGGTGTCGAACTTCATGGCGCTCGGGACGGGGACGCCCACCTATACGCCCACGCAAGTGGCCAACACGATCCTCTACGCCTTCCTGGTCGACCCGTCGTTTCTCTACATCGAGGAGACCAACACGACGGCGGCTCCGGCGCCGGCTCCTTCCGGAGCGTACCAGCTCTCCGGCTATGAGGTCGCGGCGCGGCTCTCTTACATGATCTGGGGCTCCACGCCGGACGCCACGCTGAGCACGGCGGCCGACAACAACCAGCTCCAGACCGAAGCCCAGATCCTGGCCCAGGCTCAGCGGATGGTGGCGGTCTCGAGCAAGACCGCGCCACAGCTCTCCGCGGAACACGACAAATGGGTGCAGATGGACAACTCGGGGCAGCACTGGTGGAACATCGACCACGACCCCACGATCTTTCCGCTCTATCAGGCTTCCGACAAGCCGACCTACCGGGCGGAGATGGACGACTTCTTTGCCGCGGTCGCGCAGACGGGCCAATACAGCGATCTCTTCCTGAGCAACATCGGCTTCGTCAACAGCGACACCGCTCCCATCTACGGGCTCACGGCCTCGAGTTACGGGACCACCCTGACGCAGGTACAGCTCGATTCGAACCAGCGGCCCGGCTTCATGACCCGCATCGGGTTCCTGAGCTCGTACTCGCACTACAGCAATACCGCGCCCATCCTCCGCGGTGCCTTCATTGCCATCTATATGCTGGGAATCAACGTGCCCCCGCCGCCTGCGGGCGCCGCCATGACCCCGATTCCGCCGGGTAACTACACCACGAACCGCCAGGCGACCACCGCCTTGGTGACGCAAAGCGGGACTTCGTGCAGCGGGTGCCACACCAACGTCATCGATCCCTTCGGCTTCGCGCTGGAGAACTACAACGGGATCGGCCAGTGGCAGACGGTCGACCAGCTGGGCGGACAAATCGACGCGACCAGCACCGTCAATTTCGGCGACGGCACCACCGAGAACGTGACCACGCCGCTGCAGCTCATGCAGGGGATCGCCGCCTCGCCCGCCGGACAGGCGACCTACGCCCAGTACTGGGTCTCCTACGCGTACGGACGGGATCCGAATCCGCAAGATCAGTGCGTCGCCAACACGATCGCCTCCAACATCGGCGCCGGCAACTATCCGATCATCAACATCCTGACCGACCTCACCCAAACGGACTCGTTCAACGCGCGAGTCCAGGCAACACCCTGACAGACGACGAGGAGCCCAGCACATGACTACGAAAATGCACCGAAGAGTGTTCCTCCGGGGCCTCGGTGGCGCCGCGGTCGCCGCTCCGTTTCTCAGCTCCGTCTGGCAGCGCAATGCGAAAGGGCAGGCAGCCGCTCCGCCCAAGACGTTCATTGCGATGTTCACGCACTATGGCTGCATCACCAACACCTTCTTCCCCGCCAAGTCGCATGGCGCACTGGTGGCCTCCGACATCGCCAACAGCATCTCGCCGCTCGCGCCGTACGTCAGCAAGCTGCTGATCCCGCGCGGGATCCGGGCCATGAATGAGTGGGAGGAAGGCAACACCAACGGCGCCGGGCGAGGACAGGGGAATGACCCACATTTGAACCCCTGCGGGTCGTACTTCACCCTGCAGCCGGTCACGCCCAACGCAACCAATCCGTTCAGCTTCTCCCAGGCCACGAAGTTCGACGCCATGCCGGTCGGCAGCTCGCTGGACCAGGTCATGGCACAGCAGCTCAGCCCCAATGGGACGCCGATGTTCATGCGGGTCGGCAACACGGGCGGCAGCAATGGCGAGACCCCTCAGTCGAACATCTCGTACCTGAAGCCGTCCAGCGCCGCCGCGAGTGCCGCGGCGAACATTTATCCCGGTCTCGGCACGCCGGCGCAGGTGTTCAATGCCCTGACGGGGCTGTTCGGCGGCAGCTCAATGACGGCCGCCACCTATGCCTCGACGCGAGGCCAAAGGGTCTCCGACCTCGTGAAGAGCGACCTCGACGCCTTGAAGCGGTTCAATATGAGCGCGGACGACACGAACAAGCTCAATGCCTGGGAGGCGCTGATCAACGACGTGGGGACCGTGATGTCGTCGAACCTATGCTCGTCGGCTCAGGCCACCATGCTGGGGGCGACGCAAGCGAACGTCACCGCGGCGAGCTCGGGAAACCCGGGCAACGGTGACCTGCTCTCGAACAAGGTCGCGACCGGGAGCAGCATCGACGGAGCGGACATGTATTCGCTGATGGCGGTGCTGGCGGCGTGCTGCAACTACAACCCCGTGGTCTTCCTGAAGTACCCCCCGAACTTCTACTTTCAGGGCCTGGGGATCACCGACGAGTCGCACAACCTCTCGCACCGGCTCGACAGCGCCGACATGACGGGATCGTGTGTGGCGGGCGCCATCATGAAGCTGCAGACGATCGACACCTACTACGCGACCAAGTTCGCCAACTTGGTGGGCTGGCTCAACGGGATCACCAACGCCGACGGGTCGACGCTGCTCGATAACACCGCCACGGTCTGGTTCAACGAGATGTCGGACGGCGACGCCCACAACCTGAACAACCTGCCCATCATCCAGGCGGGTGGCTGCGGGGGTTACTTCAAGACCGGTTGGACGGTCAACGTCGACATCAATAATACCGGGTCCGCCACGCTGTCGCAGGGCAACAGCGAGACGCAATGCACGGACGGTTCGACGGATCAGATGGCCAACGGCCTCACCCAGCAGACCGGGACCGACGAGAGCCTCGCCAATGCCCCGATCAACAAGTACTTCTACAACATCATGAACGCCATGGGGGTGATGGCGGACTCGACCGGGTTCCCGGTCAAGGGCGGCACCATGCCGGTGACGAAGTTCGGCTATTCTGACCTGACGACGGACTTTGCCGGCGGGTTGGGCGCGGTCAAGAGCGCCGCCATCCACAATCCGGGCGAGTTCACGGCGCTCAAAGCCAACTCCTAAAACGCGGGCCACCAAGGCTGCCGGGCGACCAAGCTGCCGGATCTGGCGCCGCCGCGGCGATCCGGCGAGCCGGTCTCCGCAGGTCAGTTCTTGGGTTTGGGCGGTTTGGTCTTGGCCGGCGGCGGCGCGGCGCTGGAGGCA
>CAVRRT010000161.1:0-36250 GCA_963723305.1 uncultured Pseudomonadota bacterium
ATATGCAAGGGGGTCGATTCGGCGGACGCCACCGGGAGAGCCGGCCCGGCTGCGGGCGGAGGAGCGCGCCCGTTCAACGTCCAGGGATCGACCCGCACCGCCTGGCCTATCACCGAGGGCTTCCCCAGGGTCGACGGCTGCGCTGGGACCTCCAGGATCACCCGCGAGTTCCGCTGCCAGGTGAAGTAGGAGAACCCCCACTCCATCAGCACGCCGAGCTGGCTGCGGAAATCGACCAGCGATCGTACGTGGACGAGCAGCCAGAGCCACCAGGCGATGAACCCGCTGAAGTGAAACCGCCCCAGCTGCGCCACCGCCTTGTTGCGCCCGATGGTGGCCATCGATCCCTTGTCGACGTAGCGGAACGGCAGACGCGGCCGGCCGTTCAGGCCGAGCCGGATGTTGCGGGCCACGTGCTTGCCGCTCTGAATGGCCAGCTGCGCGACGCCGGGGAGCGGGCGTCCGTCCTGCGTCTTGGCGATCAGATCGCCGATCACGAAGACGTCGGGGCGATCCGGCACCGACAGATCGTCGGAGACCCAGACCCGGCCGGCCCGATCGAGCGGCACGCCGAGCTGCGCGGCGAGCGGGCTGGCGCGGACGCCGGCGGCCCAGAGCACCGTGTGGGTGGCGATGCACTCGTCCCCGATCTCCACGTAGCCGTCGCCGAGATCGGTCACCCGCGTTTCGGTGCGCACCTCGATCCCCAGCTGCTCGAGCTGGGCGCGCGCCTTCCGCGAGAGCTCCTCGGGAAGCGTGGAGAGAACGCGCGCGCCGGCCTCGACCAGGACCACCCGCGTGGTGCGCGGATCGAACCGCCGGAATTCGCGCGCCAGGGTACGGCCGGCGATCTCCGCCAACGCCCCGGCCAGCTCGACGCCCGTCGGGCCGCCGCCGATCACCACGAAGGTCGTCCAGGCGCGGCGCGCCTCCGGCGCGCTCTCCAGCTCGGCCGCTTCGAAGGCGCGCAGGATCCGGCGGCGCACGTCGAGCGCCTCCCCCAGCGTCTTGAGGCCCAGCGCCACCTCGGCCCACTTCTCGTTTCCGAAATAGGCGTGCGTCATCCCGGTGGCCAGGATCAGATGGTCGTAGTCGACGTACCGCCCTTCTACCAGAACGCGCTTCTTCTCGACCTCGATCCGCTGGACCATACCCATGAGGACGGTGGCGTTGCGCTGCCGCGAGAGCAGGTTGCGAATCGGCGCCGCGATGTCGGGCGCCGCCAGCGCCGCCGTCGCGACCTGGTAGAGCAGCGGCTGAAACAGGTGATGGTTGCTCTTGTCGACGAGCGTGACGCGGACGCCGGGCACGTTGAGCCGCCGCGCGGCCGCCAACCCCCCGAAGCCGGCCCCGATGATGACGACGTGCGCTTCTTCCTTCCTCAGCATCCGCCCATCCAAGCTACGCGACGATCGAAGGACCTTGCGTTTCCACCCCGCCAGAGAGCTGTAACAGGTCGCGGGTCTCGGGATCTGCCTCACGGTCCCCCAGGGGGCGCCGCCTGTCCCGCGGACTGGTACTCCGCGCCGCCATGAGGTTGCATGGTCACGCGGCCGCAAGGCTCTGCCCCGGCGAGCTCGAGTCGGGCAGCTCGCGATCCGTTTTCCACCCCGACGTGGCGGATCTGCACCGGCTTTCCGATTCGGTCCAGAGTGACCCACACCAGGTACTCCGGGTCATACTCGCTCGAGACCAGGCCGACGCGCGCGCAGTCCCCGGCGGCGGCCCGGCGCAACAGCTCCTCGTAGCTCTCTCGCAGGCCGGGACCGTAGTCGGCGAAATAGAGGTCGGCGCGCGAGCGCGTCAGGATCGACGGTGACGGGTGGGCGGCGGTCGAGGCCCGGCGCGAAACGAGCAGCGGGTGGCGCACCGAGGTGACGCTGACGATGATCCCGACGACGCCCAGCAGGCCGCTGGTGGCGGCGCGCAGGGGCGCCGAGACCGCGCTCAGCGCCCACCCGACCAGCGGAGAGGCCAGAACGACCAGCGGCAGGAGCAGCCGGTTGGCCCATGGTTGCCAGGGGAGCGCCCCGCAGTAAAAGAGGAACCCCAGTGCCAGCGCGGCGGTCAGCTGACCGCGCAGGGCGGCCCTCCCGCCACGCCGGTTGCGGCGGGTGAGCCCCGCGGCCGCGGCGGCGAGGGCGATGGTGACGTGCAGGGGGCTGGCGGCGAAGTTCTCGTCCGGGCTCGAGAGGGGGGCGATGTATTTCGGGTCGAATCCGGCGTCGGGCGGGAAGGTCGTCTTGGGATCGCCGGCGTCGAGGTGCAGGAGGTGCGCGTGCGCCCAGGCAATCCCCTTCCACACCACGACCGACGGATAAGCGAGCGCCGCGTGACGGAGGACGTTCGAGGTCAGCGCCCGAAGATCCCTGCGGCCGAGGGTGACCCCCAGATCCGGTCCCAGCGGCCTGCCGAACGTTCGGAGGTTGCGGAGGCTGTTCGGCAGCGTCGGGAGGACCGCCAGCAACACGACGGCGATCGGAACGACCAGCCCGCTGCGTCCCCCCCTGCGGCCGGCGCGCAGCGCGAGGATCGCCAGGAAAGGTGGGGCGAAGAGCATGACGGTCGGCTTGGTGGCCAGCCCCAGACCGAGGGCTCCCCCCATCCAGATGACATCGGTGGGCCGGTAGCGGTGGCGCGCAAAGACGAGATGGACGAAGCAGGCGAGCCAGAATGCGGCCACCAGATCGGTCTGGGGGTTGGTCGCCTGCAGGACGGCCATGGGCACGGTCGCGCAGGCGAGCGCGGTCGGGAGGGCTGCGCGGGGCCCGCCCAGGCGCCGGCCGAGCGAGGCCGTCACCAGGATGCAGCCGAGCAGAGCCAGCCACTGCGGAAGGCTGGCCAGCCGATCGCCACCGACCAGAAGCTGGAGCTGCGCGACGAAGTAGCTGGCCCAGGGCGGATAGGAGAGCTGCCGCAGGCTGTTGCTCGGGTAGTGCCCGAAGCTCCGGTTCTGGATCCAGTGGCGCACGCGCGGCATGTGGTACGCGACGACGTCGCCGTTGTTGGGGGGCGACAGCAGCGCGGTGACGAGGCACCCGGCCAGCACCAGCAGGATGCAGCCGAGGGTGAACCGGGCCACCGGGTCGCCCGGAAGAGCAGGCCGGCCAGACGTCCGGGTCGAAGCGGCGCGGGCGCGACGAGCGTGACGGAGGCAGGCGGCGCCGGCGCCGAGGATCGCCACCAGCCAAACGGCGGCGACCGGCCCGCGCGCGAAGGCCTCGAACGCCCCCAGCGTCTCGGAGACGAACGCCAGGCAGAGCCCGAACAGAACCGCGGCGCGAACCGCGCGGGCGTCTCTGGCCATCTGCGTGACCGGCGGATCGAGGCGGGCGGGGTTCATTGGACGGTGTTCCGGCGCGTCGCCGGCCGGAGGTCAGCGGCTCGGCCGGCGCGCTTCGTGGAACCAGACGCGGACCTCGGCCATCTTGGCCTTCTGCTCGGGCGGCGCCTGGCGCAGGCAGGTCGACGCCTCGGGCGTTCCCTGGGCGGCGCCCCAGCGGGTCTCGACGCAGTCGTTTGGGTTGTAGGCGATCTCCAGCGCCGACCGGCGCGCCAGCAGATCGGCGACGGTGAGCTTCTGCGGCGTGCCATCGGTGCGCAGGTAGGTGATGCCGCGGGTGACGATGAGGCTGGCGTGCAGCTTGGCGATCTCGCCGCGCACCACCTCCGGCTTCCGTCCCCCCAGCTTGAAAAGCTCCGGGTGCTTGACGATCCGCTCGGGGATCCCGAGCAGCACGTTCATCGCGATGAGCAGCCGCATGTCTCGCGACGGCGTCGCGTAGTCCTCCCAGGGGCCGGTGGTCTCGAAGATCTTCGCGCCGTCGGGCATGGGGATGACCGTGGGCCCTTTCTCCTTCTGGAACTTCTCGCCGTTGTCGACCGAGCCGACGCGCACGGTGAGCTGCTCGGCCAGCGCGTCGAGCGTCTCGCGGTAGGCCGCCTCGGCCTCCAGTCCCTGCGGGTTGATGAGCTTGCCCATGCGCGCATAGAAGGCGTCCGGCGTCAGCTTGGCCTGCTCGTCGGAGAACGGCGCGTGGGCCGGATCGCCGGCGGCGCCGATCGCCTTGTTGCCGAGCGTCCCCAGCTTGCCGTCGGCGCCGCGCACCACGGGGCGAAAGGCCTTGAACCCCGGGCCGGCGCTCTTGACGTCGCTGGCGAACAGGAAGGTCCCCTCCCAGAACCGCTTGCGGCCGATCGACGTGTCGGGCTGACCGTCGACCGCCAGCAGGAGGCCGCCCTTCGCCGGCGTCTGCGCGACCCATCTGACGACCATCATCACGTGGCCGTAGGGATCGGCGTAGATCGTCCCCGGGCGGAGCGCCTGGCGCTCGAGCGCGACCGGATAATAGTCGGTGGCGTCGTCGTCGAGCGCCGTGCGCGCGCTCCCCGATTGCACGTGGTTGGCCATCTGGCGCAGAAACGCCCGCACGGCGCCCAGCGTCTCCTTCCCCGACGGCGGATCCTCGTTGGTGAAGAAGTTCGAGCAGCGGGGGGGGCGCGCGTCGGTCCCCCGGTCGCAGTCGCGGAAGGCAAACGGCAGCCCGAGCTTCCAGGCGAAATAGGCCCGCAGAAAGTACGGCAGGTCCGCGCAGTCGGGCGTGGCGGCGATGGCGGCGCGGTTCTTGGGATCGTCCTCGCGCAGGCCGAGGGCGTTCATCAGGAAGTTGCGCGCCGGATCGCGCAGCGCCTGGTGCAGCGGACGAAAGTCGAGCGAGGCCTCCGGCGGCGCGTCGAACAGCAGATCGATCCAGGCGGAGAAGAGGTTCTCGAAGCGCCGATCCCAGCTGTGTTGCGCGGGCCAGACCACCTTCCCCACGGTGGTCTCGGGTTTGGGCGGGTGCGCCGCGACGTCGAGCGTCTTGCAGGCCAGCGTCCGGTCGCCGCGGGTCCAGGTCACCCGGTAGGCGCCGGCGCGCGGCGCGGTCAGCTCGGCCGAGAGGCTGCCCGGGAGGCCGGGATGGCGCGCCACGGAGAGCGCTCGGCGCTGTCCGGCCGGATCGATCACCGTCAGCTCGCCGGCGCCACTCTCCTCGCCGACGGCGAGCAGCTTGATCGTCGCCCCGGCCGCCGGCGCCAGCGGCGACCACCAGAGCGCCGCCTCGTCGCTGTCGCCACAGGCCGCCGGCGCGCCCGTGTGCGGTGCGCCGGGGTGCGCCGCAACCGCATGCTTGCTGCGCGCGCGGGCGTTCCCGCCCGCCAGCGCGAGCAGGACGGCGAGGGTCAACGCAGTCGACTCCGAGCTTCGACCTCGCGAGCTTCGACCTCGCGAGCTTCGACCTCGCGTTGCGGCCCCGCCTCATCGCTCCGCGTCCGCCACGGCGAACGTCAGCGTGTAGCCGCGCTGCTCGACGAAGCCGGCGAAGAGCTCGCGCGCGTGGGCCGTGGCCCGCTCGAGCGCGCCGCTGCTGCGCGCCCCACGCTCGAGCGCCGCGCGCGCCTCGGCGTACCAGCCGTTGCGATCGGCGGGCGAGATCTCGTTCAGGAACCCGGAGTCTTCGTTGATGGTCTCGAAGCGCAGGACGTCGACGGAGAGGATGCGCGCCGCCGGCAGGGTCACCCGCACCTCTCGCGTGGCGTGGTTGACGCTGATCTGCGCCGCCTCGTCGCAAACGTCGAAGCCGGCCGACACGACCCCAGAATAGAACAGGTAGGCGGTCGGCTCCTTGGTGAACGGTAGGTCGATGGTCTTGGGGACCGTCTTCTTGGCGTAATCGGCCAGCGAGATCTCCGTCGTCGACAGCTTGCAGACCTTGCGCACCCCCTGCAGGATCTGCAGCTCCTCGCTCCGGATCTCGCGGCGCGTCCGCCGGGCGATCATCAACCCGGTCGTGAAGATGGCCGCGACCAAGATGGTGCAGCCGATGACCATCGCCCGCCGGGAGCGCGGCCGCGGCGGAAGCGGGAAGCGTCTCACGCCGGTCGGGCGCCGGCTGTCCGCGCCGGAGAGTGCCGCGACTTCATGCCGCAAGAATACGCTTCCGCGTCGCCGGCGCCAGCGCCCTGGCCACCAGCTTTTCAACTGGGCCCTCCGCCGTGGTACGAATGGCTCACGCGGGGTCGGACCCGCGGCAATGATGCGCTGGCGCGATCAGACCGGTTCGATGCGCGCGTCCCGCCCGGCCGTCGGCGAGGGGACGCGGGCGCGCGGCGGCAAGGGGAAGGATCGGCGGCCGGTCATCGGCGTGCTGGTCGATTCGCTGCGCGGCACCTACCAGACGACGGTGCTGGCCGGCCTGGCCGACGCCGCCAGCCGGCGCGAGGTGAGCCTGGCGGTCTTCGCGGGCGGCGTGATCGGCGCGCCGGGCGCCGAGGGGCTGCACCGCAACTTCGTGTTCGATCTCTGCGACGACCACAGCGTCGACGGCGTCGGTGATCTTCGGGCGGCGCGCTCGGCAACGCGCTCGGGCCGTCGGCGGTCGAGGCGCTCTGCGGGCGGTTGGCGCCGCTGCCGATGGCCAGCCTGGCGCTCGGTCCGGCCGGCGTCCCCTGCCTGACGGTCGACGAGGAGCCGGGGATGCGGCAGGCGCTCGAGCACCTGCTCACGCGCCACGCCTGCCGGCGGATCGCCTTCATTCGCGGGCCGGCGGTGAACGCCGAGGCCGAGCGCCGCTACGCCATCTACCGCGCGGTGCTGACCGAGCGCGGGATTCCCATCGATCCGGCGCTGGTCTGCGAGGGGACCTTCGAGAAGAGCGCCGGCGAGGCGGCCATCGAGCTGCTCGTCGACGAGCGCAAGGTCGCCCTTCGACGCGCTGGTCGCCTGCAACGACTACATGGCGCTGGCGGCGATGATCGCGCTCGAGGAGCGCGGCCTGCAGGTCCCCTCGGACGTGGCGGTGATCGGCTTCGACGACATCGAGGACGCGCGGTTCTCGACGCCGCCGCTCACCACCGTCCGCCAGCCGCTCTACCAGCAGGGCGAAGTGGCGCTCGACCTGGTGCTGGCGCAGCTCGAGGGGCGGCAGGTGGAGCTGCGGGCGAACGCGCCGACGGAGCTCGTCGTCCGCCAGTCGTGCGGCTGCTTTTCCGGTCTGGCCCGCCCGGGCCGCGCCGGCCCGGTCACGCATGACCGAGACCTCGGTCGACAGCCTGCTGGCGGAGCACGGCCCCGATCTGCAGCGCGAGATCGCCCGCGCCGTGCACGGCTCGGACACCGCGCTTCCGCCGGGGTGGGATCGCCAGCTCCTCGACGCCTTCGAGGCCGAGCTGCGCGGCGCCGGCGCCGGCCTCTTCACCTCGACGCTCGACCGGCTGCTGGGCGCCGTCGTGGCCTCGGGCGAGGACGTGGCCGCCTGGCAGCGAATGGTCTCCGCGCTGCGCAAGCTCTTGCTCCCCGCGCTCCCCAGCGAGCCCTTGCGCTGGGTCCAGGCCGAGGATCTCTGGCACGAGGCGCGGATCCTGATCGCCGATCTCGCGGAGCGCGCGCAGGCGCAGCACCGCCTGCACACCGAACGGCTGGCCCACGCGCTGACGGTCAGCGGCGCGGCGCTGCTGGCGACGCAGCAGGTGGCCGCGCTGACCGGCGCCTTCGGCAAGCAGCTCCCGCACCTCGGCATCCCAGGCGCCTGGATGACGCTCACCGCTCCCGACACCACCGCGCCGGACGCCACGGCCGAGGTGGAGGTGGTCCTGGCGCACGACGTGGAGCGGGCCCCGGGCGGCAGCGAGCCGGCGCCCGGCACCAAGCTCGCCCCGGCCGCGCTCTTGCCGGCGGTGATCGAGCCGCTCGGCCGCCGCGCCTCGGTGATCATCGAGCCGCTCTACTTTCACGATCGGATGCTCGGCTGCCTGCTGATGGAGATGGGCCCGCGGGAGGGGATCGTCTACGAGTCGCTGGCCGAGCAGGTCTCGAGCGCGCTCGAGGGGGCACGTCTCGTCGCGCGCCTGGTCGAAGAGGCAACCCGGCGGCAGACGGCCGAGCGGCAGCGGCTGGAAAAGGAGATGGAGATCGCCACCCGGATCCAGACCTCGATCCTGCCGCGCGACGTGACGGTCCCGGGCCTGGAGATCGCCGCCACCATGCGGACCGCCACCGAGGTCGGCGGCGACTACTACGACGTCATCCCGGTCGAGGGGGGCTGCTGGATGGGGATCGGCGACGTGGCCGGCCATGGCCTCGGCACCGGCCTGGTCATGTTGATGATGCAGAGCGGGATCGGCGCCCTCTGCCGCAAGCTGCCCGACGCCTCACCGCGCGAGCTCCTCCTGGCCCTCAACGCCATGCTGGTCGACAACGTGCGCGTGCGGCTCGGCCAGCGCGAGCACGCCACGCTGACGTTGCTCCGCTACCAGCAAGACGGCCGGCTCACCTTCGCCGGGGCGCACGAGGAGATCCTGATCCGGCGCGCCGCCACCGGCCGCTGCGAGCGGCTGGCCACGCCCGGCCCCTGGGTGGGCGCCAAGCGCGACATCGAGGCGGGCACCGTGGAGAGCAGCGCCCTGCTGCTCCCCGGCGATCTCCTGGTGCTCTACACCGACGGCCTCATCGAAGCGATGGGGCGCGACGGCCGCGAGCGCTTCGGCACCGATCGCCTCGCCGAGCTGGTGGAGAAGCACGGCGCGTCGCCCCCGGTCGTGGTGCGCGACGTGATCCTGGGCGCCCTCGACGCCTTCGCCGAGAAGCTCGACGACGACGTGACGCTGCTGCTGGCCCGCTACTTGGCCGTGCCCGACGCCGCCGGCTTCTGAAGCGCCTGCGGCGGCGGCAAGGTCAGCTTCTGCGGACCGCCCGGACCGCCGAGGTGCAGCTGCTGCGGCATCCCGCCGTGCGCCCCGGGGCCGCCCGGCATCGACATCCCCGGCTGGGGCATGGCGTTCGGCGGCGCGATGGCGACCAGCTCGACGTCGAAGGTGAGCGTGGCGCCGCCCGGGATGGTGGGCGGGCGGCCGCTGTCGCCGTAGGCGATCGTCGACGGGCAGACCAGGACGGCCTTCTCGCCGACCTTCATCCGCCCGACCCCCTCGGTCCAGCATTTGATGACGCCGTTAAGCGGGAAGGTGGCGGGAACGCCGCCGCGCTTCTTGGTGCTGTCGAAGACCGTGCCGTCGGTGAGACGCCCCTCGTACTGGACGCTCACGCGGTCGGTCGGCTTCGGCACCTCGCCGTTGCCCGGCGTGACGGTGCGGAAGACCAGCCCGGAAGGCGTGACCACCGCGCCCGATTCGCGCCCCGCCTTGTCGAGATAGGCCTTGGAGTTTTCCTTCTCGATCGCCACCCGCTCCTGTCCGCGCTTGCGGGCGAGGGCGTCGACCTTGGGGCCGTACTTGTCGAGATTGACCTGGTGCTCGCGCTTGAGGACCATGTCGGTCAACCCCGACTTGACCAGGTCCAGCTCGGCGGCCGTCAGGTTGAACGTCCCGAGGTTCCGCCCGAGGAGCATCCCCAGGGTGTAGAGCGTCTTTTCGTCCTCGGTGTTCGGCGTGGAACCGCCGCCCGTGAGGCGCTTACAACCGACGGTCGACGCGAAGACGACCACGCCGATCGAGACCACCATGAGGCTCTTCCAGGTTTTCATCCGCCCCTCGTAACACAGGAACGGGCCGGACAACAGTCTCTCCCGGGCCTGGCATTGGCGGTGGTTGCGGCCGGTGCGCCGGTGGCTGAGCGGGCGGTTTGCGCCGCTGGTGGGGTCGGGCATCGAGCGGGCGGTTGCGCACGGCCGGGCGTCGCGATAGGAACGGCGAATGCCGCTCGTCCAGGTCTTCACTTCGGCGCCGGCGCCGGCCCCCGCGGCGCAGAACGCGCTGCTGGGCGATCTGTCGAAGTTGCTCGCCGCCCGCTTCGGCAAGCCGGAGCGCTGGGTGATGACCTGCCTTCAGCCTGGCCTGGCCATGACCTTCGGGGGCGCGCCCGCACCGGCGGCGTTCGTGGCGGTCAAGAACGTCGGCAAGATGACCCCCGCCGACACCGCCCGGCTGTCGGGCGAGATCTGCGATCGCCTCGCCGCCGCGCTGGGCCTGGCGCGCGATCGCATCTACATCGACTTCGCGGACGCCGTCGGCTACCTCTGGGGCTGGAACGGCGAAACGTTCGGGTGAGGGCTACTTCACGTTCGGGCTGGCGGCGAACGGGGCGAAGATGAAACGGACGCCGCGGTTGTAGCTCTCCGGCTTGGTCCCCGCGTGGCGCTCGCCGTCGACCAGCCGAAATTTGTAGTGCAGGCCGGGATAGTGGCGGCTCTGCAGCCGTTCATCGAAGCGGCGGATGGCCGCCAAAAACGCCGCGTTCTCTTCCCCGGCGCCACTCATGAAGAGCCGCACCGGCAAGTCCTGGTGGGCGGCGGCGAACTCCGCTTCCCGCCCGAAGAGCCACTCTTTCGCGAAGCCGACCCCGGGGCTGGGGGCGAGGTAGCCCTCGAACAGCCCCGGACGCTCAAACATCGCGTAGAGCGTGAACAGCCCGCCGAACGAGCTGCCACCGAGAGCGCGGAACGTGGCGTCGACGCGGTATTCGCGCTCGACGAAGGGGATGATCTCCTTCTCGATGACGCGCAGGAACTCGGGGGCATGGCCGGTGGCCTTCCCTTGCGGATCGCCGGGGTCAGGAACGGGCGAGTCGTCGTAGGCGCGCAGCGCATTGAAGTCAGGGTTGGCGCCGGCGTAGCCGATGCCGACCAGGATGATCTGCGGCGCGTCGTTGTCGTAGTAGAGGCCCCCGAGAAAACCGTTGATGAGCGTGAAGTCCCAGTAGCCGTCGCAGACGTAGAGCACGGGGTAGCGCCGCTTGGGCTGCTTGGCGTACGAGGGGGGAAGCCCGACGTAGAGCTGGTAGGCGCGCCCGTTCGACGACAGCGGGAGGACGCGGACCTCGGAGTTGGCGACCACGTGGTGGGGAGGGGTCGCCAGGCCGGCGGTCGTGCGCTCCACCGCCGGCGGCGGCCCGCCGTCCACGGCAGCGGCGCGCCCCGCCCAGCCGCTCATCAACATCGAAACCGCGAGGAGAGAACGTCGCGCCGGGCTCATGCGGCCGGCATTATGCCCTTTTCGCTGCTCTCTCTTGACGGGTTCGCCGCGCGAAGGTTTCATCTCGGCGCAATGGGGGACGCCGCGACGGTCGCAGGTCAGCCGCGCGCGCTCAAGCCCGCCTCGCCGGGCGGATTCGCCGCCTGGGTCAGGCGCCTCGTCGGCCGGGCGCCGCCAGCGGCGGAGATCGTGGCGCTCCCCGAGATTCGGCTGGGCGACAAGCTGGAGATCATCTGGCGCTTCGCCTACGGCGAGCGCGAGGTCACCAACGTCTCGGTCGCGCTGGTGGGGAGCGAGATCGCGCGTGAGCGGATCAGCGCCCGCACGGGGATCTCGACCGTGACCGACAGGCACGACTTTGCGACGCTGGCGATCGACCGCAAGATGCCGGAGCCTCACGCCCGGGCCACCGAGGGGCGCGGCGCCGTGGTCGTGCCGCCAGGGAGCGTCCCCAGCCTCGCCGGAAAGCTGAACGAGATCTGCTGGGCCATCGTGGTCGAGGCCGCCTGTCAGGACAGGCCGATCTGGCGCGGCGAGTTTCCCGTCGTCGTTCTCCCGAGGTCCCTCTGAGCGGACATTCCATCACCCTCTCCCTCACGCTGGAAGGCGGGCACGTCGCGTTCGAGCCGGGCACCCGCCTCCGCGGCGTGGCGGCCTGGACGGGACCGGCGGCGCCCCGCGGGATGGAGCTGCGCCTCACCTGGGCGCTGCAGGGCAAGGGGGGACGCGACCTCAAGATCGCCGACACGGTCCCCCTCCCCAGCCCGACGGCCAACGAGCGACGCCCCTTCGTCCTCGCGCTCCCCGCCAGCCCTTACAGCTTCCGTGGAACCCTGGTGGCGCTGGTCTGGACTCTCGAGCTCGTGGCGCTGCCGGGCGAGGAGAAGGCCCGGGTCAATCTGGTGCTGGCGCCCGGGGCGCTGCCGATCGATCTGCGCCAGCGCCGCTGACCGTTGCTCACTTGCCGTGCTGGGCGATCCAGTCGCCGACCAGGGTCAGCACCTCGGGGGAGATCGTCTCCTCGATCAGCGCGTACTCCGTCAGCGCGCCGGTCTCGGCGTGTTGAAACAGATGATTGAGCCCCGGCATCTCGCGGACGGTGACGTCGCGGTCATGCGCCAGCGCCTGCTTCGTGGCGGGGATATTCTCGTTCGCCGGCACCTGACGATCGAGCTGGCCGTTGAGCGCCAGCACCGGCACTTTCACGCGCCCGAGGTAGGTGCGCGGGTCGAGCGTGAGGACGGTCCTGTACCAGGGCGAGAGCACCACCTTGACCACCGCGTCGAACCCGCCCGACTGTTCCATCGTCGCGCGGGTGGCGCTCGGCAACCCGTCGTAGAGCAGGCGCAGCTTCTTCTTGGCAGGAGCGTCGGCCTTTTCGGACTTGATGATGGCGTAGGCCCGGTCCCAGCTCGCCTTGCTGTCGACGATCTCCGCCTCGGTCAGCCCCGCCTGCCGCTCCAGCCAGCCGCGCTGTAGGTCGAGGATCTCGTCGCCCGGCAGCGCCGGCCCGGCGAGCAGGACGATGAAGGCCACCTCCTTCGATCTGGCGGCCGCGACGGCGGCGACCGTCCCCCCCTCCGAATGCCCGACCACCCCGACGTGCGCGCGGGCGATCTCGGGGCGCGCGCGCAGCGCGGCCACCTCCGCCAGCGCGTCGCCCGTGAAGTCGAGCGTCGTGGCGCCGGCGAACGTCCCGGTCGACCTGCCGACGCCGCGATCGTCGCAGCGCAGGACCGCCACCCCCTTCCGGGTGATGGCGTCCGAGAGGACCAGGAACGGTTTGTGTCCCATCAACGATTCATCGCGATCCTGTGGGCCCGAGCCAGTGGCCAGCACGACCGCCGCGAACGGCCCCTTCCCGCGCGGCTCGGTCAGCGTGCAGGCGAGCGCGATTCCAGCGGCCGCGTTGTCGACGTCGAGCTGGATCTCGTCGTACGGGAGCGGTCGCTGGGGATCTTGGGGTCGCGGTCTTTCGCGCGGTCGCGCGCCGATGACGGGAGGGGTGGACGTCTTTTGCAGCTCGAGCGGCAGCGCCAGGCCATTTTGGGTGAACGTTCCGACCAACCTGTCGCCCACCAGCCGCGCCTGGTAGCCAGCGTTGACCTTGGCCACGACGACCTTGAGCTCGCCGCCGACGAAGGTCACCGCGTCGACGGGGATGTCGGCCGTGTACTGATCGGGGCTGTCGACCGTGGCGGAAAATCCGTCGGCCGTGCGCTTGATCTTGAGCACCAGCCGCAGGGACCTGGGCTGCAACTGCAGCGTGCCCAGCCATGCGCCCTCGAGGGTGGTGACCGGGGCGGGCGGGATCGCCGCCGGCTGGGCGACGGGCACCGGCGCGACCGACACAGACGTCGCCGGCACGGAGGCGACCGGAGGCGGTGGCGCCGCCGCGCACCCCACCGCGACAGCCAGCAGCGAGACGACGGGCGCGTTTGACCTCCACATGAGCGGACCTCGCCCAGAAGAATAGCGGCAAGCGGTGCTGGCGTCTTGGCGGCGACCGGGCTACGTGACAGAGTTCCATAAATCTTCAGAGGGGGTTGCGTCATGACTCGACTGTCGCTCGTGGTCTCGATCCTGTTGGCTGCGTTCGCCGGCTTCGGCTGCGGCGGGACGGCGTCCTCGACTGGCGCCGGCGGTTCCAGTGCCACGGGCGGTGCGAGCGCCACCGGTGGTTCGAAGACCGGAAGCGGCGGCGTCGGAAGCGGCGGCAACCCGGGCTCAGGGGGCGCCGGCACCGGCGGCGCGACCAGCACCGGCGGCGCGGGCGGTTCCGCCACCGGGGGCTCCGGCGCGCCGGGCGCCTGTCAACCGGCCACCTGCGGGACGCACAAATGGGCCTGCTGGCCGATGCCGAATCCGGTGGCGAGCGGGCTGCCCAATCCCGCCAGCTACACCGACCTCGGCAACGGCGCCGTGCTCGACAACGTCACCTGCCTCGCCTGGGAGAAGGCGCCCGACACGACGCAAGGCTACTGGCAGGACAACTCCGACCATTGCGCCAGCCTCGCCAGCAGCAGCTTCGCCGGCTACACCGACTGGCGCCTCCCCACCCGCGTCGAGATGGCGTCGATCGTCGACTTCGCCCGCACCGGCGACGCCATCGACACGACCGCGTTCCCCAAGGAGCCCTCCGGCTACTACCGGACGGGCTCGGATTGGTACGAGACGATCACCGGCCAGAACAGCAGCGGCTTCTCCTGGATCTACGGAATGAGCAGCGGCTTCACCAGCAACGCCTACGCCAAGACGACCAGCGAGGCCTACGTCCGTTGCGTGCGCGGCAACGGCACCGGCGAGGGGCAGAGCGACTTCGCCGTCCCGCCGCCCAATCAGTACAGCGCCGAAAGCGGCGAGGTGACCGACAGCTACACCGGGCTCGTCTGGCAACAGGCCGATTCGGCGGCGCCGGCCGGCGCGGCGGTGATCCCCTGGTCGGGCGCGGCCGGCTACTGCGCGGCGCTCGGCCTCAACGGGCACTCCTGGCGCGTCCCCAGCATCAACGAGCTGGCCACGCTGGTCGACGAGGCGCACGTCGGACCGGCCATCAACAAGACGATGTTCCCCAACACCAAGTACGGCTCGTACTCCAACAACTGGTACTGGGCGAGCGCCGAGTACGGCACCAGCAGCTACGGCTGGGCGATCAACTTCGACGACGGCTTCACCGGCTACAACTCCGGCACCGCCACCGGCAAGAACGGCGGCCCGGAGTGGGACTACTTCACCGGCGCCTGGGTCCGCTGCGTGCGTTGAATCATCGCCTCGTCTGCCAGGCGCAGGTGTGCGTTTCAACGTACACGCCCGATCGTTGCCAACGTCGCCGGCCGCTTGAGGCGTTTATGAGAAGTTCTGGTTCAGGTATCATCGGCGGGTGGGGATGTTTGGGGCCGCGTTCGGGTCGGATCAGACGGCGCGCCCGCTGCACCGTTTGACTCCCCTCCGCGATGATCCGGCCGTGGCCTGGCTTTCGGGGGCTGAGAAACTGCGGATCGACCTGCTCGGCTGGCTGCTCTGGGCGACCTTCGTGGTCGCCATCTTCGTCCTCCGTCAGCTCACCAGGATTGCGATCTTCCTCTTCATCACCCCGATCTTTTCCGGTCGGGTAGCGACCGTCGTCGTCGGGGGACTGGCAGCGGCGTCTGCGGCGCCGGTCAGGCGCTCCATCTTGCGGATCAAGAACGAACGGATGGAGAAGCTCCTCCGCCGACAGGCCGATGACGTCGCCGCCGACGACTGGGCGGCACTGGCAGAGGAGCCCGACGGCAACGTGATCTCGATCGTCGGGTGGGTGCGGGGCCACCAGCACCTCCCCCACCAGATCGGTGGCGAATCAGTCGTTGGCGTGGCTGTCCCCTGCCAACACACCTTCCCCGGTGTGTTTGAGTCTCTGCACGACTTCGACCTCGTCGACGAGGAGGGGCGATCGATCCTCATCCAAGCCTCGGAGGGGCGTCTGTTTGGAACGCCCAACGTCTCCCTCGACAGCAACGAGCTCCGCGTTCTCTTTGCGTCGCTCGGCGTCCCCTCGGGTGCGACTTCGTCTGGATGGCAGATCCACACCTTGCGGCAGGGCGATCCAGTGATGGTGGTCGGGACCAAGCAGACCATCCTCGATCCCGACGACGGGGGCTTCCGCGGTCCGGCGCCGCGCCTGGCGCTGGCCTCGTCACGGTCGCCCTCGCCCGCTTGCCCTCTGCTGATCTTCTCGATCGACGCCGAGCGCCGGGCGCTCTAGATCGCGCGCTCGGGCGTTGCGCACCGGGAGCGCGCCGCTTCAGCGGACGTGCGAGCGCTCGAGCGCCTTGAGGCGGTCGAGAAGCTCGGCGTTCATCTCGTCGAACTTCTCGTGCAGGTGCGCGATCTCCAGCTCCGCCTTCAGGTTCACCCGGTACTCGATGTCGTTGCGCGTCCGATCGCGCGCCACCTGGCGGTTCTGGCTGAGGAGCACGAACACCGACAGGATGATCGCCTCCAGCGACACGCACATCGTCAGGAAGCCGTAGGGGAACAGATCCCAGCCGCCGAGCGCGCTGCGGGCGAGCGGTCCGGTGTTGAGCACGATCCAGAGGGCGAACAGGATGCAGTGGATGAACAGGAACGGGAGGCTGCCGCTGAACTCGGAGATCCAGTCGGCCATCTTCATGACCGTGGTGCGCGTATCCTCGACCTCCTCGTTGATGTCGCGCGAGGCGGTGTGGCGGAGCTGGCGCGTCGCCTCCCGCAGCCGCCGCCCGGTCGCGGTCAGCAGATCCATCGCCGCGGCCGGGTGCTGCTTGAGCAGCGCCTCGATGTCGGCGCGGTCGACCATCACCGCCTGCAGGTCCTTGGTCACCAGCGCCGACGCCGTGCGCGGGCCGGCGTCGATGAGCGACAGCTCGCCGAAGAAGTCGCCCGCCCCCGGCCGTTCCAGCACGATCTTGTCGCCGGTGTCGTTCTTGAAGAAGATCTCCACCTCCCCTTCCCGGACGATGTAGAGCGAATCGCCCGGGTCGCCATAGCTGAAGAGCATCTTGCCCGCGGGCGCGCTGACCGGTTCGACCTTGGCCGCCAGCGCCGCCCGCTCGTCGGCGTCGAGGAGTTGAAACAGCGGGACCTCCGCCAGGATTTCGGGATCGGCACTCATGCGTGACTCCGCCTTTGGACGTCGCCGCGCAATATCGCACGGGGCCTCCGCCTGGCAAGCGCCGCGCCGCGACCGGGAGCGCCGGCGAACGTCTACAGCAGCGCGCCGAGCTCGCGGCGCTCGGTGGCGGCCAGGCAGGCGGGACAGTTGGCGGCCAGCCGCCACGACTCGGGATCGAGGGCCACCGGCACCTCGAACTCGAACGCGCCTCCACCCCGCGCCTCGCCTATTCGCACGCCGCAGAGCGCCCGCCACTGCGGACCCTGTGCCGACAGACGCCACTCGGGCACCCGTTCCACCCGGTGGACGGTGCTCTCGCTGATGACCGGAGCGGTGATCTCGCGGAAGCCCATCGTGATCAGGTTATTCACGCTCGCGCCCTCCGGCGCAAGGTTCCGTCGATAATTGTTACGTAACCTGAACAACTCGGACGCTGGGGTGCCGGTGTCCGGCCGCGTCCGTGGTAAGGTTGGCCGTATGGCGACGGGCGATGAAAAGCGGGCGGCGATCGTCGCCCAGCAGGCAGCACGCGAACAGGCTGAGCGCTTGGCGAAAGGACCGGCCAGCCCTTCCGCGCACCGACCGCGCAAGCCGCGAACCAACTGGGCGGCGACCCGTCCGATTCACGGCAACCCGCGCGGCCGCAGCAAGCCCGAAGGCTCGCCCGAGGGCTAGTCCCCGCACGCGCCACCGACTGATTCACCTGGGCGCACCTCGATGCCGTTTCGCCAGGTTACGCTCGACGCGCTGACCATCGACGACCGCTCGGCGCTGAACGGGGTGGCGATCTACGGACGTCTGGAGACGTTCTTGCACCGCTCCGGCCACCGCTTCCTGATCCCGGGACTGGGCGCTCAGCTGAGCTGGGACCGCGCGCTGTTCCTCAACCTGACCTACTGGAGCGTCGAAGCTGGCGGCGACGTCCTCTGCGATGACCACATCCCGGCGGACGTCGTGGCGCACGTCGCCTGGCACGAGCTCTGCTCCCGGGAGGTCGCTGTCGCGCGCGCGGGAACGGCCCTGCCCGGAACGCCGCCCAGCCCGGCGGCGCTGCTGCTGGCCGAATCGATCGCCAGCGCGTTCGATCTCTACCTGGTCGGACGGCTGCTGCCGCTGGCGAACGACTCCGACTTCATCACCACGCAGGTCCCGATGATGGCGGAGTGCGCCGGCGACGCGGGGCTGTCGGAGGGGGACTTCGCGGCGCTGCTGGAGGAGATCGTGCGCGCGCCGGAGCGGGCGTTCGAGGATCTGCGGGCGCTGCTCTTCGACGCGGCCGGCGCGCTCCTGGCCTGCGCGACGGCGATCGAGGCGGAGGCGGCGCTGGAGCGCTTCGCCGGCCATCGCTTCGCGCCGCTCCTGCATCACTACCAGCTGTCGAACTGGATCCTCTATGCCCGCGCCCACGCGGCCGGCGCCGCCGCGCCCGACGAAGCCGTGAGCGCGCTCGATCAGACGTTGCGGCAGGCGCCCGTCTCGCTCGACTGGCTCGACCGGAACTGGCTCGAAGCCGCCCTCGGCAAGCCGGCCGCGCAATAGCGATGCCGCCGCCCTCCTGGACGACCCTCGATCGCGCGCTCACCAGCGACGGCAGTGAGCTGACGCTCTGTCGGCTCGGCGATCGTTTCGCGCTGCGCATCGACGGCCAGGAGCTGATGCACAGCAACAGCCACGGCTCCGAGGAGAGGCTGGCCGTTCACGGCTGCGCGGCGCTGGGCGGCAAGTCCCGGGCGCGGGTCCTCGTCGGGGGCCTCGGCATGGGCTTCACGGCACGGGCCGCGCTCGATCTCCTGCCGCCCGACGCCAAGGTGGTGGTTGTCGAGGCGGTCGCCGCGGTGATCGGCTGGAACCGCGACCGCCGGCTCCTGGGCCAGCTGGCGGAGATGCCGCTCGAGGATCCGCGGCTTTCAATCGTCGAGGGGGACGTCGCCGACACGATCGCGCAGGCGACCGCGCGGTACGACGCCATCCTGCTCGACGTCGACAACGGTCCCACGGCGCTGACGACGTTCAAGAACCGGCGGCTCTACTCCCCGGCCGGCCTGGAGAGCGCGCGGCGAGCGCTGCGCGGCGACGGTGTTCTCGCCATCTGGTCGACGTTTCAGGACGCGCGGTTCACCGCCCGGCTCCGCCAGGTCGGGTTCGAGGCGCGCACTAAGAGGGTGCTGGCGGGTGACGGGACGCCCCGCCGCCACGTGCTGTGGCTGGCGCGGCCAGCCGGCCAGGCGGCCAGCCGGCCAGGCGACGACGCTCAGCGTGGCTTCCCCTTCTCCAGCCGGAACAGGTACCGCACCCCGGCCGTGACGGAGTAGTCGACCAGGCGCGGTCCGACGAGCTGGGTGCTGGCCCGGGAGAACAGGCCCACGCGGCCGATCACCAGGCTCCCCACCTCCGCCACACCGTAGACGCGCCCCACGGCCCCGCCCGGAAAATCGACCGTCGTGTTCACGTCGAGCTTGAGCCAGTTGTATTGCTTGCCGAACAGGATGCTGCCGAAGTCGGTGGCCAGCTGGTCGACGGCGGGACGCCCGCTCTGTCCAGCGACAGAAAACTGGTCCTGGGCGAGGGCATAGGCCAGCCACCAGCGGTACGGTTTGAACGCCGCCCCGGCGCCGAGCACCAGCTGCGTCTTGCCTTGCCCGAGTGACGGCTGGGTCGCCGTGTCCATCACGGTGCCGGCGATCAGCGCCGCCACCGCGCGCGCGTTGGAGGCGACGATACCGATCAGCCCAAATTGGATATCGCCGATCCCGGAGACCTGGCCCTTGGGCGTCTCCATCACCAGCGCGGGGACCTGATAGCGAAGCAAGACCCGCTGCAGAAACTGGATGTCGATCTCGGCGGTGCTCTGGTGGATCGACACGCCGCTGTCGAGCTTGGTGAAGACCTGCCTGAGCTCGACCTTGGGAATGATCTCCACCGGGCTGACGCCCTCGCCTCCCCTCGGCTCCGCCGCGGTCTCCGCCTCCGCGTCGTCGTCCGGGGCGTCGGTCGACGCCGCCCGCGCCGGTGCCGGCGCCGGGACCTGTGCCGACGCTTGTGTTGGATCGACCACCAGCAGTGCTGCGCCGAGCAGAGTCGCGATGAGAGGCACGGGAGTGGCTTCATCGTGAGGTGTCGCCTCGGTTGGGGAAGCGGGAGCCTCAACTTGCGGGAGCTTACGTACGCCGCCCGCCGACAGCGCTCAGTGGCACCCTTCGTCGACGAGGCCGTTGCAGTTGTCGTCGATCCCGTTCCCGCAGATCTCGGCCGCCCCCGGGTGCACGGCGGCGTTCATGTCGTTGCAGTCCTCGCACCACCGGTAACCGTCACCGTCCTGGTCGGCCCCGCTGCCGTTCTGCTCGCAGGCGACGAAGGTCTGAAGAAACTGCGCCCGCGCGGCGACGACGTCGTGCGCGGTGCTCACCGCTCTCTGAAATTGATCGGGCGTCGCCCAGGTGTGGGGATCGGCCGCCACGTCCGCCGCGATCTGCTGCGACCAGGTGTCGATCCACCCCTGAATCTGCGCGACGTTCCACCGGCCGAGCTGGGTGGCGATGGCGTCGACGTACTTGCTGCGCCAGCCGGGATCGTTCAGCGCGGACAACCAGACGACGCCGGGCTGTGGCGCCGGCTGGGCCCGGTTGGCCCACCAGTAGATGGGGTGATCGTCGGAGGGGGTGTCGTCGAACAGGGCCAGCCAATCGAAGGTGGAATCAGTGTCGTTCGGTAGGTAGGCGAAGCCGCTCGCCCCCTGGTCATAGATGTAGAAGTTGTGCGTCCCGCCGTACGTCCCGTCGGCGTTGTTGAGCAGCGCCTCGCTGGCCCATTCGACGACCGACGACTGAAGGTCGACGATCGCCGAGAGGCTGGCCAGATCGGTGACCTGCGCGAACGTCTTTTGGCGGTCCGGATTCGGGGATAGCAGCGTCAGCGCCGTCTCGGGTTGGACGCCCCCCTTCCAGAGGCCGCCCGTGTTGTTGGGAAAGAACTCGGCGATGACCCGCTTGTTGGTGTTCTCCTCGGCGACGAACATCCCGTAGTAGCTGCCGTTGATCTCCACGCGCGCGTTGGCCGCGCAGCCGGCGGCGATCCCGACCTGCCGCAGCCAGGCGTGCGCCAGCCGATCGTGCATGAAGGTCCAGTCGCTGCGCGGCATGTCGAACACCAGCTTTTCGATCCCGTGAAACTTGCCGTTCGGATCGCTCTGGTGGAACGAGATGTCGAACTGAATCTTGGCCCGGTTGCCGTCCAGCATCGCCGTCTGCGCCCAGGACGACTGCCCGTGCAGCTTCAACGTCGCGTCGCTGACCGTCTCGCTCCCCAGGTGGAAGACCACCGGGTGGCGGACGACGAAGTCGTTCCCCTTCGCGAGCAGCGTGGCCAGATCGTAGAACTCGCCCATCACGCTGTTCCACTCGGCCGGATCGATGTCGATGGAGTAGGTGCGAACCATGTCCGGGTCGAAGAGATCGGAGCAGGCCGGCCCGCCGGCAGAGGGCGTCGACGCGTCGACCAGCGCTCCGCCCGCGTTGGCCGAACCATCGGAGCCAGGTTGTCCGCCGGCGGTGCCCGCCCCGGTTCCGCCAGCGCCGGTCGAGCGCCCGCCCGCGTCGGGTGCGGCCCCCTTCGAGGAGCCGCACCCGACGGTCGCCGCCGAGCCAATCAGCACGACGGCAAGAACGGCCGCCGCCACGCGCGCCAGCAACTCACCTCCAGGCCCCGACGTCCCCGCTCCGCTCTCTTCCACCAACAAGCGGAATAGCAAGCGGGATGCCCGCCCGAAGCCCGTCAAATCGCGGCGGGCGTTACGGGCGGGACACGCGCGACCTCACCCGCCTCGCGCCCGCGGGCCTGCTCCTGCGCGGCGTCGCCTTCAAGCGATGCAAGATGATGGGGATCGACTGGACCGACGTCGGCGCCCACCCGGACCTCGGCTTCGACGACTGCAACCTCAGCTACTGCTCGTTCATCTCGTTCCGCGGACGCAAGACCCCCTTCGTCTGCTGCCTGCTCACCGAGGCGAGCTTCGTGGGCGCTGATCTCGTCGAGGCGCGGTTCGACGAATGCCAGCTCGGCGGGGCCCGGTTCGAACGGTGTGATCTCCGCAAGGCCAGCTTCGCGGGCGCCTCGGACCTGCTGCTCGATCCGGCCACGAACCAGGTCCGCGGCGCCGCCATCCCGCCCGGGGCCGCCCTGCTCCTGGCCGCCTCCTTTGGTTTCAAAATCGCCGACCGCTGAGCGGTTCGGGACCTCGGGCACAGCCAAGGAGCTGCGCTTCAACTACAAGTGCGCAGATAGAGGTGCACGCGCTCCACCGCCGCCCCGGACATCCGCTCATGAAGGAGATCAAGGAACGAAGATCGACGCCGGCCCGCCAGCTGGTGGTGGCCGCCTTCTCGATCATCGTCGTGGGCGTGGTGATCGTCACTCTGTCGACGCTCATCCAGGTCCGGGCACTGCAGTCGAACGCCCGCGACATCGTCGAGAACATGCTGGCCAGCGTCCGGTTGGTGGGACAGCTGGCCATCTCGGTCGAGCGGCGGCGGATCCTGGTCGGCGACCACATCTTCGCCTCGAAGCCGGACGAGCTGGCGGGCATCGAAGCGGAGCTGGCGAAGGTCGACGAGCAGATCGCCGCCACCAGCCGCGCCTACGACCCGTGGGCGATCCTGCCCAATGAGCGGGCCACCTGGGATCGCGCGCGCGCGGACCTGGCGGCGCTCGACGCGCCGATCGCGCGCGCGCTGGCGCTCTCCCGGCAGAATCGCGACCGCGAGGCGCGGCAGGAGATGCAGCGCGTGCGAGAACAGTTCGCCGGCGTGGGCCGCGACTTCGACCAGCTCATCGCGATCAACGATCAAGCGGCCACCCAGGCGCTCTCCCGTTTCTCCATGATTCGATTCCGGCTCATGCTGACGCTCCTCGGGATGGGCGTGGGGGCGCTGGTCGGTATCCTCCTCGTCGGCCGTCGGGTGTCGCGCCAGGTCGCCAGACGCGAGGCGGAGACGCTGGGCGAACAGCGGACGCTCGAGGCCCGCAACCGGGAGCTCGACGCCTTCGCGGGACGCGTCGCGCACGACGTCCGCGGCCCGCTGACCAGCATCAACCTCGCGGCGGAGCAGCTGGCGGCGAAGCTCCCCAACGAAAAGCGTCCCACGGAGATCCTCCAGCGGGGCCTGCACCGCATCGAGACGCTGGTGGACGACCTGTTGGCGCTGGCGCGGGTGGAGGCGCTCGCGCGCGGCCGCTGTGATCCGGCCGCGGTCGTGGCGCAGATCGAGGAGGAATTCGGCGCCCGCATCGCGGCGGAGCAAGGGACGTTGCGCGTCGCCGTCGGGCACGCCGAGGTCTCGTGCAGCGAGGGCCTTTTCAGGCAGGCCGTCGGGAACCTGGTCGAAAACGCGGTCAAGTACTGCCGTCCCGGGGTGGCGCCACGGGTGGAGATCTCCGGCCAGCCCGCCTCCGACGGCTATGATCTGTGCGTCTCCGACAACGGCGTGGGGATGTCGCAGGAAGACGCGAACCGCGCCTTCGAGCCGTTCTACCGATCACCCCAGATGCAGGCCTTACCGGGGAGCGGCCTCGGCCTCTCGATCGTCAACCGGGTCGCTCAGGCGAATGGCGGCGCGCTCACCGTCCGGACCAGCCTCGGGCAGGGATCCACCTTCGTGGTCCATCTGCCGCTGGCAGCGGCGGGGCACGCCGGCGAGCCGGGTCAGTAGACGGCGACGCCCGCGGTGAAGAGGCCGGCCGGCGCCCAGACCTGGTCGAGCTTGGCGAGATCGGCGCCGGCGCGCAGCGTGAGCGCCAGCCGGGACGTCAGGTCCAGCTCAGCGAGCACTCCGCCGCCCACCGACGGACCGCTGACGTAGGTCGGGGTTGCACCGACCAGCACCTCGGTGAGCGCCATTCCGGCGTTGCCGAAGGCGCCCAGGTGGAGCGGACCGAGCGCGAGCGGGAACCCTTGCAGCTCGAGACCGAGCGCATGCCGCGGCACCAGCCCCTGCCCGGATGCCGCGCCGGGGAGACCCGCGCCAGCGAGACCGAGGTTGGCCAGGAGGCCCAGCTTCCGGGTGAAGAAATAGCCAGCCTGGACATTCATCGCCGGCCCCACCGCCGTCACGCCGGCGATGTCGAAGGCGATGGTCCCCGAGTCGAGCTTGAACGTCGCGCCCCGGCGGTCGAGCGGCAGGCGATCGAGGCGCTGGATCCCGAAACCCTCGTCGTCCATCACCTTCGCCTCGACGGTGCCGGCGACCCACCCCGGCGACAGGTCGGCGACCGGAATCGTCGCCTGCTGGCCATTCGCGGCGCGCAGGTGCACCGGCTGCTCGGGCGACATCGCGACGTAGCCGTCGAAGCGGACCCCTTCGCTGGAGACGAGGCCGATGGCGACGACCACCGCGACGACCACGATGATCGCGACCAACGCCGCGTCTCCATTGCCGCCACCGCCACCGCCACCGACGCCGACGCCATGACCACCCGAGAGGCCGTGGCCGCCGCCGCTCCCCGCGCCGGCCCGCGGCGGCGCTGCTCCCCCGGTCCGCAAGCCCGACCGCCCCGTGGACGACCAGGAGCCGCCCCGATTGGACGAAACGTGAGCGCGCCTGCGTTGCGATCCCGAGATGTCGATCTGGAGGTCGCCGTGACCGCTGTCGTCGCCGGCGTCCTCGGCTTCCTGGCCCTCGTCGCGTTCCCCGCTGGCCTGGTCGGCGGTCGCCTGGGCAGCCGCATCATCGGCCGTCATGGGCCGAGGAGGCAGCGGCGCGACCGTCAGCGGAACGGGCTCACCCCGCCGCCCGCCGAGGTCCTGGACGACCCGAACGTGCGCGCCGCGCGATGGCGGCGGCGTGGCCGCCAACCGGGCCAGCTCCTCGTGGGGGATCACGTACTCGTTCGAGGTGCACCCCATCGCCAGCGGAAGGAACGCCGCCAGCGTCACGATGCTGACGCCCGCGCCACGCGTCGGCGTTGGCACCACAAACCGGAGATCCCACGCCATGTCGGGGAGTGACTTCAGGTTCTGTGCCAGCGCGCCCCCCGCCGGCCGCGCCCGCCAGCGCCGGCGCGGCGCCGGGTGTGGCGCCCCGGCCACGGGCGGAGGTTCCACTCGTCTCGCCGTTGCGTCTCGACAGAAAACGTTCACGTCGCGAAACGCGTCCGCAACATGGAGGGCGATAGTCTGGCGCTGCGATCTCATGGGCACCGACGCCGTGCGCGGTCACTACCGACACACCAAGATCATCGCGACCATTGGGCCCGCGACGGAGAGCCCCGAGCGGCTCCGGCAGCTGATCTCCGCGGGGGTCGACGTGCTGCGGCTCAACATGGCCCACGGAACCGGCGAATGGGCGGCGACGCTGATCAAACGCGTCCGCGAGCTGTCGAGCGCCGTGGGCCGACACGTGGCGGTGATGATGGACGTCAAGGGACCGGAGATTCGCACCGGCCCGGTCACCGAGCCCATCGAGCTCAAGGCCGGCGACATCTTCGAGTTCTACACCGTCACGCCGTCGGTCGACGTCCGCAGCGTGTTCGTCAACTATCCCGGTCTGCCCACCGACGTGAGGGTGGGCGCCACCATGCTGGTCGACAGCGGGCTGATCCGCCTGACGGTGATCGAGATCGACCCCACCCACGTGCGCTGCCGCGTGCTCACCCCCGGCAAGCTCGGCTCGCGCCGGCACATCAACCTGCCCGGCATCGACGTCAACCTGCCGTCGCTGACGGAGAAGGACGAGCGGGACGTCGCCGCGGGCGTCGCGGCGGGGATCGATTTCGTCGCGCTGTCGTTCGTTCGCAAGAGCCAGGACGTCGTGGCGTTGCGGCGTCTCCTCGAGGGGCTCGGCTCCAGCGCCCGCATCATCGCCAAGATCGAGGACCAGGCCGGCCTTCGCAACCTGGTCAGCATCATCAAGGCCGCCGACGCGGTGATGGTGGCGCGCGGGGACCTGGGGATCGAGATCGACTACCACACGCTGCCGCTGGTGCAGACGCGCATCGTCGAGCTCTGCCTGCAGGAAGGCCGGCCGGTGATCATCGCCACCCACCTCCTGGAATCGATGATCAGCGCGCCGATGCCGACGCGCGCCGAGATCTCCGACATCTCCACCGCCGTGCGCGAGCGCGCCGACGCGGTGATGCTCTCGGGCGAGACGACGACGGGCCTTTATCCCCTCGACTGCGTCGAGGTCATGACCAACATCGTCAACAGCATCGAGCCGACCGAGAAGCGCAAGCTCAACGAAGGGCTCGTGCTGGTCGAACCGAAGGCCAAGATGCTGCGCGCGGCAGCGACGCTGGCGCAGGAGCTGGGCGATTCAGGGATGGTGGTCTTCACCCGCAGCGGCTTTTTGGCCTACACGCTGGCGGCCTTGCGGGCGGTCGGCGTCCCCATCTACGCCTTCACCGACGACGAGCCGCTGTTCCGGCAGCTGCTCCTCCCCTGGGGCGTGGAGCCGTTCCTGATGCCCTTCAGCGACGACCCGGAGGAGACGGTCGAAAACGCGCTGGCCTACCTGGCCCGACGGGGATGGTGCAAGGAGGGAGCCTGGCTGGTCGTCATCACCAACGCGCTGGCACACGAAAAGGTCATCGACACGCTTCAGCTCCGGCAGGTCCCGGCAATCTAGCCGGCGGCGTCGACCGGGCCGAAGGCCGCCGGCTGACCGGTCGATTCGATGACCGACATCCAGAGCTCCTCGGCCACGTCGACCTGCTTTCGGAAGCGGGTGGCGAGCGGAAACGGGACGTGCACGAACCGGCCGTGCCAGCGACCGACCAGCATCTCCGTGTTGCCCGCCATCGCGGCGTGGACCGCGTTGCGCGCCATGTTCCAGCAATACACGCTGTCGGACGGCGACGCCGGGACGCTCCGTATCTGATAGCTCGGATCGATGTACTTGAGCGTCAGCGGGATGCCGCGCGCCGCGAAGTGCTGCGTGATGTGGTCGCGGAGCACGAGGCCGATGTCCTTGAGACGGGCGTTGCCGCTGGCGTCGGTGACCGGCGCGACTCCCGGGCCGGCGCTCCCCGTGTCGAGGCAGAGGTTCTGGCCCGCGCCCTCCGCCACGACGATCACCGCGTGCGACCGCTGCTCGAGCCGCCGCTGGAGATGCTGCAGAAAACCACCCTCACCGTCGAGCCGCAACGGCACCTCGGGGATGAGCACGAAGTTCGCGTCCGGGCAGGCCAGCGCCGCATGGCAGGCGATGAACCCGGAGTGCCGCCCCATCACCTTCACCAGGCCGATCCCGTTGAGCGCGCTCGTCGCCTCGCTGTGCGCGCTGCGGATGGCGTCGGCGGCGGCGGCGGCGGCGGTCTCGAACCCGAAGCTGCGATCGATGAAGTGAATGTCGTTGTCGATCGTCTTGGGGATTCCGACCACCGCGATGGCGAGCTGCCGGCGCTCGATCTCGGCCACGATCTGCGTGGCGCCCCTGAGGGTGCCGTCGCCCCCGATGACGAACAGCGCGCCGATCTGCAGCGCCTCCAACCGGTTGACCATCTCGCGCGGATCCTGGCCCCCGCGCGACGTTCCCAGGATCGTCCCCCCTGTTGGTGAATCGAGCCGACCATCTCGGGCCGGAGCTGCAGCGGCTGGTGACCGTAGCTGGCGACCAGCCCTTCGAAGCCGTAGCGGAATCCGAGGATCTTCTGGACCCCGTAGGCATGCGTCAGCTCGAGCACCAGGCCGCGCACGACGTTGTTGACGCCGGGGCAGAGGCCGCCGCAGGTCACGATCCCGACCCGCAGCGTGGAGGGGTCGAAGAAATCCGGTCCCGCGGCCCGGCCATCTCGAAGGCGGGAAGCGTCGGCAGCTCGCTCGCCTCCGTGGCGGCCACATGGGAGCGGCGATCGTCGAGCAGCACGCGATCGGCCTCGCCGACCTGATGCAGGGCCCGGGGGCCGAGCCGCGTCACGAGCGGCGACGGGAACTGGCAGCGACCAAGCGCCTTGATGTGGAGATCGTGGGACTCGACCCGCTCCGTCCGTTGCGGGATGGTCAGGTTCTCGGTTCGCCGCTCGGGTGCCGCCGGCGCGACAGATTGAGCCACCACTGTCACAGTCGCCCACGCTAGACGAGCTGCGGTTTCGGCCAGATGTCGCCGCCGTTCGACTGATGTAAACGCCGCCCCTCGCCTCCCGAGGCCGGGGCCGCTAGATTGTCGCCATGGGCGAGCTGGCGGACACCGTCAAAGAGGCCGTGGAGCGATCCCAAGAAGGGGATGAGGGGGACGAAGGGGGCTCAGGGGGCCAGGGAACGGGCAAAGAAGGCGGCCGCCCGGAGCGCCCGGGCCACGGGAGACCGCCGACCCTGAACGCCATCGTGGCCATCAGCGTGGCGATCACCGCCACCTTCATCGCCATCGTCCACGTCAAGGACGAGAACACCGCCGAGGAGATGCAGCACGTCGAGTCCGAAAGCGTCGACAACTGGGCCTACTACCAGGCCAAGGGGACCAAGATGAACGTCGCCGAATCGGCGATGGACGGGCTGGTCATCCAGCGCGACGTGATGCCCGGCCTCACCCGCGAGGGGCACGCGCTGCTCGATCGCAAGATCGCCGAGTACGGCGAGAAGATCCATCACTACGAGGCCGAGAAGACCGAGATCAAGCGGACCGCCACCGAGCTTCAGGAGAAGTACGAGCGGTTCAAGCGACGCGACGATCAGTTCGACATGTCCGAGGCGACCGCCTCGATCGCCATCGCGCTGCTCGGCATCACCGCGCTCACCCAGAAGCGCGGGCTCCTGTTGGTCGCCTGGGGGTTCGCCGGCCTCGGCATCCTCCTCGGCCTGGCGGGCTTTCTGAACCTTTCGTTCCACCCCAACTTCCTGGCCCGCCTCCTCGGGTAGCGGCGGCGCGACGGGGCATTGGCCGGCCCTCGCAACGTTCCGGGCGCGTCAGAACATCGCGTCGTCGTGGGCCGAGGCTGCTGGAATCGGCCACAGGACGTCCCGGTGGTCGACGCTCACGTTACTCGGCGTCGCGTGGGCCACGGCGGTGACCGCTGGCGGCGTGGTACGTCAGGCAGCCCTGCGAGCAGAACGCATTGGCGCCACCGACGGGGCAGTCCTTGCACATCCAGCGTGGCGATGACGTCGCGCCACACGACCGGCAGGTCGTGAGAGGCGCCGAGCCGTCCATCATCCGCAAGCAGAGCAGCATGCGGCCCACTCCTGCCGGCGCCGCGTGCGCGAAGCCCGGTGGAGCGACCTGTTCAGGGCCCAGGTCGCTTTCGGCCAGCGACCACTTAACAGCCATATGCGTCTGTTTATGGCCTGGATCTCGTTTCCGGCGTGTGTCCAATGGGCCGAGGCTTCGTAACCTCGGCCGGTCTCCGATTTCCGGTCGAGCTGGCCTCGGTCTTTACCCCTGTGTGGCGCGCAGATAGTGTGAGCGCATGATCCACGCGGGCGAACGGGTCATCGACGTCCACGCCAAAGCGCTGCGCATCAACCTGGACAAGCGGCGCTACGGAACCTTCGCCGAGATCGGGGCCGGGCAGGAGGTGGTCCGCTGGTTCTTCCGCGTCGGCGGCGCGGCCGGCACCGTCGCCAAGAGCATGTCGGCCTACGACATGACGGTGAGCGACGCGATCTACGGCAAGGCGGAGCGCTACGTCTGCCGCCCGCGCCTCGAGGCCATGCTCGAGCACGAGCACCGGCTGAACCTGGAACGGCTGGCCGAAAACCGCGGCCAGACCACGGCCTTCTTTGCCTTCGCCGACACGGTGTCGGCGCGCAGCTACCGCGGCACCAACGAGTGTCACGGCTGGATGGGCGTGCGCTTCCAGTCGCGCCCACACGATCCCGACAGCCAGATCGTCATCCACGTCCGCATGCTCGACGGCGAGAACGCTCTTCAGCAGGAGGCGCTGGGGATCGTGGGGGTCAACCTCCTCTACGGCGCGTTCTATTTCGACGAAGATCCCGACCTCCTCATCGAATCGCTGCTGGACGGTCTGACGACCCAGCGGATCGCCATCGACATGATCGAGCTCTCCGGAATCGCCTTCCGCGAGGTCGACAACCGGCTCATGAGCATGAAGCTCGTCCAGCTGGGGCTCTCCGGCGCGGCGATGTTCGATCCCAGCGGGGCGGTGCTGCAACCGTCGGAGGTGCTCTACAAGAAGAACGTGCTGGTCGAGCGGGGGAGCTTCCGCCCCGTCTGTCACGTCAACATGGACATGCTTCGCTGCGCCCGCGAGAACTTCGAGCGCGATCTGGCGCTGCCCAGCGGGTCGAGCGACGTCGTCGAGCTGATGGAGCTGACGATGCGCAACCTTCGCGAAGAGGGGGGAGAGGTCGATCGCGCCGACTTCTTGGCGCGCGCCGACATGCTGGCCGCCTCGGGCAAGACGGTGATCATCTCCGACTACTTCGAGTACTACCGCCTGGGGGCCTATCTGGCGCACTACACCAACCAGCGTGTCGCCATCACCATGGGCGCTTCGAGCCTTCGCGATCTCTTCGACGAGAGGTACTACGCCGAGCTGGAGGGGGGAATTCTCGAGTCGTTCGGGCGGCTGTTCAAGAACGAGCTGCGCCTCTACATCTACCCTCTGCTCGATCAGGCGACGGGCAAGCTCGTCACCGTCGACAACCTCGAGGTGGCGCCGCATTTACAGAAGCTGTACGGCTACCTGGTCGACAACGGCTCGATCAAACAGCTGGAGAACGTCACCCGGGACTACCTCCACATCTTTTCCCGAGACGCTCTGCGAAAGATCCGCGCCGGAGACGCCAGCTGGGAATCGATGGTGCCGCCACAAGTCGCCGCGGTCATCAAGAGCCGCCGCTTTCTCGGCTATCACCCCCCGAAGTCAGCGCTGTCCGAATAGCTGGCTCCGCTGGGGAAAATCTCACGGCGTGGACGGATATTGCGTGCCCTTGACACCCTGCTGCCACATGGCACAATAAGTCTGCCAGATGGCACACACGGCACTCAACCGGACGCGCGGCTCGGCGGCGGTTCCTGCCTCTTCGGGGCTGCCGCAAGAGACGGCCGAGCTACTCGGGGGCCGGCGGATTTTGCGTGATGACGTCACGTCTGAAGTCGAAGCCCACCGCTTGGTCCTCGACGGACTTCCTGCCGGCGCGATGGCGGGCCTGGTGGCCAGCCTCAGCATCATGACGTTCGGCTCGGTCCTGAACGCGCTGGGGGTCAGCGAGCGTTCATTCGCCCGACGTAAAGCGGCGCCAAAGTCTCGTCTGCCGAGAGACGAGAGCGGGAAGCTCTGGCAGCTCGCCGGCATCGTCGCGCAGGCGAGCCGCGTCTTTGGTTCGAAAGAAGAAGCGGAGCTCTGGCTCGAGCGCCCTGCACCGCCACTCGGGGACCAAAAACCGATTGAGCTGGTAAGGACTCCGCCCGGCGTCCACCTCGTCATGCAGTACCTCACGCGCATCGAGTACGGCGTGTATACGTGAGGCCGTTGCCGTGGGAAGCCGGGCCGCCTGAGCTCTGGCGCCTCGACGCGAAACCGCTGGCATCGACCTGGAACAGCGGGAAGGGCGCCGAGATGGCCGGGGGACGCTGGAACCCGGTAGGGTTCGCCACCGTCTATTGTTCGGCAGACCCGGCGACGGCGATCTTGGAGGTCGCGGTGCACAAAGGATTTCGTGCGCTCGACAGCGTGCCCCATGTTCTCACCTGCGCGGTTCTGGATTCACAAGATGTCCACGTCGTCACCGCGACGGACGTTCCAAACTCGCACTGGCTCACCCCGGCTCCGCCGAGCCGCGACCAGCAGGAGTTCGGCAAGTCGCTGTTGGAAGCTCACGCTTTCGTTTTGGTGCCAAGCGCCGTTTGCAACGCGAGCTGGAACCTCATCTTCACTCCCGCGACGGCGGCCGGGCGATACAGCCTGCAGGAGCAGCGACCGTTCTCGCTCGACACGCGCCTCAATCCGCCACCCTAGCCGGCCGGTCCGACAGCGGCCAGCACGCGGCGCGAGAAACCGCTACAATCGCGGGATGCGTTCCATGTTGCGTCTGGCGAATGCCGCGCTGGTGGTCACCGCGCTGGTGACCGGGTGCTCGAGCAGCAACAGCAACAAGGACGGCTCGTCGGGCTCCGGCGGGTACGGGCCGTCGACGAAGCTGGTCGACCTCTCCAGGGCCGACTTGAACCAGGTCTGCACCCAAGAGCTGGCCAACGGAACCGGCATGGTCTCCTGCGGCGCCGACGGGTCGGTGACGGTGGATCCCCTGGGCGTCTGCACCTCGGTCACCTCCGACTGCTCGGCCACGGTCGCCACCTCCCAGGCGTGCGCGGAGATGCTGAACACCGCCGCCTGCGACACCACGGCCTATAACGCCGCCCTGAAGTCGGCCCCCTGCCTGGTGATGCAGGAGTGCACCAACAGCCTCTGCACCAACGCCCTGTGCTTCTGTCCCGACTACAACAGCTTGAGCAACTGCATGGTGACCTGCAAGCGCTTCACGGCCGGCCTGACCACCGACTGCGCGACCTGCATCGCCGGCCTCTTCGGCCCGCAGATGTGCCCGGACTTCACGATGCTGCAACCGCCCTACGACCAGTGCACGTCCGTCTGCGCGCACACGGACGGCGGCGCCGGACACGGGTGACCACCTTGCGCCCGCCGGCGCGGTGACGAACGTCCGACGGTTCGAACGCCGTTGCGGCCGGGCGCCCTCCTGCCTTGCGGGGCGGCCACCGGATCCGGGATCCTGACGAAGAGCACGACGCCCGGACAATCGAGGCGAAACGGGCTTGCACAGGAGGTCGGCCGGACGAACATTCTCCCTGCCATGAGCGGAGTTCTCGAGCTGGCGCACGAATATGTCCCTCACCCGAACCGGCGCTCCGGACCCAGCGCCTACGATCTGGTCAAGCTCGGCTTCTTTCTCTTCGGCTTTCCGAAGAACGGCTTCGGTTCAATCGACGTCACCAAGGAGTGCAACCTCCGCTGCCGTCACTGCTACTTCTTCGAGCAGGAAGAGGCCTACGGTGAGAGCGATCTGGCCATCGAGGGCTGGGAGCAGAAGCTGCGGAAGCTGAAGGAAGAATCGCGGGCCTGGGAGTTTCCGTTCCTGCAATGCACCTGGGTCGGCGGTGAGCCGCTGGTGCGCAAGAAGCTGATCGAGTCTTGCCGCAAGTATTTCCGTTACAACACGGTCGTCACCAACGGCACGATCCCGCTGCCCGACTGGCCCGACGTCAGCTGGTACATCTCGATCGACGGCGACGAGGCCATGCACGAGCACATCCGCAACAAGAAGGGCATCTACAAGCGCGCCGTACGCAACGTGCGCGAGCATCCCAACCTGAGGGTGACCATCGCCTATTGCATCACCAAGCAGAACGCGCGGTGCGTGGAGCAGGCGGTGATCGACTGGGCGCAGGCCGGCGCGACGCACATGACCTTCGATTTCTACACGCCGATCGAGACCATCAACGAAGACCTGTGGATGAGCTTCGCCGAGCGCGATCGCATGCTCGACAAGCTGATCGCGCTCAAGCGCGTCTACCGAGATTTCATCGCCTTGCCCGAGCGCGCGTTCGAGCTGATGAAGTCGGAGAACTGCCGCTCGGTCACCGACAGCTGCCTGTTCGCCGAGAAGTCGTTCGCCTTCGGGCCGCAGGGCGAGCTCAAAGAGAAGTGCATGATGGGCCCCAAGGCCGACTGCGATCGCTGCGGCTGCGTCGTTCCGTTCTACATGGCCTCGCTGGTCGACCGCCAGCGCATCGTCAAGGACAACGCCCGCGACCTGGCGAGCTGGCTGGCCCGCAAGGTCGACACGGTCGCGGCCTGGATCGACTGAGCCGACGCCGCAGTTCGACATCGAGAGCGTTCGACCGACTGCTCGCGGCTCCTCGACCCGCCCAAGGTGGCTTCTGGTAGAAGCGTCGGGTGAGCAGCGCAAAGAAGGACCGCCCTCCCCTCGTGCACGCCGGCCGGCTGCAGCGATCGGTCGGCTTTTACGGGCTGATGATGGTCTCGCTCGGATCGATCATCGGATCGGGCTGGCTGCTGGGCGCGCTCAACGCGGCGGAGCGGGCCGGCCCGGCGTCGGTTCTGTCGTGGATGCTCGCGGCGGGAATGCTGTCGCTGCTCGCGCTGGTGTACGCGGAGCTCGGCGCGACCTACCCGGTGGCCGGCGGTGGCGCGAGGTTCCCGTACTACTCGCACGGTCCCATCGCCGGGTTCACGGCGGGGTGGGCGTCGTGGCTGCAAGCGGTGTTCATCGCGCCGATCGAGGTGCTCGCCGCCATCACGTACGTGAACAGCGTCGGGTGGGTCAACGCAGCACTTCAACATGATCTACGAGGTCGGCGAGAAGGCCGGCCTCCTGAACGGCACCGGGCTTTGCGTCGCGCTCGATCCTGATGGTCGCTCTTCACGGCGATGAATCTGGCGGGCGCCAAGTTCCTCTCCGACAGCAACGTCGTCGTCGTCATCTGGAAGACGGCCGTGCCCGTGCTGGCGGTCGGCGTGGTGGCCGCGCGGCAGTTCAATCCGTCGAACTTCCACGCGGGCGGCGGGTTCATGCCTTTCGGCTTTCACGGCGTGTTCGCCGCCTTGACCGGCGGCGTCGTGTTCGGGCTGCAAGGCTTCGAACAGGCGGTCCATCTGGCCGGCGAGGCGCGCGATCCCAAGCGTGATCTGTCGCGCGCGATTCTCGTCGCGATGGCGATCGGCGCCGTGCTCTACACGTCGCTGCAGGTCGTGATGATTGGCGGCCTCGCAGCCGGCGCACATCCTCAAGGGCTGGTCGAGGCCGCTCGGCACCGATCCGTCCAACTACGGCGTCTGGTACACGCTGGCGCTCGCGCTCGGCGTGGGATGGCTCGCCAAGGTGCTCCTCATCGACGCCGTGATTTCACCGGCCGGCACGGGCGTGGTGTACGTGGCGACCACGGCCCGGCTCTCGTACGCGCTCGGCGATCCTGGGCGGTGGGGCTCAGGCTTTTGTCCCTGTTGATCGAGGCCGACAACACGACGATGGCCTGCGCTGTCTGTAGCCTGTCCCAGCGCTGCAGACCCGGCATCAGACGGCAGACTAGGGGGGTGTAGCCGATCACGACCAGCAGCAACAGGAGGACCCCACTGGCATACCATACGACCGGGCGCGCTCGTGTAAGACCGATGCCGATCCCGAGCAACGCCGGGATCAGGAACAGACTGTTGCAGTGTAGCAGCGACAGGATTCCGAGTTGGTGCGCCGCCAGCCCGCAAAAGGCGCCGAGCACAAAGCCGGTTGCTGCGTGACGTATGGCCGTGTGGCCTAAGACCGATGGGCGGGGAGAGCCACGTCTGGCGTCCTGTTGGGCTCCACAGCTACTGCGTCACTACATTTTGCATTTTAATGACCTCGAAGTCGCTTCCCTTAATCCGTTTTAAGGTGTCCAGTGCGCCTTCGTTCCAGCGTGAATCGGGCGCTCCGGAGACAAACCAGTCGCTGCCGTTATCTGCCATGATCATCCCGTACTGTTTCAGTGCGCGCAAAATGACCTGCGCCTCGGGCGGAAAGCCGGAGATGTCTACGCTCGCCTTCAGGCGAACGCGCATTCCCATCGGCGGAAACTTCGGATCGGTAAGGCGGCTGGCGAAATGCGTCGCAGGCGAGATATAGGCGTGCCTTGAATTCACGACGGTAAATCTCAGGGCATGGTGGATCGCTTTCTGTTCGACCACCTCGTCATAACGCACCAGTCCGGGGAAGACCGGAAGCCCGGCTGCGTCGAGCTGAGGTCCAGCCCTGCGGCCGCAGGACATTGGAGTGGAGGTCGAAGATCGCTCCGGACCCTGCCTTCCATCCCCCGCCCGCGAGGGGATGAGAATCCCAGAGTTCGTACAGTTTCCAGTGATCGCGATCGATGATAAGCACATGGCGGTCCCCGTTGCTGTTCCGCCCTCCCTCAATCGGTGCATCAGGCGGGATCGGGTAGGGGCCGGGGTCGCTCTGATCGGCGTACTGGGAACTGCACCGGCACTCTGGGCTGGGTCCGGGGACACGTGTAGGGGATGCCGCTTGGCGCGCCCTGATAGGTGACGCCAAAATCGGGATGGAGGGGCTTGTCCGCGCCAATGCGCGCCGATGATCCGCGCCGAGTTCGGGTCTACCTGCTGGTGCGAAATATCCTGGTTCCAGGGATTGTCCGCCGGAAAGACTTGCTTTCCGTGCAGGCTCGGGCAACGGATAGCATCCTGCATCCGGAAGAGCTTGATGGCTCTGGAGCCGACCAGGAGCAGACTCCAGGCTCAGTGCCATCATTCCCATCCCGCCTTTCCATCTTTGCATATGGCCTCCTCGCTCGGAACGGCATCCCTTGTCGCCGGGTCCATTCCGCTATCTCTTGTTTTTCAGCACCAGATCGGCAGATGACGGGTCGGTGGTCGGAATCCTTCGGTCGTTGCCCACGGAGCAGGAAATCGCTTCCCACGAGGGATCAAAAAGAACGTGGTCGATCCGGATATAGGACGTTTTAGTGAATAGCCGGTGCCCGTAGCTGTATCCATAGCCTCGACCCGCTTCAGAAAACGCATCACGTAGGCCCGTCGCCATCAGGGCGCGACAGACCAGGGACGGTTCCGGAGCGTTAATCACCACCACCAGCAGGGGGCCCGGCAAATACACACGCAGATCCTGCGCAACTCCACGGGCAGAAGTGACCCTGCCAAGGTTTTTCAGCGATG
>CAVRRT010000162.1:0-18551 GCA_963723305.1 uncultured Pseudomonadota bacterium
CCGCCGACGCCGCGCTCTACTCGATCGTCGAAGCGGTGGGCGCCGTCGCCGTCGCTGGTCTCCTCTGGCATGGCGGCTACCGGATCGCCGGCGGGACGCTCACCTTCGGCGTGCTGGTCGCCTTCGTAGAATATCTGGGCAAGTTCTTCGCGCCGATTCGCGATCTGTCGACGAAGTACACCGTCATGCAGCAGGCGATGGCGGCGGCCGAGCGGGTCTTCACGCTGCTCGACACGACGGACGTCGACTGTCCGACGCGACCGACGGACCTGCCGGCGCGCCCGAGCGCGCCCGCCCCGGCCGCGCTGCTGCCTGAGGAAGCGGCTGCGCCGCTGATCGAGCTCGACCACGTCACCTTCGGCTATCGCGCCGATCGCCAGGTGCTGGACGACGTGTCGCTCTCGATCGCCGCCGGCGAGACGGTGGCCGTGGTCGGGGCCACCGGCGCCGGCAAGTCGACGATCATCAAGCTGCTCCCGCGGCTCTATGACCTTCAGGGGGGACGATCCGGATCGGCGGCCGCGACATCCGGACCTTCGATCCGCGTCTGCTCCGCCGGCGGATGGTGGTCGTCAGTCAGGACGTCTTCATGTTCTCCGGAACGTTGCGGGCGAACATCGCGCTCGGCGACGACACGCTCACCGACGCCCAGCTCCTGGCGGCGGCCAGCCGGGTCGGCGCCGACCGGGTGATCGCCACCCGCCCCGACGGGCTCGACGCCAAGGTCATCGAACGGGGCGCCAACTTCTCCGGCGGGGAGCGACAGCTCATCGCCTTCGCCCGCGCCCTGGCGCGCGATCCCGAGATCCTGATCCTCGACGAGGCGACCGCCAGCGTCGATCCCGAGACCGAACGGGCCATCGAGCGCGGAATCGGGGAGCTCATGCGCGGGCGGACGTCGATCGTCATCGCCCACCGTCTGTCGACGGTGAAGCGGGCCTCGCGCATCGTCGTCATCCACCGCGGGCGCATCGTCGAGGAGGGGACGCACGACGCGCTGCTCGCCCGAGGCGAGTCGGGCATCTACGCCCGGCTCTACCGCCTGCAGATGGTCGGGTACGGTGCGTCGGCGCAAGAAGCGGCCGAGTAGGCGGTTTTCCCGTATGATTCGCGCCCTCGCAGCATGACCGTCCCCTTTCGCGAAATCCGCGCCACCCGCCTCGCCGACGAGGTCGGGACGATCACCAAGCAGGCGGAGCTCGCCTTCGCGCTCTGCTACCCGAGCCCGTACGCGGTCGGGATGTCGTCGCTCGGCTTCCAAACCATCTACCGCGGGCTGAACGCGCTGCCAGGCGTGGCGGCCGAGCGCGCCTTTCTCCCCGACGACGCCGGCGCCGCGCGCGCCTCGGCGGAGCCGCTGCGGACCTACGAATCGATGCGCCCGGTGGGCGATTTCCCGGTGGTGGCCTTCTCGCTCGCCTACGAGCTGGAGCTGGCCGGCCTTTGTGATTGCCTCGATCTCTCCGGCATCCCCCTCTTCGCCGAGGAGCGCGCCGCCAACCCGGGCCGCTATCCGCTGGTGGTCATCGGCGGTCCGCTCACCTTCTCGAACCCGGTCCCCGCCGCCCCCTACGCCGACGTCTTGCTGCTCGGCGAGGCGGAGGAGACGATCGTCGAGCTGGTCGAGGCGATCCGCGGCGCCTCCTCGCGCAGCGCGCTGCTCGAGACGCTGGCCGCGCGCCCCGGCTTCTACGTTCCGCCCAGGCACGGTGAGACGCCTCCGCCGGTGGCCGCCGCCGACGACACCCTGCTCCCGGCGCACTCGCAGATCCGAACGCCCCACACCGAGCTTTCCGACATGTTCCTCATCGAGCCCGAGCGCGGCTGCCACCGCGGCTGCACCTACTGCGTGATGCGGCGGTCGACCAACGGTGGCATGCGCCTGGTCCCTCCGGCCCGGGTGGCGGCGCTGATCCCGGCCAACGTGCGGCGGGTGGGCCTGGTCGGCGCGGCGGTGACCGACCACCCGGGGCTGCCGGAGATCCTGCGCCACATCGTCGACGGCGGGCGGGAGGTCGGCATCTCCAGCCTGCGCGCCGACCGTCTGGACGACGAGATCGTCGGCCTGCTCAGGCGGGGCGGCTACCAGACGTTGACCACCGCCGCCGACGGCGCCTCCGAGCGGATGCGCGACTTCATCCAGCGCAAGACCAAGGAGCGTCACCTGCTGCGCGCCGCCGAGCTGGCGCGCAGGCATGGGATGTCACAGTTCAAGCTTTACATGATGATCGGCATCCCCGGCGAAACCGACGACGACATCGACGAGCTGGGGCGCTTCTCGCTGGAGCTGGCCAAGATCTCCCGGCGGATGATCCTGGGGATCGCCCCCTTCGTCGCCAAGCGCAAGACCCCGCTCGACGGCGCGGCGTTCGAGTCGATCGAGGTGCTGGAGGACCGCCTGGCCCGCCTGCGCGCCGCGGTGAAGGGGCGCGTGACGCTGCGGCCTACATCGCCCAAGTGGGCCTGGGTCGAGTACCGGCTGGCCCAGGGGGGCTTCGCCGCGGGACGCGCCGCCGCCAAGGCCGCGCGCGCCGGCGGCCGGTTCGCCGATTGGAAGGCAGCGCTGGCGGAGGTCCCCGCCCCGCCGGTGGTCGACCGCGCCGGCCCTCAGCCGCCGGCGTCGAGCGCCGCGATCGCTTCGATCTCGACCAGAGCCCCCTTGGGCAGACCGGCGGCCTGAACCGTCGCCCGCGCCGGGGGGTTCTCCGGGAAGTAACGCCCGTAGATCTCGTTCACCGCGCCGAAGTCCCGCAGGTCGGCCAGGAAGATCGTCGTCTTCACGACGGCCCCGAACGAGGCCCCTGCCGCGGCGAGGACCGCGCCCAGGTTCTCCATCACGCGCTCGGCCTGCGCGCGGACGTCGCCCGCGCCGACCATCTCACCGCTGCGCGGGTCGAGCGGGATCTGCCCCGAGCAGAACAGCAGCCGGCCGGCCGGTGCAATCACCGCCTGCGAATAGGGTCCTATCGCCTGGGGCGCCCCGGCGGTCTGGATGATCTGGCGCGACATGCGGCCAACTATAGCGGCCGGGCGGCGGCGTCGCAGCTTTGCCGTTGCGATCTCGCGGGCGGCGCCCGTATCCTGCCGCCATGCCGGCGGATGCGCGTCGCTTCGGTTCACGCCCCCGGCCCCGTGCCCGCGGTCCGGTGCGCCCGCAGGCCCCGGCGCCCGTCGCCAGCGACGCGCTGATGGGCGAGGTGCTGGCGCGGCTGGGGGGCGCCGGCCGCGCGCGCGAGTTCCGGGCCTTCGACTGCTACGCCCGCTCTGTCGGCGAGACGTTCCGCGCCCGCACGCAGCCGGAGCGGCTGGTGGGGACGACGCTCCTGGTGCGGGTCGCCTCGGCGGCGCTGGCGCACGAGCTGGTGCTGCTGCGCGCCGAGATCCTGGCGAAGATGGCCGCGGAGCTCGGACCCAATGTCGTCACCGAGCTGCGCACCCGCGTGGGGCTGGGCCAAAAGACTTGAGGCGCCTCGCGTTTCGGCGAGGCGCCCCGTCCCGTCAATGATCAATTGCTCGGTGCGCTGACTACTTCTTACAGGTGTCGGTGCCGACGGGGATCCAGTCCTTCCCCATCTTCATCTCGCCCGACCAGACCATCGCCTTGTCGCCGGTCTTGGTGTAGGTCTCACGGAAGCTGATCTTCTGGCCGCCCATCTGGCCGTCGCCGCTGAAGGTCAGCTTGTCGGCTTCCCAACCGGGCGACGTCTCGCTCATCGAGCCGCCCATGTTGTCGACGCCGAGGGTGACGTACTTCTTGGCCGCCGGATCGTACCCCAGGTAGCCCTTGGCCGAGATCGGCATGGTGTGGACCTTCGACTTCTTCTGGCTGTACTCGAACGCCAGCCAGAAGTTCTCCACGTCCTTCTTCCCCTTGAAGGTCGACTTGTAGACCTGCTCGGGACCCATCGGGCCGGCGGGCTGCTTTCCGTCGCACTTCCAGGTCCCTTCGAACATCTTGAGCTGATCGAGCTCGGCGGCCGGCTTGGGGGCCGGCGGGGGCGGCGGGGCGGCCGCGGCGACCGGCGCGGCAGGCTTGGCGGCGGCCGGCGCGGGCGCCTGCGCCGTGGCGGGCTTGCCGGCGGCGACCGGCGCGGCAGCGGGCTTGGCGGCGGTCGGCGCAGGCGCCGGTGCGGCGGCGGGTTTGGCGGCGGGCATCGCCGCGGGGGGCGGCGGCGGCGGGCCGGCGCTCGGTGTCTGGGCGCCAGCGGTGCTGGCAACGGTGGCGAGTGCTGCGAAGACGGCGGTTCCGATCACGCGGAGATTTTTCATGGGGGGACTCCTCCTGGGGCGGGACCATAACCGAAGCAGAAATTCGCCCCAAGCAGAAAGCGGGGGCTTTCGGACCAAAATCACTTGACGGCGCCGATCGCCTCCCGCAGCGACCGGACGAAGACGCTCATCTCGGGGACTGGATCGCGCTTCTCGGTGGCGGCCCGCTCCACGATCTCGACGGCGGCGCTGCCGACGACGACGGCGTCGGCGAAGCTGGCCACGGCGCGGGCGGCGGCCGGCGTGCGGATGCCGAACCCGACGGCGACGGGGATCTTCCCCCCTCCACGTTCCCGGATCGCCGACACCTTCGCCCGCGGGCCGTCGAGATCGGCGAGCGCGGTTCCCGTAATGCCGGTCATTGAGGCGTAATAGACGAAGCTGCCGGCGGCGGCGAGGGCGATGTCGATGCGCGCCTCGGTCGACGTCGGCGCCAGCAGCGGCACGAAGTCGAGCCCCTCGCGCGCCAGGGCGGTGGGGAGCGCGCGGTCCTCGTCGGGGGGATAGTCGACGCAGAGCACGCCGTCGGCCCCCGCGTCGCGCGCCTTGAGCGCGAAGACGTCGGCGCCCATCACCAGGATCGGGTTGGCGTAGCCGAACAGCACCAGGCCAACCTCCGGACAGGCGGCGCGCAGCTCGCTGCAGAGACCGAGCGCGCGGCGCAATCCCCCGCCCCGTCCGAGCGCGCGGTGCATCGCCGCCTGGATGGCCTTGCCGTCGGCCGAGGGATCGCTCCAGGGGACGCCTATCTCGATGACGTCGGCGCCCGCCTCGGCGACGGCGCGCATGAGGCGCAGGCTGGTGGCGCCGTCGGGATCGTCGGCGGTGAGATAGACGATGAGCGCGGCGCGCTTCTCGGCGCGGGCGCGGGCGAAGCAGGCGCCCAGGCGCGGCGACGAGCTCACGCGGTCACACCCAGGCGCGCGGCCAGCGTTCCCATGTCCTTGTCGCCACGCCCGGAGACGTTGACGATGAGGACCGCTCCGTCGGAGAGCGTCGCCGCCACGCGCGGGAGCGCGGCGATGGCGTGAGCGCTCTCGAGCGCGCAGAGGATCCCCTCCGTGCGCGCCAGCAGCTTGAAGCCGCCGATCGCTTCGTCGTCGGTCGCCGAGAGGTAGCTGGCCCGACCGGTCTCCTTGAAGAACGAATGCTCCGGGCCGACGCCGGGATAGTCGAGGCCGGCGGAGATGGAGTGCGCCTCGGAGATCTGGCCGTCGTCGTCGCACAGCACGTACGAGCGGGCGCCGTGCAGGACGCCGACCCGGCCCCGCGAGAGCGTCGCGGCGTGGCGGGCGGTGTCGATCCCGTCCCCCGCCGCCTCGACGCCGAAGAGCTGCACCGACTTGTCGGGGACGAAGGCGTGAAACAGGCCCATGGCGTTGGAGCCGCCGCCGACGCAAGCGACCAGCGCGTCGGGGAGCTTCCCTTCCACCTCCTGGATCTGCGCGCGGGCCTCGCGGCCGATCACTGCCTGCAGCTCGCGCACCAGCAGCGGGTACGGGTGCGGCCCGGCGACGGAGCCGATCACGTAGTGGGTCGTCCGCACGTTGGTGACCCAGTCGCGCAGCGCCTCGTTCATGGCGTCCTTGAGCGTGGCCGTCCCGTCCTTGACGGCGTGGACCTGGGCGCCGAGCAGCTTCATCCGCAGGACGTTCAGCGCCTGGCGCTCGACGTCGACGGCGCCCATGTAGACCTCGCACGGCAGGCCGAACAGGGCGCAGGCGGTGGCGGTGGCGACGCCGTGCTGGCCGGCGCCGGTCTCGGCGATGATGCGCGTCTTCCCCATCCGGCGCGCCAGCAGGAGCTGCCCGATGCAGTTGTTGATCTTGTGCGCGCCGGTGTGGCAGAGGTCCTCGCGCTTGAGGTAGATGCGGACGTTCCGCTTCGCCTCGCGCGACACCTCGGCCGACAGGCGCGCCGCGAACCCCAGCGGCGTCGGGCGGCCGACGTAGTCGGAGAGCAGGCGGTTGAGCTCCTCGGAGAAGGTCGGATCGGCGGAGGCGGCGGCCCAGGCGGCCGTCAGCTCGTCGAGCGAGGGGATGAGAGTTTCAGAGACGTAGCGGCCGCCGAACAGGCCGAAGCGTCCAGGAATCTGTGCCGCGGAGGGTGGCGATGACATAGAGCGCGGAACTATATCGCAGCGCGCGCGGCAGCGATGAACGCTGCGACCTTGGCCGGATCTTTCAGTCTGGGGCTGCCGGGGCTGCCCGGCGAGCGCTCGACGCCGCTGGCGACGTCGACGCCGTCGGGGCGCGTGGCGCGGATGGCGGCCGCCACATTTTCCGGTGTCAGGCCGCCGGCCAGAAGAAAAGGACGGCGCGCCTGCCGGGCGATCACGGTCCAGGGAGCTGAAACACCGCCGCCGCCGAAACCGTCGACGTAGGCATCGTAGAGCCAGAGCGCCGGAGCCCAGGCCGCCGCGGCCTCGAACGAGGCGGCGTCACGCACGCGGACCGCGCGAATGAGCCGCGCCGGGTCGAGCGCCGCAAAATCGGCCGCCACCTCGTCGCCGTGAAGCTGCGCCCGATCGAGACCGAGCTCCTCGACCAGCGTTGTCACCTCGGCGGCCCGCGCGTTCACGAACACGCCGACCTTGAGCACCCCCGCCGGGATGGCCTCGAGGACCGCGCGCGCCGCCTGGGGGCCGACGTAGCGCTTCGACTCTGGCCAGAGGTTCACGCCGATCGCGTCAGCCCCCAGCTCGGCGACCGCCGCCGCGTCCTCGGCGGTCGTGACGCCGCAGATCTTCACCAGCAGACTCATGCGTCAGCCGAGCAGCGCCCGCAGCGCGGCGGCCGGATCGGGGGCGCGCATGAGCGTCTCGCCGACCAGGACGGCGTCAATGCCGGCGGCGCGGAGGCGCGTGACGTCGGCGGCGGTGCGGATGCCGGACTCGGCGACGATCACCCGCTCGTCGGGGACGCTGGGGCGGAGGCGGGCGGCCAGCTCCCGGTCGACGGTGAACGTGCGCAGGTCGCGGTTGTTGATGCCGATGATGCCGGCGCCGGCCGCCACGGCGCGCGCGACCTCACCTGCGTCGTGAGCCTCGACCAGCGCCTCCAGCCCCACCTCACGCGCCGCCGTCAGCAGCGCCCCCAGATCGAGGTCGGTCAAGGCGGCGACGATGAGCAGCAGCGCGTCGGCCCCGGCCGCCCGCGCCTCCACGATCTGGTAGCGATCGACGATGAAGTCCTTGCGCAGGATCGGCAGCTCGCAGGCAGCGCGGGCGGCCAGGAGATCGTCGAGGCTGCCGCCGAAGAACGGCGTGTCGGTGAGCACCGACATCGCGCGGGCGCCGCCGGCGGCGTAGGCCCGCGCCATCTCGGCCGGGGTGGCCGTCTCGGCGATCCAGCCTGCCGACGGCGAGCGGCGCTTGAACTCGGCGATGCAGGTCACCTCGCCGGGTCGGCGCAGGGCGCGGGCCAGGCTGCGGACCGGCGGGCGGCGCACGGCCTCCGCCTCGAGCGCCGCGAGGGGGCGGCGGCGACGGCGCTCGGCGAGATCGGCCCGGGTGCGCGCCAGGATGTCGTCGAGAATCATGACGCCGGCGCGCGCGTGGGAGCCGGCGCGATCCGGCGCAGCGTCTCCAGGACCGCCAGCGCGCCGCCGCCAGCGAGGATCTGGCGCGCCGTCGCGGTGGCGGCGCTCAGATCGGCCGCCGCGCCGGCGACGTAGATCGCCGCCCCGGCCGTCATCAGCGTGGCGTTGCGCGCCGCGGCCGGACCGCCCCCGCGCAGGACCTCCAGCGCGATGCGCGCGTTGTCGACCGGCTCGCCGCCGCGCAACCCGGCTGGATCGCTCTCCTCGAGCCCGAAGTCGGCCGGGCGGAGCTCGTGGGTGCGGACGCCGCCGTGGACCAGCTCGGCGACGAAGGTGCTCCCCGTCGGCGCGAACTCGTCGAGGCCGCCCGCGCCGTGGACCACCATCGCCCGCGTCGAGCCGAGCGCGCCGTGCGCCTGGGCCAGGATCTCGCAGCGCTCGCGGCTGAAGATCCCGTTGACGTGGAACTTCGCGCCGCACGGATTGGTGAGCGGCCCCAGCAGATTGAAGATGGTGCGGACCCCGACCTCCTTGCGGGGCCCCCCCACGTGCTTGGTCGCCGCGTGGTGCGCCGGGGCGAACAGAAAGGCCAGCCTCGCCTCGCGCAGGCAGCGCGCCGCCAGCTCGGGCTTCGGCGCCGGGTCGAGCCCCAGCGCCTCGATGACGTCGTGCGAGCCCGACCGCGACGACTGGGCGCGGTTCCCGTGCTTGGCGACCACCACCCCGGCGCCGGCCACGACGAAGGCGGCGATCGTCGAGACGTTGATCGACCCCGAGCCGTCGCCCCCCGTGCCACAGGTGTCGACCAGGGGATCGGCGGCGAAGTCGACGCTCACCATGCGCGCCCGCATCGCCCGCGCGGCGCCGACGATCTCGTCGACCGTCTCGCCCTTCATCCGCAGCGCCACCAGCAGGCCCCCGATCTGCGCCGGCGTCGCCTGACCGTCCATGATCTCGCCGACCACCGAGGCCATCTCGTCGACGGTCAGGTTCTTGCCGATCGATGGCGCGCGCCAATGCTTCCCGGATGTTCATGGCCGTCCTTGCCGCTCGATGAAGTTGCGCAAGAGATCCTTGCCCGACGTGGTCAGGAACGACTCGGGGTGAAATTGCACGCCCTCGACGGGCAGCGTCTTGTGCCTCACCGCCATGATCTCGTTTTCCGTCGTCTGGGCGGTGACGTCCAGACAATCCGGGACAGTGGCCGCGTTCGATCAGCAGCGAGTGGTAGCGCGTCGCCTCGAACGGGTTCGGTAGGCCCGCGAAGAGCCCCTTGCCGTCGTGCGAGATCGGCGACGTCTTGCCGTGCATGACGCGCGCCGCGCGCACCACCTTGCCGCCGAAGGCCTGCCCGATCGCCTGGTGGCCGAGGCACACGCCGAGGATCGGGATCCTTCCGGCGTAGCTCTTGATGACCTCCAGGCAGATGCCGGCCTCGTTCGGCGTGCAGGGGCCCGGCGAGATCACGATGTGCGACGGGGCCAGCGCCGCGATCTCCGCCGCCGCGATCTCGTCGTTGCGGACGACGCGGACCTCCTGCCCCAGCTCGCCCAGGTACTGGACCAGGTTGTAGGTGAAGGAGTCGTAGTTGTCGATCACCAGCAGCATCAGCGGCGTCCTTCCGGAGTGACGGCCCCCCGTCGGGCCACCTCCACCGCGCTCAGCACGGCGCGCGCCTTGTTCAGGCACTCGAGGTGCTCTTCTCCCGGCACGCTGTCGGCCACGATCCCGGCGCCCGCCTGGACGTGGATGGTGTCGCCCAGGGTGACCAGCGTGCGGATGGCGATCGCCAGGTCGACGTTCCCGGTGTACGAGACGTAGCCGACCGCGCCGCCATAGATCCCCCGCCGCGACGGCTCGAGCTCCTCGATGATCTCCATGGCCCGGATCTTGGGCGCGCCCGAGAGCGTCCCGGCGGGGAACGCGGCGCGCACGACGTCGGCGGCCCGAACCCCGGGCGCCACTTTCCCCCGGATGTTCGAGACCAGGTGCATGACGTGCGAGTAGCGCTCGACGACCATCAGCTCGTTGACCTTGACCGTCCCCGGGGCCGAGACGCGCCCCACGTCGTTGCGCCCCAGGTCGACCAGCATGACGTGCTCGGCGCGCTCCTTGGGATCGCTGCGCAGCTCCGCCTCCAGCGCGGCATCCTCCTCGACCGTGGCGCCGCGACGCCGCGTCCCCGCGATGGGCCGCACCTCGACGTCGGTCCCTTCCAGGCGGACCAGCGCCTCGGGCGACGCGCCGGTGACGATCGCCTCGGGGAACTCGAGGTGGAACATGTAGGGCGACGGGTTGATCACCCGCAGCGCGCGGTAGACGTCGAAGGGGTCGACGCCGGCGCGCGGGACCTGAAAACGCTGCGAGTAGACGATCTGAAAGGCGTCGCCGGCCAGGATGTATTCCTGCGCGCGCCGCACGCCCGCCTCGTACGCCTCTCGGGTGATCGTCGCGCGCGGCGTCCCCGGCGTGGGGGGCGGCAACGGCTCGAGCGTCCGCAGCGGCGGCGCCGGGCGGGCCAGACGCTCGAGCACGGCTTCGATGCGCATGCAGGCGTCGTCGTAGGCGCGTCCCGGATCTCCTGCCGTCACGTCGGCCGCCGCCACCACCTTCACCGTGCCGCGCAGGTTGTCGAAGATGACCACCGTGTCGGTGAGCGCGAAGCAGATCTCCGGCACGCCCAGGTCGTCGGGCTTGGTGCTGGGAATTTTCTCGAAGCCGCGGATGGCGTCGTAGCCCAGCCAGCCGACGGCGCCGCCGAAGAAGCGCGGCAATCCCGGCGGGACCGCCGGCGCGAGGCGCGCCAGGTAGTCGTCGAGGAACGTCAGCGGACGCTCTGCACGCACCTTCTCGGTTACGCGCATCTCGCCGTCCACCGAGGTCAGCACCTCGACCGCGGAGCCGCGCGCCCGCACCACGGCGCGCGGCCGCACGCCGACGAAGCTGTAGGCGGCCCACTTGTCGCCGCCGACGACGCTCTCCAGCAGGAACGAATACGGCCCTCGCCCCAGCTTGGCGTAGGCGGAGACCGGCGTGTCGGTGTCGGCCAGGACCTCCCGGTAGACGAAGGCAATCCCGCCACGACGGGCCAGATCGAGAAAGCCTGAACGGTCCGGGACGAACGGCACTGGGCGGAAGACAATACCACGCTCTCTTTTCGGGGACGGCGAAGGTCCCGACAAAGGGTCCCGACGAAGGTCCTGGCGATGCGTCCCGGCGAAGGGTCCCGGCGAAGCGTCCCGGCGGTCCACGCTTCCGCGACGGACTCCCGCCCGGCAAGCTCGGCTGCGTCCAGGCACATCGACGTGCCCCGAGTCACTGCGCACGTTTGGCGCCCCGGCTCGGCTCTTCGGTTATCATCCCGGGCCGCGAGCGCAGTTCAAAGTGCCCGATTCCCCCTCACCTTCCCCCTCACCCGCGCCCGCGCCCGGCCCCCTCACGCGTCGCTTCGTCGCCTGGACGTTGCGCTACGGTGTGCTGCTCTGGGTGCTGGCGCTGCTGGTCGCCATCCCGGCGACCTGGCGGACGGCCACCCTCTACCGCCACCTGCGCAGCGACGTCGAGGAGCTCCTCCCCCGCGACGCCCCCAGCGTGGTGGCGATCGAAGAGCTGAGGCGCCGCATGTCTGGCCTGCAGTACCTGGGGGTGATCGTCGACGTGGGTGCGCCCGAGAACCTCTCGGCCGGTGAGCGGTTCCTCGAGGATCTGGCGGCGCGCGTCCGCCGCTATCCAAAGAGCGAGGTCAGCGACGTGCGCACCGGGTACGCCGCCGAGCGGGCGTTCGTCCAGAAACACGCCGGCAGCCTGATGGCGCTCGACGATCTGAAGACCATCCGCGCGCGCGTCGAGGACCGGCTGCACTGGGAGTACGGCAAGAAGACCGACACGCTGCTCGACGCCGACGAGCCGGCGCCGCCGCTCGACTTCACCGACATCGAGCACAAGTACGCCGGGGAGCTGGGCGGCGGCGATCTCGAGGGGACGCGCTTCTCCAACCGCCAGCTCGGCTCGACGCTGATGCTGATCGAGGTCGGCGGCTTCTCGACCAGCGCCGCGCGGGCGGCCGCGCTCATCCACCGGGTCGAGGACGACATGCGCGCGCTGGGCGGCACCGCCGCCTACGCCCCCGGCATGCGCGTCGGCCTGACCGGTGACGTCGCCATCTCGGCCGAGGAGATGGCCGCGCTGGTCCAGGATCTGACGCTCTCTTCGGCGCTGGTGGTGGTGGCGGTGCTGCTGGCCATCGTTCTCTTCTACGGCTGGACCCGCAGCATCCCGGCGCTGTTCCTGCCGCTGGCGCTGGCCGCGGTCTACGCCTTCGGCCTGGCCAGCCTGCCGCCGTTCCGGATCACCGAGCTCAACTCCAACACGGCGTTCCTCGGTTCCATCATCATCGGCAACGGGATCAACTTCGGCATCATCCAGCTGGCCCGCTATCTGGAAGCGCGCCGCTGCGGCAAGACCGTCGAGGAGGCGCTGGCGGTGGCGCTGTGGGGGACGCGCTGGGGGACGCTGTCGGCGGCGCTGGCGGCGGGCGTGGCCTACGCCTCGCTGGTCGCCATGCAGTTCCGCGGCTTTCGCCAGTTCGGGGTGATCGGCGGCCTGGGGATGGCGTTCGCCTGGGGCTCGACGGTGCTGCTCATGCCGCCGCTTCTCTCCTGGCTCGACCGCGGGCGGCACGCCCCGCGCGTGCGCCGCGTCTCCGGGCGCCTGGTGGGGATGATCGCGCGCTCCGTCGGGGCCCGCCCCGCGCTCTTCGCCGGCGTGGCCCTGGTGCTGACGCTGGGGGCGGTCTGGGAGGTGCGGCACTTCGGGCGCGATCAGCTCGAGTACGACTTCTCGCGGCTGCGGCGGCGCGACACCTGGAAGTCGGGCGAGGGCTACTGGGGCAAGAAGATGGACACCCTGCTCGGCCGCTACCTGACACCGACGGTGATCCTGACCGACAGCCAGGCCGAGGCGCGCGCCGTGACCGCGCGCCTGCGCGAGCAGGCCTCCCACCCGCCGCTGGCCTCGATGGTCGCCTCCATCCGGACCTGGGACGACATGGTCCCGCCCGACGAGGCGGCCAAGCAGGCCGAGCTGGCGGTCGTCCGCCGCAAGATGACCCCCAACGTGCGCGCCAACATCGCGCCCGCCGATCGTGAGAGGCTCGATCGGCTGATCGGACCTCCGGACGCGCCGTCCGCCACGCCGCCGATCCGACCGGAGGAGGTCCCCGACGTCATCACGCGCGGCCTGCGCGAGCGCGACGGCGCCGTCGGGCGCGCGGTGCTGGTCTATCCCAACCCGGCCGAGAGCTGGTGGAGCGGCGCGACCATCTCCACCTTCGCGCGCGAGCTGCGGGCCGCGGCCGAGGCGCCGACCACCCTCGGAGGCCGACCCGGACGCGTGGCGGGCGGCCCGGCGCTGTCGTTCGACATCATCTCCTCCATGGAGCGCGACGGGCCGCTGGCGTCGCTGCTGGCGTTCTTCGGCGTGGTGCTGACCGTGCTCCTCATCTTCCGGCGCAGCCTGGCCACCCCCTTCGTGATCGGCTCGTTGATGGTCGGCGTCCTCTGGTTGCTCGGGCTGACGATGAAGCTGGGGATCAAGATCAACTTCGTCAACTTCATCGCCTTCCCGATCACCTTCGGCATCGGCGTCGACTACGCGGTCAACGTGATGGCCCGCTACCTGCGCGACGGCGGACGCGACGTGGTGGCGGCGGTGCGCGGAACGGGAGGCGCCGTGGGCCTCTGTTCGTTGACGACGGTGATCGGTTACTCGTCGTTGCTGGTGGCCCAGAACGTCGGCCTGTTCCTCTTCGGCCTGCTGGCCGTGTTCGGCGAGATCTGCTGCCTGACCACCGCCGTCATCGTCCTGCCGGCCGTCTTGATGTTGGTTCGCCCGCGATCGAGCCCTGACCTCCCCGAGATCCCCTGGGACAGCGCCACGGCTGGAACCAACGGCAACGGCAACGGCCACGGGAACGACGACGACGACGACGACGGCCCGCCCCGCCTCGAGCTCGGGCCCTGAGCCCGTTTTACCGGGCGCTGGACGCGACGGCCGCTTGCCTGTTGGATTCGTCCCACGGATCTGGCAACATGCAATGCCCACTTAGACGGGGATCGGGAGCGTCGGAATGGCTCGTACCTTAGTCGGCATCGCGCTGGTCTCGCTGGCCACAGTCGTCATTGGTTGCGGAGGGTCGCTGGGGACCGGAACCGGTGGCTCGGGCGGGAATGGCGACGGAGCCGGAGGCAAGCTGGCCAGCGGGGGCGCGAACGGCAAGGGCGGCGTCGGTGGCAAGTCCGGCCTGCTCGGAGTGGGCGGCAGCGCTGGTGCGAGCGGAGCGGCCGGCAGCGGCGGCCAGGGCGGAACCACCGGCGCAGCGGGCGGCCCTGGCGCCGGCGGTGCCGGAGGTTCGACGGCCGGTCACGCCGGCGGCGCGGCGGGGAACTCCGTGGGAGCGGGCGGCTCCGTGGGAGCGGGCGGCTCCGTGGGAGCGGGCGGCGTCACTGGCAGCGGGAACGCAGGCGCCTCGGGGGAAGGTGGCAGCGCCGGTGCGGCCGGGGGGAGCGCCGGGGGAACGACAACCGCTCAACCCGACGGGGGCGCCGGGCGCGGCGGGTACGCCGGGCAGAGTGGAACTGGCGGCCAGGGGGTCGAGCGACGGATTCCGCTGCCCTGTATCGCGCCACTGCCAACGGGCTTCTGTCTGCAAAGCGACGCTGGCGATTACATCGGTGGCGGCCGCAACTACTCGGTGGGTGGGACCGCCAGCGTCACGCTCAACAGCTCGTCGACCAGCCTGATCGGCGGGGAGCTGACAGACCCCGTCTCAGGCGGTTACTGGGATTTCGATTTCGCCTCACCGGCGGGCACGTTGCTGTTTCCCGGCCTCTACCTGCAGGCGCAGCGCTACCCGTTCGAGACGGGCAGCGCCCCCGGCCTCTCCATCGACGGCAACGGAGCGGGCTGCAACACGCTGACCGGGACATTCAGCGTCGAGGAGCTGGCGCGAGATCCGGGCACCGGGCTCACCCGCTTCTCGGCGACCTTCGAACAGCACTGCGAGGGCGCCACGCCCGCGCTGCGCGGGGTGGTCAACTTCCAGGCCACCGGCGTACCGGATCCGACACCGACCCCCGACCGGGTCATTCCGTTCAGCGGAAAGATCTTCAACCTCGCCTACGACCCGACGACGAACATCGCCTACGGCCTCGACGCCACGAACCGCCGACTGGCCAAGATCGATCTCACCACCGGCAGCGCCACCTACACCTCGGTCGTCCAGGTCCCCAACGACGGATGCGTCGATGCGGCGCGGGGCCGTCTGTTCGTGGTGAACAAGGGGAGCTCGCTCATCAGCGAGTACGCGACCGACACGCTGGCGGATGTTCGCGACATCGTCTGGACGGGCACGGACTGGGGCCCCACCGTCACGCAATTCAAGATCTACTGCACCGCCAGCCAGCTCTACGTCGTCGACGGCGCCTGGGCGCCGGCGCTGTTCACCGTCACTGGACTGGACGACAGCGCCACCCCCGTCGTCACCGACGACACCGCCCAGGTCGCGGGGGTGGGCGGGCTGGCGGTCAATGCCGCCGGCACAGATCTCTATTACTGGTACCAGTACGGCTGGAGCGCGGGCGAGCTCAACACCTATGTCAGCCGGCTGCTCACCTCCGACCTGAGCCAGATTGATCAGTCTGCCACCAACCTCTCCGATTTCGACCGCGACCCGGTCGACGCCCCGCTGTTGCTCGACGAGGTGGACGGGTACGTGATCGTGAAGAACAAGATCTTCGACGCCCTCAACCTGACGAAGGTCATCTACACCCTGCCGGGGAACGCCGACGAAACCTACAGCCCCGCGGTCGAGAATGCGTATGCGATGGACGTCGCCCACGGCGTGTTTGCCACCAAGGACTACATCTACAGCCTCAGCACGTTCGACGTCATCGCGCCGACCGTCATTCCCGCGGCGGATCAGAGCTTCTTCGACAGCAGCGGCATGCTCTGGATGCTGTCCATCTCTCAGGGATCACTCTACGGCCAGATCGTGCAGCACTGATCGGAGCAGCGGGTCACAACCAGCCGAGCGCGCGTCCCGCGAGCACGAGCGCAGCGCCCCAGACGCCGGCGGCGACGTCGTCGAGCATCACGCCCGGGCCGCCGCCGAGGCGTTCGAGGGCGCGCGCGGGCCAGGGCTTGATCTGATCGAACAGTCGGAAGGCCAGCCCGCCGACGATGAGCGCGCGCCAGGTCGGCGGCGCGGCGATCCAGGTGACCAGCACGCCGGCCACCTCGTCGACGCAGACGATCTGCGGGTCTTTGATGCCGAGCCGCTTCTCGACGATCCCCGACGACCAGATCCCGACCAGCGTGACGACGAGCGCCGTGGCGGCGACGGCCCACGGGCCGTAGGGACGCACCAGCAGATAGAGCGGGATGGCGCCGATGGTCCCGGCGTGCCCGGGCATGTACGGGACGTGGCCGCAGCCGAACCAGACGGAGATGACGTGCGCGGTGGTGTCGCGCCAGCCCGCGAGCGGCGCTGGTACGGGCGGTGGCGGTGCGCCGGGCGCGCGCCTCACGAGGTCCAGAGCCGTTCGCGCTCGACGAGGTCGAACACCTCGCGCAGGATGGCCACGCCGTTTTTGGCGGTGGCCTCGTCGATGGTGAGCGCCGGCTGGATGCGGAAGCTCGAGGAGTAGGCCATCGTGAGCAGGCCGCGCTTGACCGCCTCGGTGAAGATTCGCTCGGTCACCCGGCGCGGCAGCGGCTCCTTGGTCTTCTTGTCCTTGACCAGCTCCATGCGGATGAGGAGCCCGGCGCCGTCGACGAGGCCGACGAAGGGGTAGCGATCGACGAACGGCTCGAGCTCGCGCTTGAGCGCGGCGCCGACCAGCCGCGAATTCTCGGTCAGATCTTCCTCGTCGATGATCTTGAGCGCGGCGGCGCCGGCCGCGGCACCGAGCGGGTTGCCGCCGTAGCTCGACGACGAGCCCGACGGATTCCCCCACGGCTTGGCCTGGGCGATCTCGTCGGTGGTCAGCAGGCCCGAGAGCGGGAAGCCGCCGCCGAAGGCCTTGCCGATCGTCACCACGTCGGGGCGCACGCCGGTGTGGTCGCCTCCCCAGCGCTTCCCGGTGCGCCCGAGGCCCGTGATCATCTCGTCGACGATCAGGAGCGCGCCGACCTCGTCGGCCAGCGAGCGCACCGCCGGCAGAAACTCCTTGGGCGGGATGACGTTGCCGGCCGTCCCCTGCATCGGCTCGACGATGACGGCGGCAATCTCGCCCGCGCCGGCGGTCTTCACCTGCTTGCGGCCGACCTCGGCGCAGGCGACGCCGCAGCTTGGGTACGCCAGGCCGATCGGGCAACGGTAGCAGTCGGCGTAGGGGATCTGGTGCGACCCCGGCACCATGGGGCCCAGCTTCTCCTTGAAGGTGGACCCCATCAGCGACAGCGCGCCCATCGTCTTGCCGTGGAAGCCGCCCCAGAAGCTGACCATCTCGTACTTGCCGGTGTGGCACTTGGCCAGGCGCAGCGCGCTCTCCACCGCCTCGGCGCCGCCCGAGTAGAGCTGCAGCCGGTGAACGCCCGGCGACGGTGGCTTGGCCGCCAGCCGCTCGCTCAATTCGACCCGGGCGCGCGAGGTGAACGACCCGACCGAGACCTTGGCCGCCTGCTCCTGCACCGCCTTCACCAGCGTGGGGTGGCTGTGCCCCAGCGCGTTGACGTTGATGCCGCCGATGAAGTCGAGGTACGTGTTGCCGTCGACGTCGGTGACCGCGCTCCCCTGCCCCTCCTCGACGACGATCCCCGCCATCAGCGCGTAGCCCTGCAGGCCGGGCGCGGCGTGGGCGTCCTCGCGGGCCCGGAGCGCGCGGCTCTCGGGTCCCGGGATGGCAGTCTTGATCGATACTTTTTGGTTTTTTGGTTGGCTCTGGTTCATGGGGGCTGAGTGGGGAACTGAAGGGGGGGCCTCGAGCTCAGGCGTTCTTGGCCTTGGGGACGGAGAATACGAAGTATCGTTGCAACGGGAAGTTCCAGGCGTTGCTGACGATCACGGAGGAGATCATGCGCGCCAAGACATACTCGATGCGAAGCAAGTGGTGGAAGAGATACTCGCCCGCCGTGTTCAGGCCCAGGCTCCCGGCCGAGACCAGCGCGTAGCGCCAGGCCTGGCGCGGCGCCGGGACCTCGGTGGTCTTGTAGGTGAAGCGGCGGCCAAGCGTGAAGTTGGTGATGGCGCCCGAGAACGCGCCGATCGGCGTGGCCGCGACCGGACTGAGGCCGGCGACCTCCACGCAGAGGATCATCACCAGATAGTCGGCCACGGTCGCGATCAGCGACGCCGCGTGGTGGCGCATCCACTGCCCGAACCCCGACGCCCCGCCCTCCACCGGGCGGTCTTGCTCCCGGTCGGTCAAAAGTCGCTCTAGACGGTACCGACGGGGAGGTCCGGCTTCGTGATCATGGCTTCATCGTCGAACGCCGCAGCCTCAGCAGCGGATTTCCTGGCCGCCTCGCGGGCGCGCAACATGACCACCACCGCCGAGAGCCGCTGCACGACCGAGATGTTCGCCACTACCGCCACGATGGTGAGCGCCAGGATGATGGGGAGCTCGCGCAGCGCGAGCGACGGCGAGTTCACGAACAACGTGCTGGCCAGCGGGGTGAAGGCCGATCCGGTGATCATGTAGGCGGCGCGCTCGCCCCGGCGCATCGCGCCGCGCGGGGCCGGG
>CAVRRT010000163.1:0-11868 GCA_963723305.1 uncultured Pseudomonadota bacterium
GCCCCTTCCCGGGCCCGCATCACCGCCAGCTCCTTGAGCGCCACCGCGACCGCCGGACGCAGAACCTCCCAGAGCGCCTCGCCCGAAAGCGCCGAGCCGTGGCTGGCCCCCAGGTAGGCGCCGACCGTCGCCAGCGTCACCGGCGCCTCGATCCCGAGCTCCTGCCGGAGCCGTTCGAGCACGCCGTAGAGGTCCCGCACCCGCGCCTCGTCGATCCCCGCCGCGGCGGCCGCCGACTCGTCGCGGATGAGCACGGTCACCGCGCCGCGCTCGACCGCGGCCCGCACGGCACGCGCGATCTCCGTGTCGCAGAAGGCGTCCGATTCGCCGCTGCGAATCTTGAGGTCGAGGCCGCGGTGGTTGACCGAACGGATCTCCACCCGCAGCCGGCGCTCGCCGGCGTCGACCGACCCGCGCCCGAACCCGGTCATGCTGAGGAGGCTCACGCCTGCGACTTATACCAGTCGATCGTGCGCCCGAGCCCCTCGGCGAACGAAACGCCGGCCGTGTAGCCGAGGCGGCTCTGCGCCGCGCCGATGTCGGCCCAGGAGTGCTTGATGTCCCCTGCCCGCTCATCCTCGTAGATCGCCGCCACCTTGCGCCCCAGCGCGTCGCCGACGAGCGCCACCACGCGGTTCAGATCGATCGCTTGACCGCAGGCGACGTTGAAGACCGCTCCCGAGACGGCGCGCGCATCGGCGGCGGCCGCCTTGAAGTTCGCCTCGATGATGTTGTCGATGTGGCAGAAGTCGCGCGACTGCGAGCCGTCGCCGAAGATCCGCGGCTGCTTTCCCGCCAGCGCGGCGGTGATGAACTTGGGGATCACCGCGGCGTACTCCGACGCCGGATCCTGCCGCGGCCCGAAGACGTTGAAGTAGCGCAGGCAGACGGTCTCGAGGCCGTAGGCCCGGGCGTAGATCTGCGCGTACTGCTCGCCGGCCAGCTTCGAGCCGCCATAGGGGGAGATCGGCGCCGGCAGCATGGTCTCGATCTTGGGGAGCATCGGATCGTCGCCGTAGGCGGCGGACGACGCGGCGTAGACCAGCCGGCGGATGCGGGCGCGCCGGGCCGCTTCGAGCACCCGCAACGTGCCGGTGGCGTTGGCGGCGTGGTTCTCGATCGGCTCGGCCATCGACTTCGGCACCGACGGGATGGCCGCGTGATGAAACACCAGCTCCACCCCTTCGATTGCGCGGCCGAGTGCATGCTCGTCGAGGATGTCCCCTTCGACGAGCTCGATCCGGTCGGCGATGTCGGCGAGGTTCGCGCGCTTGCCGGATGAAAAGTTGTCGATGACGCGCACACGATCACCGCGCGCGATCAGCGCCCGGGCCAGCGACGAGCCGATGAAGCCCGCCCCGCCCGTCACGAGGCTGAGGCTCATGGCTCCCTTCCTAGTAGCGGTGCAGGCGCGCTTCGACGGCGAAGCGGGAGATCATCTCGGCCAGCACCGGATCCGCGATCTTGGGCGTGGAGGTCACCATCGGCGGATCCTCCAGGCCGTAAGCGGGAAGCGCAGCGAGCGAGCGAACCGCCATCCAAGAGGCGAGGACGACCGCCGGGACAATCCAGATGATGCGAGTTTTTGCCGACATGGTCGTACATTATCCCACCTGGTTTCCAGCGCAATTTTTCACTCTCTTTCAACCTATGACGCCGCTCACGGGAGCGGAAGCCCGGCCAGCCCTGCACCCGACGCCCCGCCGATCATCCGCCGGGGATGACCGGGCGCGGAGACGACGACGGACCGGCCGCCACCAGGCGAATTGACGTCACGCGCGGTGACCCGACACCCGCCCGGAACCGCCACGGACGCGACGGGGAGGGCCCCGTCCGCGGTCAGCACCGCCAGCGGCGATCCCGTCAGCCTGGCACTCCCCAGCGGGACCAGCGTGTGAGCCGCACCGACCACGAACAGGCCTTGGCCGTTCATCCGCTCCCCGTCGATGCGAAAGGCAAACCCGTGCGGCATCCCACCGATCTCCAACCTGCGCACGCCGCCCGCGATCGGGACCGGCGGATCGGTGGTCATCGTGACGAGCGCCAGCTCGCGCAGGGCGACACCGTCCAGCTTGACGGCGCCGGGCTTGGCGCCGCGGACGAGCTTCTCGGCCGTGACGTAGACGATCCGGCGGCGATCGGGAGCCAGCGCCACCGCCACCACATGTCCGTCTTCCGCGGTGAGCTGCCGGTAGAGCCCGGTCGCCGGCGTGAAGGCGAAGACCTCCTGGTGCGGGTTGAGGATGAATTCACCCGCGCCGTCGGGGGGCACGCGCAACGGCGCCCGTTGCCGACCGACGAAGATGACGCTCTCGTCGAGACCCGCTCCCCACGCCAGCGCCGCCTCGCCCAGCGCACGCCGCACCTCCGCCATCTGCGGCTGCACCTTGAGCGCCCCCAGATCGGCCGCCTCGAGCACCTCGCGCGACCAGGGGACGTAGGCGCTCGCGACGAGCGCGCGCACCTCACGCGCAGCCTCGGAGAAGCGCTCCTGCCGCACGAAGGAGCAGGCGATGTTGAGGCGCGGCGCCAGGAAGGCCGGATCGGCCGCCAGGGCCGCGCGGTACTCCGTGCGCGCTTCCTCCCACTTTCCCTGGCGATAGAGCACCTTGGCCGCGGCGTTCAGCTCCGTCGCCTGCGGATCGGGCGCCCGAAACGGATCGGCGACGCCGGCTCCCGGCGCCGGCTTGGCCGGCAGGCACCCCTTCGCCGCCGCGGCCGGCTCGAGCGCCTGCACCAGCGCCAGCGCCAGCGTCAAGGCGATCACGGATCGACCCAGACGCGCCGGAGATCGAGGCGGTCGCCGACCGCCCCGAGGCCGTGGACACGCGTCGAGGCCAGCGCGGGGACGTCGTAACGATAGAGGAAGATCACCGGCTGCTCGTCGCCGAGGAGACGCGCGATGCGGGTCAGGATCGGCGCGCGTGCGACCGGGCCGGCCGCCCCGCGCGCCTCGTCAATCAGCGCCTCGAGCGCGCTCGAGCGGTAGCCGCCGTAGTTGAACGCTCCGCCAGCACCGTAGAGCGGCTCGGGATCCTCGTCGGGCGTCCCCTCCCAGATGAGCGGCGCCAGATCGAAGTCGCCGTGCTTGAGCCGCTGCAGGATCGTGGCCGCGTCCGCGGGCAGCAGATCGATCAGGATGCCGACCTTGCGCGCCTCCAGCGCGAAAGCGTGCGCCTCCACGTGAAACTGCCGGTTGCCGGCCGGCTCGAGCAGCGTGAGGCGGATCGGATGACCGAGGTGATCGCGCACCCCGTCAGCGTCGCTGTCGCGATAACCGGCGTCGTCGAGCGCCGCGGCCGCGCGCGGGCGATCGAGCGGCGGCGCCGGCAGATCGTCGACCAGCGGCGGCCCGCCGATCGGGAGGGCCAGATCGTTGTGCAGCTCGCTGGCGAAGCGGACGCGATCCCAGAGCATCGCCAGCGCCTTGCGAAAGCGTGGATCGGCCAGTGGATAGCGCAGGTGGTTGACGGTGAGGAACGAATAGCGGCGCGAGCTCAGGCGGAGCAGCGTCGTGCCGCCGTGAAGCGTGGTCGGCTCGACCTGATCCGGATAGTGGGCGTCGATCACCCGTGACAGGACGTCGATGTCGCCACGGCGGGTGCGGTTGAGCGCGTGGACGGCGTCGGGATCGAGGTCGAAGACGATCTCGTCGACGCCGGGGGGCTGTCCCCAGTATTCGGGCGCTCGCTCGAGGCGGATCCGCTTGCCGTGGTCCCACCCCGCGAAGCGAAACGGTCCCGTCCCGATCGGCTGCCGCGCGATCGGCGAGGCCTCCGGACGAACGCCGCGCACCAGATGATCGGGGAGCATCGGCACGTCGCAGAGCGCGCGCAGCGCGAAATCGGAGGGACGTTTGAGCACGAAGCGGACCGTCCGCTCGGTGACGAGCTCGATCGAGGCCACGTCGGCCAGCTCGGCGCGCAGCACCGGCGCGTCGGTCCCCGCGCGCAGGAGCGGCTCGACCGTGGCCTGCACATCGAGCACGCCGAAGGCGCGGTGATCGTGCCAGTGAACGCCGCTGCGCACGCGCACGACCAGCCGCATGCCGTCGTTCGAAACGTCCCAGCTCTCGGCGAGGCCAGGCTTGTAGCTGCCGTCGCGGCAGTCGAGCAGCGTCTCGTAGACCAGGCCGTTCGTCACCTGCGCGGCGGCGGCGTCCGACTCGGCCAGCGGCAACAGGCTGGTCGGCTCGGCGTCGAGGTGAACGCGCAGCGAGCCGCCACGGCGGGCCGGCGCCGGGACGTCGGCCGGTGCCGGCAGCGTCTCCGCGGGCGGCGGTGGCGGATGCATCGGCGGGAGATCGGAGCCAGCCGGCGCGTGTCCAGCGGCCGGCTCGACCTTCTTCCAGTGGCAGCCGCCCGACGCCAAAACGACGAGCGCCAGCACGATCGCAAACCGTGACGGCCGCGCTTGCTCGACAAAAACTGCTGTGTTATTCAGTTTCACCCGCATCGCGCGGTGGAGGGCTCGTCCATGAAGCGACTGCCGACCGTATATCACCGGACTATTCCTTTGGCAGTAATGCTGCTCGCCCCGAGCAGCATGCGGCTAGCTTACGGTCAGGGGCAGGAGCTGCCACCGATTAAGGTGGATCTGCCCCCCTCGCCGAATTTCAACATCCAGACCGCGCCGGAGAAATACCCGAGCGGCGAGATGTCGATCTACGGCCTCCGCAAGCACATGAACCAGTACCTGGACAAAGACGTCCAGGTGCGCGCGTACCTGCTGACCATCTACGAGTGCCCCGCCGAGCAGCGGAAGTGCAACGACGACTTGGCCGCCAAGACCAAGAAGGAAAAGAAGAAGGAGATGAAGTCGGGCGGACTGCCGGGCAAGGGACCGCCCGCGCCGGAATCCGGCGGCGATGAAGGGTGGCTGCCGCCCCTGCGACCAGCCCCACTTCTTCCTCGGTGACACGGCAACGACCAAGGTCGACCACGGTCTGCTGGTGGCCGACTACCCGGTCAAGGACTGGAACACCGGCAAGCCCAAGCCGCTGGTGGCCAAGGCCGGCGAGCAGTACGTCGTGACCGGGACCTTCTCAATCAACTCGATGGGCGGGTTCGCCGCCTCCGACGGCCTCATCATCCACAAGAAGATGCAGGACGCGTCGGGCGCCGTGGTCGCCGAGGGGAACGCCGTGCTGCCGCCCGACGCGCAGACAATCAACCTCGAGGGGAAGCCGGCCGAGAAGGTCGGCGGCGCCCGCATCGACGCCGAGAAGGGCGCCAAGGGCAAGAAGTAGCAAGCAGCGACGCCCGGAGCCGCTACTTCAGGAGGCCCAGGCGGAGCTCGTCGCAGGCCGCCTCTCCGAGCGAGAACGCGACGTCATGATCGAGGCGTCCGGTACAACCGGGCGCCTCTTTCTTTTTGTGGAGCTCGATCAGGTGGCGGGTCGGCGTGGCCTCGCCCGGCGGTTGCACGGCGACCTCGAGCGTGACCTCCGGCGCGCCGGCGGGCGGCTTGGCCGCGAACGCCTCCGCCCGCAGGTTGCCGAGCGCCCCGATCACGCGCGCGACGTTCGTGCCGTCGGCCGCCGCACCGGCCGGCGCGAGCACCCGCCAGGTATCGCCGTCGCTGCTGGCGAGCGCGACAGCGCCCGCGGCGGTCGCGCGCCTTAGCTCCCGCGCGTCGAAGTGCGCGAAGTCGAGCACGGCGCGATCGCGGAAGCGGAGCGGATCGGGATCGACCAGCGCGTACCCGGGATCACCGGGCGAGATCTCGACCACCTCGCGCGCCCGGCCGTCGATCGTCAGGCGGCGCACGCGCGGCCTCCGTGTGGCCGGCGACGTCCGCGCCTGGACACCCCGGAGCGCGGCCAACCAGTCGGCGATCGCGCGCGGATCCGCGGCGTACGAAACCCGGGGAGCCTCGAACCGCCAGGCGCCGCCGGGCGTGCGCGTGAGAAGCAGCCGCCGGCCGTCTTCGTCGACCTCGGCGCGGGTCACCGTCTCGGGGGGCGCGGCGACGAGGCGCAGATCGGGAACCGAGGCCGCCGCCAGCGCACGCCAAAGATCCCCGAGCGCCTCGGACTGCAGGCAAGCCCCGTCGGCGCCGGCTGGTCCTTCGCGCTCGACGCGCGCTCCCTCGGTCGCAGCGCAAGCTTCGTCCGGCAGCGCCAGGTGAATCGTCACCCCACCCTCCCCCTCGACGTCGATCCGCGCGACCGACGCCGGCAGGAGGCGCGGGGTCTCGAACCGTTTGGCGTGCAGGGCGAGAAGACGGCGCAGGCTCTCGGTCACCCGCTCCGGCGCGAGCCGCTGCCCTTCGGCGTCGTGCCACTGGCCGGCGTCGAGCCGCAGCCGGTGATCGCTGCCGGTCTTCGCTTGGCGCCAACTGATCGCGGTGATCGCCTCGGCCGGGAGCGGGACCAGCCGCCGATCGCGAAACGCCCAGGGCTCTCGATCGGCGAGCTCGCTCAGACGCGCGGGCGCCACCCGGATCGCCGGCGCTCCACCGACGCGGGCGAACACCCCGCGGCCGGCGGCGTCACGCTGTCCCAGCTCGATCGTGACCGGAGCAGGCGACGGCCCGCCAATCTCGATCGTCAGCCGGGGCGGTACCAGCCCGGCCGCCTGCGGCGTAATTTCGGCGGTGCGTGTCGTCTCGGCGAGATCGATGGCGCTTAACAGATCCTCGACGGCAGCGTCGTCTGCCGGCAGGTCACCCGGGCTCTCGCGCCAGGCCGGCTCATCCCCCGGCGGCTGTCGGACCAGCGAGAACGGCGGCACCAGCGCGCGCGCGATGACGACCCGCTGCACCGCCGCGCGATCGAAGGCCGCGACCAGGCGCGCCCGCGCAGCGGAGCCGCGGCCGGTATGCCGGTTGCCGAACAGCAGATAGACGGCCATCAGCACCACCACCGTCGCCAGACCCGCCACCCTCCGCATCAAACCTCCGACGCCTCAGACCCGCCGCCGCGACCAGACCCAGAGGCCGGCCCCGAGCGCCAGCAGCGGCAGCCCGAGGACGAACAGACGAAACGCCCAGCTCACCTCGGCGGCGGTGAGCGTCAGCGCCACCCGCTCGGTGAGCTTGGGGCCGATCCCGAGGCGCGCCTCCCGATCGGCGAGCCAGGCGATCGTCGAGAGGACGAAGTCAGCGTCGTAGTCGCGCAGCGTGACGCCCGCCAGACGGTAGTTCATGACCAGGCGTCCGGTGCCCAGGAACGCCAGCCGGGTCGCCGGTGTCGCGGTGGTGGCGGCGCGCTCCACGGCCACCGCGACGATCACCGGCCCCTTCCGATCGCGGCCGGTGTCGAAGGTCAGATCGGCGTCGCCGCGGATGGTGGGAAGATCGGTCTCGCCCCAACCCTCGGCGCTGGTGTGGACGAGCGGCGCGACGGTCCAGCCCGGCGGCGGCGCCTCGAGCGGAGCGATCTCGCGCGTGCGCGGCCAGTAGGTGAGCCGCCCTCCGAAGCGCGCCGTGATCGGGTGCGGGGCATAGCTGTCGGGACCGGCGGCCCAGACCGAGGGCCCCTCCACGTCGCTGGCGCGCGTGGGGTCGACGACCAGGTCGTCTCCCAGGCGTATGCCGTAACGCGCGGCCAGCGGCCCCAGCCCGACGTCGGCGAAGGCAGCGCCGCCGCTGGCGAAGGTGGGGCCCAGCATGGCCAGGAGACGCCCGCCGCCCTCGACGAACGCCTCGACGGCCGCCACTTCGGGCGGCGAGAACGCGCGCGTCGGCTCGGCGATCACCAGCACGCGGCAGCCGGCGCCGGCGGCGTCCGCCATCCGGTCGACGGCCCGCGTCTCCTCGCCATCGCGGCGCAGGCTCTCGGCGAAGGTGGCGTAGCCGCCGTCTTCCAGCGACTCGATGTCCGGCTCGCCGTGCCCCTTGCTGAAGCAGATGAGCGGCGGCCGATCGTCGGTGACGGCCAACAGCGCGGAGACAAACGCCGCCTCGCCCCGCCAGGCGTGGATGGCCGGGCCTGGCTCACCGTCGGCGTCGACCTCGGGCTCGACCAGCTCGTCCTCGGTCACCACCTTCGACCGCGCGCCCGAGCTGAAGATGACCACCCCCTGCCCCATCTCGTAGGCACCGATGCCGTAGCGCTTGGCAGCGGCCTCGGCGCGATCGGGGGCGCGATCCGGATCGATCACCTCGGCCTGAAATTTTCCGCCCGATTGGCGGGTGAACCGTTCGGTCAGCTCGCGGATGAAGCCGGCGATGGCGCGCGCCCGTTCCGAGTCGCGCTTGGGGTAAAGAAATATCGTCGCCGTCACCGGGCGCGGCAGGTCGTGGAGCACGTTGACGGTCTCGTCGGAGAGCGCGTAGAGCGACCCGCGCGTCCAGTCGCCGCGCACGAACTGGCGGGCGGCGATGAGGTTGGTCAGGAGCGCGATGGCCACGACCAGAATGGCGGCCACCCGCGGTGACCAGCGCCGCCCGCGCGGCGCATCGAGCGGGGTCGGCCCGCGCAGCCCGGCGACCCGCGCCGCCGCCGCCGCCAGCGCCAGGGCCGCGACCGTCACCAGCAGGACCACCGGCCGCGAATCGACGATGCCGTGGCCGAAGTCCTCCATCATCCGGAACAGGCTGTAGCGCCGGAGCGCCGCGGCGGCGGCCGGCGCCCGCACCTCTGCCTCTAGCGCGCCGGCGAGCAGCGTGGCGAGAAAGGCCACGAACGACAGCGTCGCCGCGACCAGCTGGTTGCGGGTCAGCGCCGACGCCAGCAGGCCGATCGCCAGCGCCGCCGCACCGAGCAGCAGCGTTCCCAGATAGCCGGCGACGATCGGGCCCGGATCGAGCGTGGCGCCGACCCGCCGCAGGTAGACGAGATAGAGGAACGTCGGTGCCCAGGCCGCTAGGTAGAACCCCAGCGCCGCCAGCCACTTTCCCAGGATCACCTCGGCGGGCGAGACCGGCGCGGTCAAGAGCGGCTCGATGGTGCCGGTGCGCAGCTCTTCTGAGACCAGCCGCATCGGCACCACCGTGGCGAGGAGGCCGAGCGCGATCCAGTAGAGAATCGTCCCGCCGAAGAAGAACTCCATCACCCCACCGGGCGGCGCGTCCGGACGGCCGAGGAACTGGACGAACATCCAGAAGACGATCCCTTGCAGGAGAAGAAACAGCGCCAGCACGGCCCAGCCCGCCGGCGTCCTGAAATAGGCGGCCCACTCGCGGCGGGCGATCGCCAGCAGCCGATTCACGCCGGCGGCCCCGCGGGCTCGGAGGTCGCGCGCACGAACAGCTCCTCCAGCGAGGGGGCCTCCACCCGCAGCTCGCGCAGCGTGAGGCCGGCCGCGACCGCCGCGCGAAACACCGCCTCGCGGATCAGGCCGTCGTCCGGCGCGCCGTCGGAGGAGCCGCCTGGCGTGGCGGTCGCGGTCGCCGCCAGCGTCAACACGAGGCGTGTCTCCCCCTCGGGCGCGGCGGCGGCGACGCCGGCCACGGCGCGGAAGACCTCCAGGGCGCGCGCGCGCGCCGCCAGGCCGAGCTCGCCGCCGACCTCGACGATCACCCGGCGCGCGCCGGCCAGCCGCTCCCGTAGCTCGGCCCCGGTCTGCGCGGCCGCGATCCGGCCGCGGTTCAAGATGATGACCCGCGTGGCGACCGCCTCCACCTCGGAGAGGATGTGCGTCGAGAGCAGAATCGTCCGCTCGCGCCCGAGCTCGCGGATGAGCGCGCGCGTCTCACGGATCTGGTTGGGATCGAGGCCGACGGTCGGCTCGTCGAGGATGAGGATGGGCGGGCGGCCGAGGAGCGCGTCGGCCAGCCCCACCCGCTGCCGGTAGCCGCGCGACAGCGTCCCCACGATCTGCGCCCGCCGCGCGCCCAGCCCGACCGCCTCGATCGCCTCGGCGACCGCGGCCACCCGGGCCCGCCGCGCGATCCCTTTGAGCGCGGCGCGAAAGTCGAGGTATTCGCAGACCCGCATCTCGGGCGGCAGCGGGACCGCCTCGGGGAGGTAGCCGACGGCCCGCCGGACGCCGCGCGGATCGTCGGCGATCGACGCCCCCGCCAGCGTCGCCGTCCCGCGCGTCGGCGCCAGGAAGCAGGTCAGGATCCGCATCATGGTCGTCTTGCCGGCGCCGTTCGGCCCAAGGAGGCCCACGATCTCCCCGCGCCCCACCTCGAACGAGACCCCGTCCAGCGCGGCGGGGCGATCGTCGCCCGGGCGCCCGTAGGTCTTCGACAGCCCGACGGCGCGGATCACGGAGCTAAATGTATTACTCGAGACCGCGATCGCGCAGCGATCCGTCGTCTTCACCGCGCAGGTGACCGACCTCGTGCAGGAGCGTCCGGGTGATCGCCTGGTCCAGCTCGGCGCCGTCCTTCACGGTGCGCAGCAGGTTTCGACGATAAAGGACGATGGCGCGGTCACCGGCGTCGCACTGCACGGGCGCGCTGGGCGGCGGCGCGGCGTGCCCCTTGCGTGAGCGCCCTGCCGGCGTGGGCGCCGCGGCCCGATCGTCGTAGTCGAGCGGGAGCCCGCGGAAAAGACCGAGGATGGTGGGCGACAGCGGCGGCTTCTCGGCGGTCAGATCCTCCAGATCCGGCAGGTCGGCGGCCTGAACGTTGATGCCGGAGAGGTCGCGGCGAAAGTCGGAGGGCAGCGCCGCCACCGCGCGCTCTACCCGGGCGGTGAAGTCGGGCTGGCTGATCTCAGGCGCGGGGGGAACGACTTGGGATCGGCGGCCGTCGCCGCGGCCAGGTGGCGCGCGGCCGCGACGTCATCGCCGGCGCGTTCCTCGATGAGGCCCAGGTGATAGAGCGCGTGCGCGTGATCAGGCGTCTCCGCCAGCACCTTGGTGAACGTCGCCCGCGCCTCGTCGAAGCGGCAAAGCTCGAACAGCGCCACCCCGCGCTCGTAGATCGCCGCCGAGAAGTGAGGCTGCACGCCGACCGCCGCATCGATCCGGCGCAGCGCTTCGGCCGCCCGCCCCAGATCGATCAGCGCCTGCCCTTCCAGCAGCGCCAGCCGCGCCACCTCCTCGCTGTCGCGGCGCGAGACGTGCCGGCTGCCGCGTCGGGCGTACTCCAGGCCCAACGTCGATCGATCGCTCGACGGCGGGAGCTGGTTGATCTGCAGATCGGCCGCCGCTTCCAGCGTCTCCGGATCGTCGGGCCCCAGCGCCAGGGCCAGCTCGAGCGCGTCGCGCGCCTCGTCGAGTCGGTCGAGCCGCATGAGCGCGATGGCCCGGTTGTGGTGCGCCTCGACCGAACGCGGCGCCGCGCGGGCCGCCTCCTCGGCGCAGGCCAGCGTCCCGGCGTAGTCCCCCTGGTCGAAGAGCTCAGCCGCCTTGTCGAGCAGATCCGCGACCGGCGCGTCGACCCAGGCCGGATGCTCTGGGAAGCAGCGGCGCAGCGGGCGCGGCGGCGGCTCGGACGAATCGTGCGAGGCGTGCGAATCAGACGAGCTCGGCGAGCTCGGCGAATTCGGCAAACTCTGATCGACGGTCGCGCCGCCGGCAGTCGCGGTCGCCTGCCCCGCCGCCGGCGATGGCCGGGGCGGCGGCGCCGGACGCCGGCAGCCCACCCCCGCCGCGGACAAAACCGCCGCGCCGACGATCGCCGTCCAGCGTGAAATCGCCCCGTGCATGAGGGCCTTCATCATACCTGACTCGATGCGGTTCGCGCCCCCGGACATCCGCTCAGTGCGCGGCGCCCCAGGTCGCACCCGCGCCGACATCGACCACCAGCGGAACCGCCAGCTGGAAGACTGCTTCCATCTCGTTCTTAATCCATTGCTTGAAGTCTTGCACCCCCGCTTCGGGGACCTCGAACACCAGCTCGTCATGGACGGTGAGCAGGAGCGCCGCCTCATGGACCGGCGCCGTCTTGCCGGCGAGCGCCCGCTCGACCCGGATCATCGCCAGCTTGAGCAGGTCGGCCGCCGACCCCTGGATCGGCGTGTTGCGC
>CAVRRT010000164.1:0-21565 GCA_963723305.1 uncultured Pseudomonadota bacterium
GGCCCGGGAAGGGGCAGCGCTGGCGGTCGATCTCGGCGCGCGGCGCACCCGGCTCGGCCAGCTGGCGGCGGCGCTGAGGGTGCGGGCGGCGACGCTGCCCGACAGGTTCGCGCAACGGCTGCAGGAGCGGCTGGGGGCGCACGATCCGCAGCCCGGGCAGGCTGGGCAACCTTGGATTCGATCCGGCACGCTTGGCCCAGGAGATTGCCCTCATGGCCGAGCGCCTCGACGTCTCGGAGGAGCTGGTCCGGCTGGAGACGCACCTCGGGCACCTGGGAGAGATCCTCGAGGTGGGTGGCGCCGTCGGCCGAAAGCTCGACTTCGTCATCCAGGAAATCGGCCGGGAGCTCAACACAGTCGGGTCCAAGGCGCAGGACGCCGAGATGGCCGCGCTGGTCATCGACGCCAAGGCGGAGCTGGAGAAGCTGCGCGAGCAGGCCCAGAACGTGGAGTGAGAGAGGCGAAACTCGGCCGTCGTCGACGGCGATGGTAGGATTCGCACGATGACAGACGAGGAGCTGGGGACGCGCCGGGGCATCCTGCTCGTGATTTCGTCCCCCTCAGGGGCGGGCAAGACCACGCTGGCGCACCTCCTGGCCGAGCAGGAACGGCTGGAGTTCTCGGTCTCGTATACCACCCGCGCCGCGCGGCAGGGGGAGCGCGACGGTGTCGACTACAAGTTCATCACCGAGGACGAGTTCACCCGCATGGTCGAGCGGAACGAGTTTGCCGAGTGGGCGGTGGTCCACGGCGAGCCGCTACGGCACCGCGGTCCACACCGTCAACCGCGCGCTCGAGGACGGCAAGGACTACCTCTTCGACGTCGACTGGCAGGGGGGGGCGCAGATTCGCCGGCAGTGGCCCGAGGAGAGCGTGCTGGTCTTCATCCTGCCGCCGTCGATGGCCGAGCTCGAGCGGCGGCTGCGCCGCCGCGCCACCGACGCGCCGGCGGCCATCGAGCGGCGGCTGGTGACCGCGACGCGCGAGCTCGAGCACTTCGGCGAGTACGACTACCTGGTGGTCAACGACAACCTCGAAACCGCGCTCAAGGAGCTGTCGTCGATATATGTCGCGGCTCGCTGTGCACGCGCGCGGCGCGGGCATTACGGCCACGCGCTGCTCGGTGAGGCGCGGACGAGGGGACAACCGCCCAGCCAATGACCGAGGTTCAGGAGATCTGCACCCAGGTGCGCGGCTACGACGCCGCCGCCGACACGGGACTCATCGAACGCAGCTTCGCCTTCGCGGCCGAGCGGCACGCCGGCCAGAAGCGCCGCTCGGGCGAGCCGTACGTCGTCCACCCGCTCGGCGTGGCGCGCATCATCTCCGAGCTGCGGCTCGACGTCCCCTCGGTCTGCGCGGGCCTGCTGCACGACTGCGTCGAGGACACCAGCGCCACCGCCGAGGACATCGGGCGGCTCTTCGGCACCGAGATCCAGTTCCTCGTCGAGGGGGTCACCAAGCTCGGCCAGATCCCCTGGACGACGCGCGAGGAGCGGCAGGCGGAGAACTTCCGCAAGATGCTGCTGGCGATGGCGCGCGACATCCGCGTCATCCTGATCAAGCTCGCCGACCGCGTCGACAACATGCGCACGCTGGCCCACATGCCGCGCGACAAGCAGGAGCGCATCTCGCGCGAGACGATGGAGATCTACGCGCCGCTCGCCAACCGGCTCGGGATCCAGTGGATGAAGGTGGAGCTCGAGGACCTGGCGTTTCGCTACCTCGAGCCGGCAGAGCACGGGCAGCTGGTGGCGCGGCTGGCGGAGACGGCCGGCACGCGCGAGTCGCTACATCACCGAGGTGGTGGAGCGGCTCAAGACGGTGATGGCAGAAGGCGAGATCAAGGCCCAGGTCTACGGCCGCGCCAAGCACCTCTGGTCGATCTACCAGAAGATGAAGAAGACCGGGCGCGACGTGGAGCAGATCTACGACGTGCTCGCCTTCCGGGTGATCACCGAGTCGGTGCGCGACTGCTACGCGGTGCTTCGGCGTCGTGCACTCCAACTGGACGCCGGTTCCCGGACGGTTCAAGGACTTCATCGCGCTGCCCAAGCCGAACCTCTACCAGTCGCTGCACACCACCGTGATCGGCCCGCGCGCCGAGCGGATGGAGGTGCAGATCCGGACCCAGGAGATGCACCGGATCGCCGAGCAGGGGATCGCGGCGCACTGGAAGTACAAGGAACAGAAGACGCCCGGCGCCGACGACGGCAAGGCCTTCGCCTGGCTGCGCCAGCTCATGGAGTGGCAACGCGACCTCAAGGATCCGACCGAGTTCATCGAGACGGTCGAAGATCGATCTCTTTCAGGACGAGGTCTTCGTCTTCACCCCCAAGGGGGACGTCAAGGCGCTGCCCAAGGGATCGACGCCCATCGATCTCGCTTACGCCATCCACACGCAGGTGGGCGAGCACTGCTCGGGCGCGCGGGTCAACGGCCTCATCGTTCCGCTGCGCTACGCGCTCCGCAACGGCGACACCGTCGAGATCCTCGCCTCGACCAACCAGAAGCCGTCCAAGGACTGGCTCAAGTTCGTCATCACCAGCCGCGCCCGCACCAAGATCCGCCACTACATCCGGATGGAGCAGCGGGAGCGCAGCCGGCAGATGGGGCGCGATCTCCTGGGGCGTGAGCTGCGCAAGCAGGACGCCGCGCTCGCCTCGGCCGAGCGCGAGGGGCTGCTCGACGCGGCGGCGCAGCGGCTCCGCCTCGGTACCGCCGACGATCTGCTGGTCGCCGTCGGCTACGGCAAGGTGAGCCCGGGGCACGCCGCGGACGCCGTCCTCGCCGATCGCGTCAGCAATGGCGCGGACGGCGCCCGCCGCGCCGGCCACGGAGATCCCCGCCGCCGCCCGCCGCCCGATCCCCAAGCGCTCGATCGGCGGAATCAAGGTGCAGGGGGAGGCCGACATCCTGGTCAAGTTCGCCAAGTGCTGCACGCCGGTCCCGGGCGACTCGATCATCGGGTTCATCAGCCGCGGCCACGGCGTCGTCATTCACACCCGCGAGTGCCCGAAGGCGCTCGATCTCGATCCCCTGCGCCGGGTCGACGTCTAGCTGGGACGACGAATCGAAGACGGTTCGGCCGGTCGCGGTCCAGGTCACCTGCTCCGACCGTCCCGGCCTGCTGGCCGCCATTTCCAAGTCGTTCACCGAGCACGGGGTGAACATCTCCCAGGCCAGGTGCCGGACCTCGGAGGACGGCCGGGCGGTGAACACATTCCAGGTCACGGTCGGCCACCTCGACCAGCTCAAGACCGTCCTTCGGAGCCTGGAGACCATCCAAGGGGTGGTCTCCGCCACGCGGCTGTGATAGAAGGCCGCGGCGATGGCTTCGAACACACGAAAGACTTGGAAGCGGCGGGTGCGCAAGCACGCCACCATGGGCAAGAAGCGCAAGGCCGTGGAGTCGAAGCAATCGACTCTCTCGGCGGAGAAGCTCTTCGCCGTTCTCGGCACGCCTCCCAAGGACTAGCCGAAAGGGCGGGGCCGGAGGCGGGTGCGCCCGGGCGCCCCAACCCCGGGGCGCCCAAAGATGGCCGTCCCCAACGGCGTCGCGTCGGCAGCGGTGCCGGCGTTGCTGGGAGCCGGCGAACGGAAATTGCTCAGGGCAATTATTGATCTTCGCTACAAAGTGTGTGTTAACTAGGGTTTGACGTCGCGCGACGATCGGCGACCTCGCTTGCTCGTCCCCAGGTCGTGAGGCCAGGAGCCGGATGAAAGTCTGCCCGAACTGCCAGACCAAGTATCCCGACGACGCCAACTTTTGTCCGCAGGAGACCTGCGCGACGCCTGGGGGCCCACGCCGTCTGGACGTCGTCGCGGAGGTGCCACCCGCGCGCTATGAGATCGAGGGTCAGATCGGGGGCAGCCGCAGCGGTGCGGTCTTCCGCGCCCGCGACCTGCAGACCGGCACGACCGTCGCTTACAAGCGCGTCACCCGCGCCGTGCTGACTTCCCCCGCGGTGGTGGAGCGCTCGCAGCGCGAGCTCAAGCAGCTGCAACGCGCCCAGAGCCCCCGCCTCGCCAAGATCACCGACTTCGGCAAGGAGCCCGACGGGCAGCTGTTCGTGGTGAGCGAGCTGTGCGACGGGGAGACGCTCGGGCAGGTGGTCGCGGCCGCTGGGCCGTTCCCGCTCGAGCGCGCCAAGAAGATCGTCGCTCAGATCGGCGAGGCGCTGCTCGAGGGGCAAAAGGTCGGCGTCGTGCACCACGACCTCGCGCCGAAGAACGTGATCGTCGGCGCCGACGATCAGGTCAAGCTGATCAACTTCGTGGCGCCCGTTCCGGTGACGGAGATCGTGTTCGGCGTCCCCGAATATCTCTCGCCCGAGCAGGCGGAAGGGAAGCTGGTCGACCAGCGCTCGAACACCTACAGCTTGGGGGGCCTCCTGCTCTTCATGCTCACCGGGCAGCCGCCGGTCGAAGGGGCCGATGCGGGCGCCGTCCTCGAGCAGGTGCTGAAAGGGACGCCGGTTCCCCCCAGCCTGCGGGTGCCAGGACTCAACACCGAGATCGATCGCGTCGTCGGCAAGGCCATGGATAAGAGCCCGAACCGCCGCCCGCTGACCATGCGGCAGTTCCTCACCGACGTCGCCGGGCTGATGGCCGTCGCGCCGAGCACCGCCGATCCGGCGCGGGGCGTGGGCTTTGCCAAGACGATGATGTTCGCCGGCGGCTCGCCCGAGGCGCAGAAGCTGGTCGACCAGGCGCTGGCCGCGCGCGCCGAGGCGAACGGTGCCGGCGCACAGACGCGTGTCAACCCTGCCAACGCGACGCTTCCGATCGCCACGGTTGCCATGGATGCCGCGCCGCTGGCCGATCCGCAGGCAACGCCGCCGCCCGTCGCGCGCCCGACGGGCCAAGGCCCGAGCCCTGAAGGCGCGGGCCCACGCCGGACGCACGGTGCTGCGATTGCCGCGACGATGGTGGCTCTCCCGGCGGCCAGGATTCCAGGCGGGATTCCGGGCGTGGTGACACGGCCGGGTAATGTCGACGGCGGGGCCCAGGCGACGCCACCGCCCGTCGCTCCTATGCCAGCCTCGGCGCCGGCACCGGCGGGTGGCCCGGCGCCGGTCAAGCCGACCGGCTCCGCTGCTTTCCGCGAGACCCTCTGGTTCAAGCAGGGGGACGTCGACCAGATGGTCGCCGACGCGCGGGCCAAGCTCGATGCCTCGCGTGCCAAAGCGGGCGCGCCGGCGCCGGAGCCCGAGCTCGCGCCGGCCGATGCGAAGCCGCTCGAGGATCGCTACCGCGACGAGGGCAACGTCTCGGTGGACGATCGAAAGAAGTACTCCTTGCGCTCGGGCGCCACCAGCACCTCGCTCCCGACCGTCGGCGGCGTCGTCCCCGGTGACCGGATGAGCGCGGAAGAAATGATGGGCGAGATTGGCGGCGGCAAGCGCACCGCCATCATTGTCGCCGCGGTCGTCGTGGTGCTGGGGCTCATCGTCGGGGTCTACCTGGGGTTTAGGGGCAAGCACGTCGCGCAGAGCGCGGCTGCCCTGATGCCGGTGCCGGTCGCCACGCAGCCGACCCCGCCGGCGCCACCTCCGCCCGCGCCGCCGGCACCGGCAGCCGCCGCCCCGGTTCCAGCAGCGCCCGCCGCCGCGCCCGCCGCGCCCGCCGCGGCCGACGACGATCAGTCTCCCAAGGGGCACCCGGCTGCGGCGAAGAAGCACTCCGCCAAAAAAGCCAAGGGCAAGAAGCACCGCTGATCGGCGCGGCAGGTATTTGACCGAAGCTGGCCCGGCCGCGCAGCTTCGGTCGCAACGTCGTTAGATGAAGCGGTCGACGGCGGCGGCGACGGCGCGGGCGACCTCCTCGACGCTGCCGCGCGCGTCGAGGATCGTGGCGCGCGGATCGGCGGCGCAGAGCTCTCGGTAGCGCGCTGCGACGCGGGTCTGAACCTCGTCGGCGTCGTAACGCTCGTCGGGGCGTCCGGCGGCGCGGCGGCGCGCGGCGGCCACCTCCACCGGCACATCGAGGAGCAGAGTGAGGTCGGGGACCCGCAGCTCGCGCCCGAGACCGGCCACCCAGTCGCGCTCAGCTTCCTGCGCTTGATAGGCCAGCGACGACAGCAGGTAGCGATCGGAGACGACGTCGTTTCCCCCCGCCAGCGCGGGATCGATCTCGCGCGCCAGATGATCGCGCCGGTCGGCGGCGAAGAGCAACGCCATCGCCACCCCGTCGACGGGCGCGCCGCCCGGAAGCCGGTGGCCGCCCAGCAGGATCTCGCGCAGCAAACGCCCGACAGGCCCCTGACTCGGCTCGCGGGTGGCGTGCACGCGCCGCCCGCGCCCGACGAGATGACGCTCGACGAGGCCGAGCTGCGTGGTGGTGCCCGAGCCGTCGATCCCTTCGAGCACGATGAAGAGGGGTGGGGTCATGAGCGCTCTTGAGTAAAACGCCTCATCGATCTACACGGAGAGCGCGGTGGCGAAAAGACGAATCGCGCAGGGGATCGGGTTGGCCGGGGTGCTGGTGCTGGCGGCGCTGTCCGGCTGCCGCCGTTCGCGCGAGCGCTCCGCCGCGCCCAACACCTCGACGGCCGTCGCTGACGCGCGCGACGTCCGCTGCGTGGAGCGGCCCGAGGGGTGCATCTGGTGCGAGGGGCGCGGGCCGACGCCGGCCCTGGTCGAGCCCGACGCCATCCCGCCGTCGCTCTGCGATCCCAAGGATCCCGGCGACTGCGTCGACTTCTGCTCCCGGTTGACGCCCGAGTGCGCCGTGCCCTGGCGGACGGTGCCGAGCTGCCTGCTGCCGACCGAGCAGGAGTTCCGGCGCGAGCTCTTTCGCCGCGACACGGCCGATCGCCCGGAGGCCGTCGTCCAGGGGCGCGTCACCGACGACGCCGGCCACCGGATCGAGGGGGCCAAGGTCCGCGTCTGGTTCCAGGGGACGGCGATTCTCGACGAGGTCTCCGGCAAGGACGGCAGCTACCACGTCCGGCTGCGGGCGGGCCCCTGGACCTACTCGGTCCGCGTCAGCCACGCCGGCCTGGCCACGGAGATCGCCGACCTGCGCATCGATCGCGCCGGGACCACGCTGCGCAACTTTCGTCTGGGGCCCGAGTCGACCATCCACGGGCGGGTGGTCGGCGGCAAAGGGGAGCCGATCGGGGGCGTCGTCATCAACGCCGTGCGGAGCCCCGACGATCTGGTCGACGCGGGCGAGACGCAGAGCGCCGACGACGGGACGTTCGTGATTGCCGGGCTCGACGTGAAGCGCTACTTCCTGCGCGCCTCGAAGTTCGGCTGGCTCCCGCAGATGCTCAAGTGGGGCATCACCGCGCCGGCCACGCGGATCGCCTTCAAGCTGGTCCGCACCGGCATCATCGAGGGGCGGGTGCTCGACGCCGACGGCGAGGGGCAGGCCAACGCGACGGTCGTGGCGCTCCCTTCGGCCGGGTTGGGGAACGCCGGCTCTCCCATCATCTGGGCCGTCGACAGTGAGGGAAAATTCGCCCAGGACCGGTTCGAGCTCGGCACCTACTACCTCTGGGCGCGGCGGGGCGAGATGCTGGTCTTCCCGCCGGAGAAGATCGAGATCAGCGACGGCAACCTGGACGCACGGATCGAGCTGAAGCTGTCGCACCGAGGGGCGCGCGTGCGCGGGCGCATCATCACCCGGGGCGGGAGCGCGCTCGATCCCGAGGCGCGGGCGGTGCTGTTCGGCCAGTCGCCGCTGGCCCTCCCGCGCAAGGCGGTGGGGGAGATCGATCACGACGGGGTGTTCGCGGTCGGCGCGCTCTTGCCCGGACGCTACGAGATCTCGGTGCGGGTCGGGACGCGCGTTCTTCCCATCTCCAGCGGCCCGCGCGAGGTGGAGATCCCCATCGAGCCGGGCGCGACCGTGGATCTCTCCGAGACGATCGTGGTGCGCCCGCAGGCGGAGGAGTAGCGCCGGCTCCGTCAGTGCAGGACGCGCATCCGACTGAGGCAGTCGGCGAGCACGTGGTGGCCGTCGTTCTCGAAGGAGGTGAATCGGACGGCCATCCCCGCCACCGCGCGGGTGGCGCCGCCCTGCGTGAAGTTGATGAAGTAGTGGTTCTTGACCTCGCCGGTCGCCACCACCTCTCCGTTGTTGTCCGGGGTGAGGAAGCAGACGCGGACCGCCGCGCCGAGCGGAAGAGGGTCGGGCAGCTCGAGGAAGATCCCTCCCGCCGAGACGTTGCGGGCGATGCAGTAGATCTCCCCGAACAGCAGCGATTCCAGCCGGACGGTGAACATCTTGTCGAACCGGAGATGGGCCCGATGCTCCCGCAGCGCCTCGTCGGTGATGGCGCCCGTGTTCTCTTCGGAGGTGGCATCGAAGATGATCGACATGGGTCTAGCTTACATTGTCATCAAATGAAGTCAAAAAACATACATGTAGGATAAATAGCGCGTTACGTTAGATGGCCGATCCAGGGTGCGGCGGTCGCCCTGGATTCCGGTGCGGTCGCTCCGGATTCCGACGCTGGTCTTGCTTCCCCTGCTTTGCGTTTTCTTCTTCGCGCGCCGTCGCGATGGCTCTAAATCTGACGCTGCTTTATGATGGTCGCGGGCTCTGGCCGAGATGCTTCCCGACGAGAGGACCACGCACCGTAACGAGCTCCCGCTACCGAGCGAGGCCGAAGGGTTGATCGTGGCGCCCGACCGCACGATCGCCCGCCCGCTGGTCAATTTTCTGCGGGCGCAGGGGCTGACCGTGCGGACGGCCGAGGACGCCGACGCCGGGTTCGAGGAGGCGCTCTTGCACCCGCCCGACGTGGTGCTGGTCGACGATCGGGTCCGTCCGACGGGCGCCGTGGATCTCTGTGCGCGCCTGAAGGACAACGTCCGAACCCACTTCGTGCCGGTGATCGTCTGCGCGCTCAACGATCTGCGAAGCTTTCGCGTGCGGGCCCTGGCGGTGGGGGCCGACGCGGTGTTCGCGCCGTCGACCGACGCGCAGGAGCGCCGGGCGCGGCTCTGGGCGCTCTTGCGGACGCGTGCGCTGCACAGGCGGGCCGAGCGGAGCCAGCGGAGCCAGCAGACCGAGATCGTCGAGCGCCGCCACTGGTTGTCGCACTTCCTGCACGACCTGACGGGGCAGGTGGCTGCTCTGGCGGCCAACGTCGACTACCTGGCCAAATTCGCGCCCCCCGCTGACGATCCCCGGCGCTACGAATTCAACGAGAGCGTCTCCGACGCCGAGGGTGTGTTCGAGCGGCTCAAGGGGACGATGCGCACGGTGATCGACTACGACCGCTTCGAGACCGGCCAGCTGGTGCCGCGCGAGGCGCGCCTCCTCCTCGGGGCGACGGCGGCCGAGGTGGTCGAGGAGCTGCGGCGGCACGCCACCCTCGCCGACAAGGGGGTCGTCCTGGTGCGACCCGAGAGCGAGCGCGCGCTCTACGGCGATCGTGAGCTGCTCGCCTCCGCCATGCTGAACATCGGGATGGCCGCGCTCCGCCGCGTCCCCTCGCGCGGGACGCTGACCATCGAGATCGGTTCGACCGACAGCGGCATTCGCTTTCGGGCCGTGGCGCCCGGCCTGGCGCTGGCCGGCGCCGAGCGGGCGCGCATCTTCGAGCCCTACAGCCGGCGCGCCAACGGGTCGGCGACCTACGGCCTGGGATTGGCGCTGGCGCACGCGGTGATCGGCCTGCACGACGGGAGGATCTGGACCGAGGACCTCGACGGCGGCAAGGGATGCGTCTTCGTGTTCGAGCTCGGCTGGCAGCGGAGCGGGCCACGCCCGAAGCGCGCCGCCGCCGGCGGGAGCCCCGAGGAGCCGCCTGGGGAGCCACTGCCATGAAGGCTTCGCGTGCGGCGCGCGGGCTGGCCAGCGTCGCCGCGCTCGCTCTCCTGCTGGTCGTGGGCGGGCGGGCGCGCGCGGGCGTCAGCGTCGATGACCTCTGCCGCGCGGTGGTCGAGGATCCGAGCTACAAGGTTCGCGTGAGCGCGGCGCTGACGCTGGGGAAGGTGGGTGGCCCGGCGGGCGTGCCGGCGCTCATCAAGGCGCTCGCCGACCAGAACAACTCCGTCCGCGGGATCGCCGCCCAGTCGCTGGGCAAGATCGGGGACAGCCGCGCCAGTGAGCCGCTCCGAGATCTGTTGCGCAGCGAGAGCGACGGCTTCGTGAAGTCACAGGCGCAGGCGGCGTTGGCATTGCTCTCGGGAGGCGGGGGGAACAAGCACGCCAAGATCTACCTGGTCTTCGGGCCGTTCACCGGGGGCGTCAAGTCGGCCGGACCGGAGGCCTCGAAGATCATCGCCGACGCGCTGGCCCAGGAGCTCGGCAAGCTGCAGTCGGTCACGCTGTCGTTGAGCGCGGCCGATCAGCACAACTTCGCCAAGACCGGCATGCTCGGCTTCTTCATCGACGGCAACATCACGCGCCTCGAGGACGTGATCGGGGGCGGGGCGTCGGAGACGAACTGCGACGTCAAGGTCATGGTGGCGCGCTGGCCGACCAAGAGCATCATCAGCTGGACCAACGCCGGCGCCAGCCTACAGTCGGGATCCCGGCCGCGCGACAAGGAGAGCGCCCAGCGCGACTGCCTGGAGGCGTCGGCCGGGCAGCTCAGCGACGACCTGGGGCATTTTTTCAGGTCGCAGGGCGGATAGATAGAATGCACAGCCACAGAATCAGCGGACCGGGAGGGTGTCATGACCACGAGTGAAGCAGCAGCAGGGCAGCCTGTATACAAGCGAAAGATGCGGAACTACCTGCTCGATGCCGGGCTCCAGCTCCGCTACACGGCGACGATCGTGGTGGTGGCGATCTTCTTGACCGCCGGTCTCGGCTTCAAGATGTACCAGGCGACGCGCGAGATCTCGCGCATCATCCTCTTCACCGGGCTCGCCGATCCAGCGACCGCGCAGGAGCTGCAAGGTCAGTTCGCCAACTCGGACCGGATCGTCCTCTGGGGGATCATCGGGTTCGGGATCGTGCTGATCCTTTCGATCAGCGCGGTCGGCATCCTCATCACGCACAAGGTGGTGGGACCGCTCTACAAGATCTCCAGCCTGTTCGCGCGGGTGCGGGACAACCGGCTGCGGGCCGCGCCGCTCGGCCTGCGCAAGGGGGACGAGCTGCAGGACTTCTACACGTCGTTCCGCGAGATGCACCAGGCGGTGCGCGACCGGGTGATCGACGACGTCAAGATCGTCGGCGCCGCGGTGGCGGCCATCGAGGCCAGCGCTGCCTCGAGCACGCCCGAGGTGCAGCGCGCGCTCGACGAGCTGCGGCAGCTCAAGAAGCGCAAGGAAGAGAGCCTCGAGACTCCCGCTACCGCCAACACGGGCGAGCCGCCGCGCGGGTAGCGCGCGGGCCAGCCGCCGCGCGGGCGAGCCGCCGCACGGGTAGGGCGCGGGCGAGCCGCCGCACGGGTAGGGCGCGGGCGAGCCGCCGCGCGGGCCTGCCGCCGCGCGGGTCGGGCACGGGCCAGCCGCCGCGGGCCAGCGGTGGCGCCCGACGACTCTAGCTGCTGCTGCTGCGTCTGGTCTGGGCGGCGCTGACCAGACAGAGGCCGTGCAGGAAAAGCCCCGGCAGGAAGCAGCAGGCATAGCCCATCAGCGTGGTCGCCATCCAGGCGACGCCGGCGCCGGCGCGGCCGGCGTAGATGTGACCGGCCCCGGGAATCAGCATGGAGAGCATCACGGCCACCCCCGGGCTTGGCCGTGGCCGAAGCGTCAGGAAGAGCGCATCGCCGGTCGAAATCGGCGGCGGTCCGAGCGAGGTGTCGCCGCCGACGCGCGTCGCGATCGGCTTGCGCCCAGGGTAGATGTACTCGACCACTCCGGCGGCGTTGGTGCGCACGTTCAGTGTGCCGTGCTCGACCATTCGCGCCAGGTGCTTCTCCGCCGTGCGCACGGACGTTCGACCGAGGTAGGCGACGTGCGCCGCGGTCACCGGGACGTCGGTCTCAAACAGCACCTTTAGAACCAGCTGTTCGAACTCGTCGAAATCCATCGGGCTACGACTTTAGGGTAGCACAAGGATCCGGCGCGAAGCACGCACCTCTTTCGTCGAAATCCGCGCTCGAAATACTCCGGGCGGGCGGCGTTGTTTCCAGACGAATGAGGCGGGTCACCGTCGGTGGCGACTGACAGTCACCAAGCCTTATCGTCGATGCCCCGAATGGGGACATCGACATCGGACACGCTGTTCGGGACACTGCTCCAGGGTGAGGGGCTCGGCTTCAACACCTTCGTCACCGATGAGACCGTGGCGGGAACCGGCGCCGCGGATCCATCGTCCGCCACCATCTCCAGCTACAGCACGATCGTCTGGTACACGGGATCTCTCTTCGGAAACCATCAGACGATGTCGTCCGCGCAGGAGGCGATCTTCTCGAGCTGCCTCGACGCCGAGGGCACACGCTCCTGATCTTCTCGGAATGCCTGTTCTACGACAACCGGAACGGAGACTGGACCACGCCCGAGACCGACGCGTTCCTGACGAGTTCCGTCGGCGCGGCCGGCGACGCGACCGACGGCGATCTGGACAACATCACCTATACGGCCACCGGGGCCACCGCGCTGGTCTACGCGGGTATCGACGCACCGTAGGGCCGCGCGGCCGAGCCGACCCGAGCCCGCTCGAAGCAGAAGAGAGGCCCCCAAACGGCGACCCGCGTGGGGGGCTTTCTCGTCGCCCGACCAGGACAGGTCGGCAAGGACAGGTGGCAAAGACGTTTAGTTAACGGAATATTTCTTATCGGACATTTACGAACGGGTTGTACGAACCGTGGGGTCTCCGGTCAGGCGACTTTGCGGCGCGGAATGCGCGCCCGGAGCGCCCAGACCAGCGTCACGGCCTCGAGCACGATGTTGCCCGACATCTTCGACTGTCCGACCCGGCGCTCGACGAACTTGATCGGAACCTCCACGACGCGGAAGCCGCTGCAGATCGCCCGATAGGTCATCTCGATCTGAAAGCCGTAGCCGTGCGCCGCAACGTCGCCCAGCTCGAGGCCCCGAAGCGTGTCGGCGCGCCAGGCCTTGAAACCTGCGGTGAGATCGTTGACGCCGACGCCGAGCACCAGCCGCGCATAGATGCCGCCGCCGCGGCTGATGATCTTGCGGGCGATGCTCCAGTTTTCCGTCCCACCACCCGCGGTGTAGCGCGAGCCGACCGCGACGTCGGCGCCGTCGTCGAGCGCCCGCAGCAGCCGCGGGATGTCCCGGGGATCGTGCGAAAAGTCGGCGTCCATCTGGACGATCCGTGCCCAGCCACGGGGCGACGCCAGCGCCTGTTCGTAGGCCGCCAGGTACGCGGCGCCAAGCCCCTCCTTGGCGGTCCGGTGCAGGACTTCGACTTGGCGGTCCCCGCTCGCCATCTGGTCCGCCAGCGCCCCGGTTCCATCGGGCGAGTTGTCGTCGACGATCAGGATGGTCGCCGCCGGCGCTGCCGCCCGCACGGCCGGAATGATGTCGGCCAGGACCTCCCGCTCGTTGTAGGTCGGGATGACGATCAGCGTGGAGGCGTCGCTCATTGAGTGTTCGGCGCTCTGGGGCCGGGCTCATCACCGTAGGTGCGCCGGCCTACGGTGGCAACCCGGAAACCTCCGCGATCCGAGTGGCCTGCCCGCGCGCGGACATCCGGGATGGCCGCGCCGCGCGGGTTCCGGCGCGGGCTACGCGCTCGGCGTGCGGCCGGCGAGCGTGAGACGCACGTCCTCCTCGTCGGCCTTGACCATCATCTCGATGAGCTGCTTGAAGGCGACCTTCGGTTTCCAGCCGAGAGCGCGCGTCGCCTTGCTCGGATCTCCGTGCAGGTGATCGACCTCGGTCGGGCGGAAGTACCGCGGATCGATCTCGACGTGCTTTTGCCAGTCGATCCCCAGCGCCCCGAACGCCACGTCGAGCGCCTCGCGCACCGAGTGCGACTCGCCGGTGGCGACCACGAAGTCGTCGGGCTTGTCCTGCTGGAGCATCAGCCACATCGCCTCGACGTAGTCGCCGGCGAAGCCCCAGTCGCGCTTGGCGTCGAGGTTGCCGAGGTAGAGCTTCTTGTCGAGCCCGTGCTTGATGCGCGCCGCCGCCCGCGTGATCTTGCGGGTCACGAAGGGGATGCCGCGCCGGGGCGACTCGTGGTTGAAGAGGATGCCGCAGGAGATGAACATCCCGTAGGCCTCGCGGTAGTTCTGACAGAGCTGGTGCGCGAAGACCTTGGCGCAGGCGTAGGGGCTGCGCGGCTCGAACGGCGTGGTCTCGCTCTGCGGCGGCGCGGCCCCGCCGAACATCTCGCTCGACGACGCCTGGTAGAACCGGCACGCTTTTGTCGAGGCCCGACTCGCGGATCGGCCTCGAGCAACCGCAGCGTCCCCAGCGCCACCGTCGACGCCGTGTACTCGGGCACGTCGAAGCTGACCCGCACGTGGCTCTGCGCGCCCAGGTTGTAGATCTCGTCGGGCTTCACGGTCCGCAGCGCGCGGTTGAGCGAGCTGGCGTCGTCGAGGTCGCCGTAGACCAGCCGCAGCCGGTAGTCGGCGACGTGCGGGTCCTGGTAGATGCGCTCGAGCCGCTCGGTGTTGAAGAGCTCGAACGGCGGACGACGCCGTAGACCTCGTACCCCTTTGCCAGCAGCAGCTCGGCCAGGTACGACCCGTCCTGCCCGGTGATGCCGGTGATCAGCGCGCGCTTCATCGACTCTCGATCTCCTTTTGATGATCTTCGTAGTAGCCGACGGTGGCCGCGAGGCCCACGTCGAACGGCGTCTTGGCCACGAACCCGAACCGCTCGCGGGCGCGCGGTGACATCGAGGCGCCGCCGCGGCTGGCCGTTGGGCTTGCTGGTGTCCCAGACGAAGCGCCCTTCGTAGCGGGAGGCCCGGGCGATCTCGGCCGCCAGGTCGCGGATGGTGATCTCCACGCCGTTGCCGAGGTTCACCGGATCGCTCGAGTCGTAGCGCTCGGCCGCGAGCAGGATCCCCTCGGCGGCGTCGTCGACGTAGAGGAACTCGCGGGTCGGCGAGCCGTCGCCCCACAGCGTCGACCTCCGGCTCGCCGCGCTTTCGCGCGCCGACGAACTTGCGGATCATCGCCGGGATGACGTGCGACGATTCCAGATCGAAGTTGTCGCGCGGCCCGTAGAGGTTCACCGGGAACAGCACGACGCAGTTCATGCCGTACTGCTGCGCGGTAGCGCCTGCGACTGCACCAGCATCATCTTCTTGGCCAGGCCGTAGGGCGCGTTGGTCTCCTCGGGGTAGCCGTTCCAGAGATCCTCTTCCTTGAACGGCACCGGCGCGAACTTGGGGTAGGCGCAGATGGTGCCGAGGGCGACCAGCTTGGGGACGCTGGCCAGGCGGCACTCCTCGAAGAGCTGCAGGCCCATCATCGCGTTGTCGAAGAGGAAGCGCCCGGGGTTGGCGCGGTTGGCGCCGATGCCCCCCACCTGCGCCGCCAGGTGGATCACCATGTCCGGCTGGGCGTCGCTGAGCAGCCGCCGGAAGGCGGCGCGGTCGACGAGATCGTACTCCGCCGAGCGGGGGACGATCGTCGAGGCGCCGGCGTCACGCAGCCGCTCGACGACGAAGTGACCGAGAAAGCCGGCGCCGCCCGTGACGACGACGCGGCGGCCGTTCCAGAAGGTGCTCATGAGCGCGGAATCTATCCGCAACCGTTTCCCGGCGCTACTGCCGAGCGCCGGACCCTTCGAGGCGTCCGCGCGATGCGAATGCTCGAGTTTGCCGGCCGCGACCTCGGCGGCCAGCGCCGTCAGCTCGGGCAGCGCCGTCGCCCGCGATCGGCGGTGGGCGGGTGGACGCCGCCTGCCTTGACCGTCGCGCCGTAGGTGGTGATGACGAAGATCCGGATCACCTCGGCCCCTCTCGGCCGGCAGCGCGCGGCCGTAGGCCTCGACGAGATCGGCGATGTCGCGCGGCGGCCTCCCCTCCAGCACGGCGCGTCCCCAGGCCGACAGCAGCTTGGCCTGGAAGTTCCGGAACGGCCCCAGCACGGCCGCCGGGCTGACGCCGGGCGGGATCCGATCGGTGACGAACGGCGCGTAGACCTCCGGCGGGCGCGATCTTGCGCCCCACGGTCTTCGACTGCGCCAGCCGGTAGAGCACGGTCGCCGCCACGCCCGGGATCGTCCAGCAGCTCGGCGGCCGGCGCGCGGCGCGCCGTCGGCGCCCAGGCGTAGCGGTTCTCGCGCACGCGCCGCGAACAGCTCGCGCTGGGTCGCTGGTCCCGGCGTCGGCCGGAAGGCGCCCCGCGGGCCCCTCCCCCACGCCGCCACTCGCGCGCGATCACCTCCAGCGCTTGCGCATAGCCCTCCAGCAACGGCCGCGGTGGCGGCCCCAGGCGCCTGCCGCCACGCGGGAGGCGGCCTCGAACCCGAGCAGGCCGGCCAGCGTCTGCGGCAGCGCGCGGTCCTGATCGGGGTAGCGCAGGGAGCGCGATCCAGGCGACGTTCGGGTGCTCGTCGGCGCCGCCGAACATCCCCTTCAATGCCAGCCCCCGTCCGGTCTTGTCACCGACCGCGCCGCCGACGATGAAGGCGGTCGGCTCGGCGGCCTCGGCGCGATCGGCGTCGGGGTAGCGTTTGCCGCCGACGATGGCCTCGCGCACCAGCTGCTTGGCCAGGTAGTCGGTGCGCAGCACCTCGCCGGAGAATCCAATCGAAAGCTGGCGGTAGAGCGGCGCGGCGCGCGGATCGTCGGGCCCGAGGGCCGAGACCACGGCCAGGCCAGCCGGGCTGCGCGCGGGCGGGCCGGCGCCGACATCGAGGGGCCCGTAGACGGCGAACGAATCGGGTGGCCCGAGCGCGCGGTCGCGGTGGCAGCCAGCGCCGGCGACCACCAGAAGCGCGGCGCCCCACCCCGCCAGACCAACCCGCGCCGCTGAGCCGCGCGCGGCTGGCGTCACTGGAACCGCGCCGACTTGGCGGGGTCGCAATATCGCTGCAGGAGCCGCGTCAGCGCGTCGAAGTCGACCGGCTTGTAGAGCACGGTGACGTCCTCCCGGACGCCGATCATCTGGTCGTTGGCCGCCGTCATGATGACCCGCGGAATCACCGCCAGCTTGGGCGACTTCTTGATGACCTTGAGCAGCTCGACGCCGTTCATGACCGGCATGAAGAGATCGATCAGCATGAGCGCCGGGACCTCGTGCTCGAGGAGCAAGAGAGCTTCGCGTCCGTTGGCGGCGCAGAGCGCCCGGTAGCCGCTGTCCTCGACCACGTCGTTGATGGTCAAAGCCACGTCACGGTCGTCCTCGACGATCAGCACCGCGGGGCGCGGCGTTGGTGTCGGGCCGGGGCCGGCAGACGACGATTTCAGTGCCATCGGGTTCACGCGTAGGCTTCGTGCTCTCTATAGATCCGACATCGGCATGGATCAATGCTTCGAGACGCTAAAAGCTGAAGCGTTCACGACCTCGGCCTGACGTGCGTGACCCCGGCCTGATTCGAACAGGCGACCTACGGTTTAGGAAACCGCCGCTCTATCCACCTGAGCTACGGGGCCGTGCTGTGATTCTACCGACTTACGTCGCGCTGCTCACTGACTCCTTCATCTCCGGCCCTGCCTGGTGCTCCCACCGCACCGGGCATCACGCCGCGGCGGGAGTTCTAGCACCGGGGCTTCACCGGACGAAAGGTCCACGTCGCGCAGCGAAGCGTCGCACGCGCTGGAACGCCCGGGCCGAGATGTGCGTGTTGCTCCGACGTCCGGGCGCCGCGCGGCCCTCGCTTCTTGGTTCGCGCATGCGGCATGACGTGAAAATGTCCCTCTGGATGTGATCCCCATTCAAGTCCCGTTCCCAGCCCGACGATGTAGGACCAGCTGGGCTGAGGAACGTGGGCGGAGGAACGGCGACCTCGGCGGCTGTCAGAATTATGCCTCCGACGGAAGCCACGATAAGATATCGGGAATCTGCGAAGCCGCCACCCAGCGCTCGGTGCCAACCAAATCAATGTCCAGGGGGAACAAACGGTGGATCGTCGCCGGCTCGATCGTCGCGCTGGCGGGCCTCGGGCTGTTCGCGCTCCGCGATCGGGGCTCCGACCGGGCGACATCTTTTTGGCCGAGACCAAGCGAATGAGGACAAGTTCCAGGGTTTTTCGTCGCGGCCGTTCTCGGCGTCAGGCGCGGATCTCCCTGCGCCCGCGCCTCCCGAGACCCCCGAGATGATCGCCCGTCAGGTCGCAGGGGTGATGGGACAGTGGCGGAGCGCGATCCTGCTCAAGGACGCTCCGACCGTCATCGCGCTCGACATGACGTTCCGCCAGATGCCGGACCGTTACGTAGGGGCGTTGGCGAAGAGCGCCCAGGCTGACGAGAACGAACGGGTGCGGGCCTTCTCGACCCGCGTTCTCGGTAAGTTCAAGAACCCGGCCGAGGCGCCGCTCTACGAGCGCCTCCTGGCCGACAAGAGCCCTTACGTCCGGCAGAACGCCGCCTGGGCGCTGGGGGAGCTGGGTGCGGCGGCTGCCCCGGCGGTCGCCGAGCTGCAGAAGGCGAGCGCGCGGGATCCGGTGACCGACGTCCGCGCCGCGGCCAAGGCCGCCCTCGGAAAGCTCTAGGCAGGAGATCGGACAGACCACAGTGGCAAACAAACCGAAACGAAAACCGACCCGACCAGCCAAGAAGGCCTGGCAAAAGCCCCGCATCAAGAGCGGGAGGCTGTTCGAGTCCAACAGCCTCGCCTGCGGCAAGAACGGGCCGGGCATGGAGTCGTGCGAGCAGTTCCCGAAGATGTCATGAGCAGACCCTCCTCCGCTGGCACCGAGAACCTGACGCTGTCGATTGGCGGCATCGTGGGCCATCTCGAGATCGCCGGCGCCGCTGCCGTGTTTCTCGAGCAGGTGCGGGCGCGCTACGGCGCGTTCGTGCTGCCCTCCGCCGACTGGGTGGCGCGTGACTTCAGCCTCCAGATCGAGCTCGACCCGGTCGCCGCGCCCGGCTCGGCCCAAAAGCGCCTGGCCGAGACGGAGGCGCATCCGCTCGCGGTCACCGCGCGTGGGCGGACCCTCACGGCCGAGCGCTGGGACTTTCAGGTGCGGCTGGCCGGGCGCGCGGCGCGCGACGGCCGGGTCAGCTACCAGGGCGCGGGGCGCTGCGAGGCGAGCCCGTTCGCGCTCGACTGCCTCTTGCGGGTCGTCTACGCGACCCTGCTCCCGCGCCTGGGCGGGATGCTCATCCATGGCTGCGGCCTGCGGCACGCGGCGATCGGCGTGATCTTTCCGGGGGTCAGCGGCACGGGGAAGACGACGCTGGCGCGCAAGGCGCCCGACGCCGACGATGTCCTGTCCGACGAGATCGTGGCGGTCCGCCGCCTGGACGACGGCTGGCGGGTGTTCGGGACGCCGTTCTGGGGCGACTTCGCGCGCGGCGGGATCTCGATGCGCAGCTGGCCGCTGCGCACCGTGGCCTTCCTGAACCAGGCGCGCGAGGTGGCGATGACGCCGATCACCTCGTCGGACGCGACGCTCCGCCTGCTGAGCTGCTTCCTGGCCTTCACCACCGATCGCGCGTCGGTCGAGCGGAGCCTGGCCGTGGCCGTCCAGCTTTGCGCCGACGTCCGGTCGGTCGAGGCCTCCTTGACCCGCACGGCGCCCACCGCGACCGTGTTCCGCAAGCTGAGCCCGCACCTCGGCCCCGAGGTGACGCGCCAGGTGCCGCCGGCGAACGCGCGCGAGCTCATCTCCGAGTTCCGGGCGATGCTCCGCAAGCAGCGCTCCTATGCCTTTCGCCCCAAGGGGAAAGGGACCGACGCCTGGCTCAAGAGCGGCGAGTCGCTGGCGGTGCAACGCCCCGGGATCGGCGCCCCTCTCGCGCCCGGCGATGTCGTCCTTTCGTGGGTGGCCGGCCCGACGCCCGACGAGGACGCCCTCGCCTGCCACCGCCTTCCGGCTGACGCGCGACCAGGCGCGCTCGGGATTGAAGGCGAGCTGCTCGGCCGGGTCACGCTCGTTGCCCGCGACGGCAGGACGCTGCCGCTCCCCGGACGCGTCGGCAATCTGGCCCGCAGCTTCGGCCCGCTGGTTGCGATTCCCCTGCTGAGGATGGCTGGACGATGACCTACAAGCGCGATCCGGGGCTCCCGTTCCAGAAGCTGGAAGAGGAGACAATCGTCGTCGATCCGCGCACCCGCGAGGTCCACCTGCTCAACGACACGGCGGCCCGGGTCTGGGAGCTGCTGGAAGCTTCCTGCACACTCGACGACCTCACGGAAGCGCTCGCCGAGGAGTACGACGCGACGCCGGATGCCGTGCGCGCCGGCGTCGAAGAGCTGCTGGGCGGCCTGCGCGACAAGGGGCTCCTGCTCGGCGTCGCCGGGGCGGCCTAACCGGCGATGGATTCGGCGCCGCGCTGTCAGGACGACGCCATCCTGACGCCGGCCGGCGAGCACGCCGTCGTCAGCCAGCTGCAGAGCATGGCCTACGAGCGGATGATCCCGCTCAACGTCTCGCTGGAGCTGACGCTCAAGTGCAACATCCGCTGCCTGCACTGCTACAACTTCGACCGCGACACCGCCGGCCCGGCCTGCGGCACGGGGGACGCCGCGGCGGCCGCGCCCGAGCTGTCGCTGGAGGAGATCTTCCGGGTGATGGGCGAGCTCCGCGCGGCGGGGACGCTCTTCTTGTCGCTGACGGGCGGCGAGGTGCTGAGCTCGCCCCACCTCTTCCCGGTACTCGACCGCGCGCGCGAGCTGAACCTGGCGGTCCAGATGCTCAGCAACGGGACGCTGCTCCGCCCCGGCGTGGCGGCGCGCCTGGCCGGCTACCGCAACCTGCTCGGCGTCAGCATCAGCGTCTACGGCGCGACACCCGAGGTCCACGACGGCATCACGCAGATCCGCGGCTCCTGGCAGCGGACGCTCGACGGCGCCGCGCGGCTGCGCGCGCAGGGCGTGGCGGTGCGGCTCAAGCTGATCGTCATGCGCCCCAACGTGCACGAGGTGGGCGCCATGCGGGCGCTCTGCGGCGCCCGGGGGTTCCCCTACCTGCTCGATCTCACGGTCACGGCGCGCCACGACGGCACGAGCGGCAGCCTGGCCATGCGGATCACCGAGGCCGATCTGGAGGCGCTCTACCGGGGAGCGCTCGCCGATCTGATCCCCACCGGCAACCGCGCCGTCGACGAGGCGGCCTTCCCCTGCAACTGCGCCCGCGGCAACTGCGCCATCTCGGCGCGCGGCGACGTCTTCCCCTGCGTCTCCGTCCCCTGGGCGGCAGGCAACGTGCGGCAGCAGCCGTTCGGCGACATCTGGCGCAGCTCGCCGGTGTTCGAGCGCATCCGCGGGCTCAAGATCGCCGACTACCCGGCCTGCGCCCCCTGCCCCGACAAGGCCTTCTGTTCGCGCGATCGCGGCGCGGCCTACAACGCCTCGGGGAGCTACACCGGGACCGACCCCTTCGTCTGTACCGCCGCCGGCGTCGCGCGCGCGGTGGCCCAGGGCGCGTCCGCGGAAGCGCCTTCCCGCGCCGTCGTGCGGCTCCCGCTGGCCGTCGCTGCACGCTGACCTGACACGCGGCCGGCGCGCTGACCCGATACGCTGACTTCGCACGCTGACCCGATACGCTGACCTCGCAAGCTGACTTGGATTGTCCGCGGACCGTCGCCGGATTTATGCTTGGTC
>CAVRRT010000165.1:0-5967 GCA_963723305.1 uncultured Pseudomonadota bacterium
GGGAGTCCTGGGAGCACCGGCGGTGCTGCAGGCAAAGGTGTCGGTGGCACGGGCGGCACCAAGGCCTCCGGGGGCGCGGGCGGCTCGGCCGGTCAACCGGGAGCCGGCGGAACTGGCGGCGCCAGCGCCACCGCCACGGGTGGATCAGGGGTGGGCACCGGCGGCGCCGGTGGGATGTACGCCGGCGCGAAGACGCCGGGGACGGCCCAGACGGGCGACATCACCGTCGATCCCGGGAAGACCTATCAGGTGGTCGACGGCTTCGGCGAAGCGGACGTGTGGCAAAACTCATCGTCGACCGCCATGCAAACGCTGCTGTGGGACCCGGTCAACGGGATCGGGCTGACACTGCTCCGCGTCGGCATCGACGGCACCAGCGGCTCGCCAAACATCATGGGTGCTGCGGGGTATGCCGACGGTCAGGCCTGCGTCAAATATGCCGGCAGCGGGTGCAAGGTATGGGCGGCGCCCTGGTCGCCGCCGGCCAGCATGAAGGACAACGGCAACGTCAACAACGGCGGGCATCTGCAAACGTCCGATTACAGCGCCTGGGCCAAGGTGCTGGCGGCATTTCCTGCGTTCTACAAGAAGAACGGCGGCGTGGACCTCTATGCCGTCTCGGCGCAGAACGAGCCTGACTTCACGGCGAGCTATCAGTCGTGCCTCTTCAACGGCGCGCAGATGGTGGCCTGGATCGACGTCCTGGGGCCGATGCTGGCCGCGCTCAGCCCGTCGGTCAAAGTGCTGGCGGCCGAGCCCGACAACTGGGGCAACATCTGGGGCGGCGACGCCTACGGTCCTGCCATCATCGCCGACGCGTCGGCCAACTCCTACGTCGGACCGATCGCCACCCACGACTACGGCAGCACCAGCGCGGGGACCTACGCGCGTCCGGCGCCGCCCGCGAACAACACCCACCCGGTCTGGGAGACCGAGTGCACGCCGAACGACACCGGGCCGATCACGATCGCGACGATGATCTACGCGGCGTTCACGACCGGCGGGGTGAGCGGGTGGCACTATTGGTGGACCGAAGCGCTGGTGCCGAACCCAAGCAGTCCTCCCCCGCAGGTTTACGCGCTGGGGAACTTCAGCAAGTTCGTCCGGCCCGGATATGTCCGCGCCGACGTGGCCGGCGCCCCGAAACCATCCGGGACCGTGCCGCTGGTGGTGGCGTTCACCAACCCGCCCGACGGGACGGTGGCCATCGTCGTGGTGAACGGTGGCAGCGCCCAGCAGGTTTCCTTCTTCGTTGCGGGAATGGCCTGGCCTGCCTCCGTCACACCGTACGTGACGACCACCAGCTCCAAGCTGGCTGCCGGGACGGCGATCTCGGTCTCCGGCGCGCGCTTCTCCGCTTCCCTGGCCGCGCAGTCTGTCACGACCTTCGTCGGAAAACCGTAGCCTCAGGAGGCGATGACGCGCAGCCGGATCGGCTGCCCCTCGATGCGCGAGGTGATGGGGTTCGCGAAGGGGTGGATGGGGAAGTCCTGTCCCTTGGCGTAGACCTTGTGGCGCCCATGATCCCGATACCACTCGGCGACCGTGGCGTTCTGGAGCATCTTCTCGATCACGTTCCGCCACCCCACCCCGGTGTTGTACGCGCAGAACGAGATCTCTCCCAGCTGCGTGCCGTAGGGAATGATGCACATCTCGGTGCGGCGGAAGTCGTAGTTGAAGAGGTCCTGGAACCACATCCCGGCCACGAACATGACCCGCCATTCGAACTCCCCGGCGTCCGACTCGTGGTCACCGATCTTGCTGCCGCGGGCGCCGGTCTGGGACATGAGCTGCTTGAGCAAATCGGAGAACGAGTAGCCGGGCGGCGCCTGGTCGGGACGGTAGTTCTTGGCCAGCGCCATCGTCAGCTGAGCCACCGTGAGCGGCTTCGGCTGCGCGCCGTCGGTGATGGTGCCGATGTCCTCCAGCAATCCCTCCATGTCGAGGAACTGGGTGAGCGGCACCACCTGCCGCGTCTTCTTGTTGACCATCAGGATGGTGCCGATGCCGCAGTTGGGGTGGCAGCCGCACTTCATGGCGCCCCAGTCGGCCCGCTCGCCCATCAGCTGGTCGACGAGGTCCGAGAATGGCCCCAGCGCCGAGAGCGGGAACCAGTCGCGCATCGGCTCGGTGATCCCGGTCTGGGCCTTCACGTCGGAGGCCAGGTGCGACAGCGTGTAGCGCTGCCGCGCGCGCGTCTCGTCGTCGATGTCCTCGTCGCGGCCAGTGAAGGAGACCGGCTGGAACGAGACGACCGTGATCTTTTCGGGGTTGTCGAAGGCGAACTGCAGGATCTTGCCGACCTGGTCGTTGTTGACGCCGTTGATGACGGTCACCACCAGGATGACGTCGATGCCGGCCGCCGCCAGCTCCTCGATGGCGCGCACCTTGACGTCGAACAGGTTGCCGATCTTGCGGTGGCTGTTGGCTTCGTTGCCGATGCCGTCGAACTGCAGGTAGGCCATGCGCAGGCCGGCCTCCTTGGCCTTCCGGGCGAACCCGGGCTCTTCGGCGAAGCGCAGCCCGTTGGTCGCGGCCTGTACGGCGAAGTAGCCGACCTTCCGCGCGTAGCTGATGGCCTGCAGGAAGTGCGGCGACAGCGTCGGCTCGCCGCCCGAGAACTGCACCGACATCTGGCGGCGCGGCTTGATGGTGATCGAGTCGTCGAGGATCTTCTGCACCTCTTCCCAGCCGAGCTCGTGCACGAACCCCACCTGGTTGGCGTCCATGAAGCACGGGTCGCACATCATGTTGCAGCGGTTGGTGAGGTCGACGGTCAGCACCGACCCGCGGCCGTACTGGATCGACGAGCTGCCGTGCTCGCGCAGCGGCGTGGGCGGCGCCTTGAAGTCGCGCCCCGGGTAGAGCCGCTCGATGCGCGCCAGCCAGTCGGGATCGATGGCCATCACGTCGGTGAAGGTGCCGTGCTTGGGGCAGGTCTTCTTCATCACGATCTTGCCGTCCTCTTCGCGGATCTCGGCCTTGATCTCGCCCGGCTTTCCTTCGATGAGCTCGCTCACGCTGCGGGTGCCGTCGAAGATGTCGGTGCGGATCTCTTTCACGCAGCGCGGGCAGAGCGAGTCGGTGGTCCGCGGCCAGCCGAACTGCGGGAAGGTCCGCTCCCGCCGCTTGAGGAGCGGGGCGGGGGCCCACGCCGGCTGCACCGACTTTCGCTCGAACCTCTGGTTGTAATACTTCACCGCCGGCCAGGCGGCCTTCGCCGCCGCCGTGGCCAGCCGTTCCAGGGAACGTCTCACATCCATTGCGGTCTCCTTCTTGTCGATTGCATCAGCCGACCCGCCCGGTCCGGACCATCCGAAAGAGGACCGGGAGCGCGAAGATGAAGGGGTGGCGCCGCTGCCGGTCGCTGAGGATCACCGGGGTCCCCGACCGCGCCAGCTTCTGCAGCAAGTAGTCGAGCCACCCGTCGTAGGTGGCGAGGTACTTGGGCCAGCGCAGGAAGGCGCGGCGCCGCGAACGCCGCAGCAGCCGGCGCGTCGCGGACGGCGACGCCGCGACCCCCTCGGGCAGGCGGAACGCAGTGGCGGTGACGTCGACCGGGGTGGCACCCAGCGCCCCCAGCAGGGCGCGACCGACCGCCCGGTAGTGCGCGCGCTCGACCTCGAACAGCGCCGCGACCTTGCCCGGCTCGGCGATCCGCACCTCCGACTCGTACGACAGGCCGAGCAGCGTGCGCAGGAAGTCGTCGAGCGCGATCGGGCCGTCGAAGCGGCTCAACGCCAGGCGCGCCGTCGTCGTGAGCGCCGCCCGCTGCGCGGCGACCACCGACGCGCGGGCCCGCGCGTCGCGGGCCCAGACCAGCGCCACGCGCTTCGACAGGCGCCCCGCCAGGTGCAGATCACGCGCGCGCGACGACGTCTGGGCGACGAGCGCGCCGGCCGTCACGACCGACACCTTGGCGGTCGCGCCGTCGGCGCGCAGGCAATAGACGCTGGGCGGAAGCACCGCCCGCCAGAGGCGATCGCGGACGCGCGGGCTCCAGCTTCCTGGACCGTCGACGATGGCGATGAAGTCGGGCTGGCTGGTCGCGCCGCGGACGCTCTTCCACAACACCGACCCGTAGAGCACCACCGCTTGCACGCCGCGGGAGGGATCGCTCAGCGCCGACAAGAACGGGGCCGCGATCTCCGTGGCGGCCGGCACCGTCAGCCCAGCGTCGAGGATGGCGCTCAGACGATCCCCGAGATTGACGGCGCGCCCGTCGTCCGCCGCGTCGTCGCACGCGGCCTCACTGGTGGTTTCGTTCACGTGCAATGCACTTTCCTGGCCCCTCGATGTCACGCGGCACTGAATGAGAAAAAGTTCACTTCGGTGAACATCTATCTCTGCTTCTAGTTCGACCGCGGTCGGGCTCTGTCAAGGTCGAGGCCCACAAATCCGTAGATCCACGCACTCGGAATTTCGGGCTCGACGGCGCCGCGCCGAGAGCCGGCGCGAACGCCGGTCAGCGGCGCGACTTCGGCAGGCGCGTCTCGACGGCGGTGATGAACAGCTCCCACCCGAGGCGCCCGAGCCGGTACTCGAGCGGCAACCGCGCCGGCGGCGTGGCGCCGATCTCCCGCTCGATGGCCTGCTCGACGGCCCGCGCGAAAACGCGCTGGCGGCTGAAGAGGTCGAGCTCTTCGTACCCGTCGTGCGAGAGCTGGGTGAAGTTCGTCGAGCCGAGGTCGACCCAGGCGCCGTCGCCGACGATGGCCTTTCCGTGGACCATCGTCGGGTGGAGGATGAGCCGGAAGTTGGCGGGAGCGCCGGTCTGGCGCAGGATCTTCGCGCAGGTGTAGCGGTTGAGATCGCCGTTGACGTCGGCGCGCGCCGCGGTGAGCAGCGTGACCTGAACGCCGCGCGCGATGGCCTGGCAGAGGGCGTCGGTGGCGGCGGCGTCGCCCAGGTAGGCCATGGCGATGGTGAGGCGCCGGCGCGCGGCGGCGATCAACGCCAGGCGCTGCGCCGCCAGCGACTCGCCAGTGCGGGCGGTTCCCTCTGCCGAGTGGACCAGATAGTCGAAGGGGCGGGCGGCGTCGAAGCGCGCCCGTCCGATCTCGCGCTCGCTGAGGCGCGCCACGGCGTCGCCGCCCTCGATCTCCACCATGAAGTCGACGTTCACGTGGCGGAAGTCGTCGCCGATCCCCATCCCGCCCAGGATGATCGTCTGGTCGTCGAACACGAACAGCTTGGCGTGGTCGAACCGCTTCTGGTTGACCAGCCGGACCCGCGGGTGGGCCGCCAGCGCCTCGGCCAGCTCGCTCGGCGCCTGCCGCAGCGAGCCCCACCGATCGTAGAAGAGCATGAGCCCCCAGAGCTGCCAGCGGGCGTGGAAGCTGATCTCCTTGTGGAACAGGCTCTGCCGGGTCGCCGCCAGGTGCTCGTAGAAGCCGCCCAGACGATCCTTGAGGATCGTGACCTCCACGCCGCGATCGGCGGCCGCCAGCAGGGCCCGCGCCACCGTCTGTCCGGTGTCGTCGTCGCGCCACTCGAAGGCGCGCACCCGGATCGTCCGGCGCGCCCGGGCGATCCGGTCGAGGATCCGCGCGAACGCGGCGGCGCCGCCCGACAGCAGCTCGAACGTCGCGGTCGGTTCCGCGTCGGGCGCGGGCGAGAGGGTCGACGTCATCCGGCCCGTCAAAAGTTAGCCGGCCGGCGGGGGGTCGGCAACGCGGTCAACGCGCGGCGCGCCGCCGACCCGACCGCTTTTTTGCGGCGATGCCTTACGAGGGCACCGCTCGGCGTCGAGGGCCGCGCCGCGCTTACTTCTTCTTCGTCTTGGCTGCGCGTTGAGCGTGCGCCGCGGAGTTGGCCTCCACCGCGGCGCGGATCAGTTGCTTGAAGGCGGCGTCGTTGATCTTCTCCCCCTCGCGGAAGTCGATCGCCCGCCGCACGTTCCCTTCCAGGCTCGAATTGAACAGCTTCTTGGGGTCCTTGAGGGAAGCTCCGCGGAAGAAGGTGAGC
>CAVRRT010000166.1:0-33220 GCA_963723305.1 uncultured Pseudomonadota bacterium
CACCTCGTGAAAGGCGACCCGGTCGACGCGCCTGCCGTGCAGCTTCGCCTCCACCTCGGCGATGCGCGCGAAGATGTCGCCCGCCAGAGCGCGCACTTCGACGTCGAGCCGCGCGCGCTTGAGCAACCGCTTCACCTCCGCGTAGTCGCGGTGCGCGTCATCGCCGTGGGCGTGCGCGTGCGCGCCCGCCTGACGATCTCGGCCGTGCTCTCCATCGGTGTGACCGCCCTGGCCGTGCAGGTGGTCGTCGTGGCCGTGCGGGTGACCGCCGTGGCCGTGCGGATGGTCGTCCTGGCCGTGCAGGTGGTCGTCGTGGCCGTGCGGGCGGTCGTCGTGCGCGTGCGCGGCGCGCGCCTTCGCCTTGGCCGCCCCCGCTGCCGGCCTCTGCCCCGGCCAGGTCACCTCGAAGCTGCGCCCCGCGAAAGCGCCCCGCTTGCGCCGCCCGAAGGCGACGCGCAGCCCGCGCACCCCCATCGCCTCGACGGCGCGCTTGACCACCGCGGCCGGGACCCCCGCGTCGACCAGCGCCGCCACCGCCATGTCGCCCGCGATCCCCGACGTCGGCTCGAAGTGCAGGTGGAGGCCGCGGCCGCTCACGGCGCCCGCGCCCGGTCGCGGTTCAGCATGGAGGCCATTCGCCCGGCGCCGAACCCGTTGTCGATGTTCACCACCGCGACGCCCGACGCGCAGGTGTTCAGCATCCCCAAGAGGGCCGCCACGCCGCCGAAGCTGGCGCCGTACCCGACGCTGGTCGGCACCGCGATCACCGGGCGCGCGTAGAGACCGGCGACCACGCTCGGCAGCGCCCCTTCCATCCCCGCCACCACGATGACGATCTCGGCGGTGGCGATCGCCTCGCGGTGCGCCACCAAGCGATGCAGCCCGGCCACGCCGACGTCGTAGATCCGCTCGAGACGGTTGCCGGCGAGCTCGACCGTCAGCGCAGCCTCCTCGGCCACCGGCAGGTCGGAGGTCCCGGCGCTCACCACGGCGATGACGCCGCGGCCGCGATCGGGGGCGGGGACCTCGCCCACCACGATCGCGCGTGGGACCGACAGATAGCGTGCCCCCGGCACCGCCTTGGTGATCGCGAGCGCCTTCTCCTCCGAGACGCGGGTGGCGAAGATCGGCACCTCGGCGCTCCCCTGCTGGGCCAGCGCGTTGAGAATGGCGGCGATCTGCTCGGCCGTCTTCCCCTCGCCGAGCACGACCTCGGGGAAGCCCGTCCGCAGATGGCGGTGCGTGTCGACGTGGGCGAACCCGAGATCGCGGAACGGCAGCTCGCTGAGCGCGCGCATCGTGTCGTCGACGGTGGCGCGCCCCGCGATGGCGGCCTCGAGCAGCGCGCGCAGGCGTTGGGGACCCATGCCGATCCCGACAATAACACCTGCGCGCCCCGGCTCCGTCCGGAAGGCCGACCGGCGGCCGCCCCGGGCAGTCGGCGGCGCGCCTAGAGGAGCTCGTCCGCCGCCCGCATCGGCCGATCGACGACGCGGTGAACCTTGGAGACAAACGCCTCCAGCGAGAACGGCTTGCGCACGAAGGCTTGCGCGCGCTCGGGCATGGGGGCCGCCGCCGCGCTCAGCACCAGGACCGGGATATCGCTGAGCCGGGCATCGGCGGTCATCCGCTCGAGCACCTCCCACCCGGAGACCATCGGCATCAGCAGATCCAGAACGACCAGATCCGCGCCGATCGGATCGTTGAGCGTGAGAAAGTCGATCGCCTGCTTGCCGTTCGCCGCCGGGATGACGTCGAACCCTTCCTCTTCCAGAATGTCCTGCAGGGAATCGCGGACGTCAGCGTCGTCCTCGACCAGCAACACCGTCTTCGTCGCAACGCCCTTCATGATCCCACCGTCATCGTAGAAACGTGGCGAGTGGATCTCCGGTCATCAAGAGGGGCCGGCGTGGTAATTTGATCAACCCGGACCGCCGCCGATGAGCCTCCAGTCCCGCTACACCATCCTGCGCAAGATCACCGACGGCGGCACGGCCGAGATCTTCCTGGCCAAGCAGCACGGCGCGCAGGGGTTCGAGAAGACCGTGGTGCTGAAGCGCATCTTCACCACGTTCTATGCCGACCCGCAGTTCCGCCACATGCTCGTCGACGAGGCGCACGTGGCGATGTCGCTCAACCACAGCAACATCGTTCAGGTGCTCGACCTGGGCGAGGCCGAGGGGCGTTACTTTTTGGCGCTCGAGCTGGTCGACGGCTGGTCGCTCGATCGGATCCTCAAGCGCTCCAAGGCGGCCGGCGTGCCGATTCCCCCGCCGCTGGCGCTCTACGTCACCGCCGAGATCTGCCGCGCGCTCGGCTACGCGCACGCCAAGAAGCGCAGCGACGGAAAGCCGATGGGGATCGTCCACCGCGACGTCAGCCCGCACAACGTGATGGTCAGCGCCGAAGGCGAGGTGAAGCTGACCGACTTCGGGATCGCCAAGGCCCAAAACAAGACAGAGAAGAGCCTGGGCAACCTCATCAAGGGGAAGGTGGCGTTCATGTCGCCGGAGCAGGCGGCGGCGGGCGAGCTCGACGGCCGCTCCGACCTCTTCTCGGTCGGAACGATGCTCTACGCGATGATCACCCGGCGACATCCCTTCGACGCCCCCACCGACTACGAGACGCTGATGCTGGTCAAGAACGGCGACTTCCTGCCGCCCGAGACGGCACGCCCCGGTCTCAACCCCGAGCTCTATCGGGTGATCCGCAAGGCGATGGGGAAGACCCCCGAAGCGCGCTACCAGAAAGCGGAGGAGATGCTGGTCGACGTCGAGCAGGTCATGCGCGTCGCCTTCCGGCCGGTCGGACAGACGGAGCTGCAGCGCTGGCTGGCCGATCTCAGCAGCAAGGACGGCGTCCCCACGCTGACCCGCGAGGCGCCGCCCGAGCCGCCCGCCGCGCGCTCGACGGTCGGGCCGCTGCGCGCGGGCTCCGGCCAGGAGTCGGGGCTGGTCTTGACCCTCGACGACGCCGTCGAGGTGCGCGCCTCCAATCGTCCACCTCCCCCGCCGTCGTCGGCGACGGAGGTGATGTCGCATCCGCCGCAATTCGCGGCCCCGGATCGGGTCTGGCACCGTCGTCCCGCCGTGCGCATCGGCGCCGCCGCCGCGGCGCTGCTGCTGGGCGTGGTGGTCTCGGCGCGCGCGCTCAGCGGCCACCATCAATCGGACGGGACGCCCAGCCCTGCGGTCGGCGTGACGGCGAGCGCGCCGCCGACGACCCCGGCTCCGGTGACCGCCCCGACCGCAGCGCCCGCGCCGCCAGCGGCTGCGGCGACGAGGCCGAGCCCACCCATCGCAACCGCGGTCGCAGTCGACGCGCAGGTCGCGCCGGCGCCCGCTGCCGTCGCGGTGACCCCACCCGCAGCGGCGGGGGCGGCCGGCGCCGACGGCGCCCGCGCCGTTGCCGCCAACGACGAAGCCGCGCCGGACGAGGACGCTCAGGCAGGCGCGCCGCCGGCGCCAGGGGAGCCGGAGCGGGGGCCGCACCGCGCCTCCAAGGAGAAGGCGGCCCAGGTGCCGGTGGTGATCAAAAGCGATCCGGAGGGCTCACACGTCGCGACCGGCCACCACCAGTTCGGAACGACGCCGCTGACGCTCAAGCTGCGGCCGGGAAATTCCTACGACCTGACGTTCACCCGATCCGGATACACGCCGCTCACCCGCCACTACAAGCTCGAAGGGCACGCCCCGCAGACGCTGCGGGTGAGCCTCAAGAAGATCCCGGAGGCGCACAAGGCGGCAGCGCCGGCGGCCGCCGCGCCAAAGCCAGCGCCGACGCCGACCAAGAGGAACAACTTCTTCTCGCGCTGAGCGCAGCGCCCTGCGGCGTCACGCGCGGCAGCTGGCCGCGAAAAATGCGGACGCGCTGACCACGTTCATGACGCATCGGCTGACCGGTGGGCACCCGCCCCCCATCGAGAGCGTCGCCGCACGCAGCCGCGAGACTCGCCCGGCGGATACCCTTCTAGGCGCCGTACGCCGGCGCGTCCGCCGTGAGCAGCAGGCGCACCATCTCGATGGTGGTCAACCGCCCCATGATCTGCCGCAGCTCCGCCACCTCCACGAAGCTATGAACCGCACCGCGCGCTTCGTCGCGCTCCAGACTTCCCCCGCCGCCGGACCGATGGTCCGCGCGCGACTCCCCGCCGGTCCGTGTCTTGTCCATGGTTGCAATCTAACTAAGGTCGCGCTCGGTGGAATGGCGGGATCAGAAATTCTACAGCGGATGCGACGCCTCCAGCGCGTGCGCCGCCGTCATCCGTGCGACGATCATCTCCAGCGCTTCGAGGTCGAGCGGCTTGCGCAGACACTCGAACCCGGCGCGCCGACCAAGCCGGCGCAGCGGCAGCTCGCGCTCGGCGCGGGCGGTGACCAGCAGCACCGGACACTGCGGCTTGGCCGCGTGCACCGATCGGATCAGCTCGAGCCCGCTCATCCCCGGCATCTCCAGATCGGTGATCACCAGATCGGCGGCGAACGTCGCCAACCGCGACAGCGCCTTCGCGCCGTCACCCGCCGTCTCGACCGCATAGCCCCGGTCGTCGAAGAAGTCCCGAAGGAGCTCCCGCGTCTGGTCATCGTCATCCACCAACAGAATCCGCGTGAAATCCATGCATCGCCTTATTGCAAACCACGAACCGAGATCCTCCATGTCGGACTGCGAGCGAACTCCGAGTGGCAGTGAGCGGCGTGACCGGGTTGGTAACGCCCGACCGATGGCCGGTGACGCAACGCAAGCTCGAGGTGCCGGAAATTCGGCCCGAGCGCAGCCGATCGACTTGGCACGCCGTTTGTTAGCTCTTGGACCAGGTGGCCCGCGGGCGCACGCCCGCTAGACTTTCTCCTTGGAGGGCACGTCATGGATGTCATGGCTGAAGTCGGTGCCTGCTGCGTGGCTGAGGTGATGGGTACGGAGCTCTACACTCTGACGCCGGACACTGTGGTCGCGTCGGCACGCCGGCTGGCCTTCGACAACGGGATCGATCACCTGCTCGTGCTCGACAACGGAACGTTGACGGGGATTGTCTGCCGGGAAGATCTCCGGACAGCTCAGCGGCACGCCTTCGTGGGAGAGTGCATGAGCTCGCCGGTCCTCTGCATCGGCCCCGACACCACGCTGGAAGAAGCCGCACAGATCATGTGCGAGCAGGGGGTCTCCTGCCTGCCCGTGGTGACCGGCGCTTTTCTGGTTGGCATCATCACCCGCGCGGCGCTGGCGACCGTCGGTCTGGCGGCGTCCGACGCCGATTTGACGCCCCGCCTCACCTGCAGCGCCTGCGGCGCGGAGGACCCGCGCGACAGGGTCCGGCGCGATCCGCGCTCGGGCGGCATCCCGCTCTGTGCCGATTGCTTCGGCCGCACGTCGCCCAACGTCCTCCGCCGCCTGGCGGACTGACTCGCGTCGGGGGAGCGCGCGTGGCTCGCGCGCGCCCATCGCGGGGGGCGCGGGATCCTCCAGGGTCCCGAATACGACGTCCCGAGGTATAAGTCGCGCGGATGGCCGTCAGCCGCGCGCGCGGGAAACTAGAAGCGGCGCTGGCGCGCTTCGGGCTCGACGAGGCGGTCCGCGGCGCGCGCGCCGTCGACGTGGGCGCTTCGACGGGCGGGTTCACCGAGGCGCTGCTGGCCCACGGCGCGGCCAGCGTGCTGGCGGTCGACGTGGGGCACGGGCAGCTGCACCCGTCGCTGGGCGCCGACGCGCGCGTCACGTCGCTCGAGGGAGTCGACTGGCGAAGGCTTTCGCTGTCGGAGGCGGAGGGGCCTTTTGATTTTTTCACCGTCGACGTCAGCTTCGTCGCCGCCCGCAACATGCTGCGCGCCCTGGCGTTCCGTTTGCGCCCCGGCGCGGAGGGGGTGGTGCTGGTCAAGCCGCAGTTCGAGCTCGCCGACCGGCAGGTCAAGGGGGGCGAGGTGCGCGATCCGAACCTCCGGCGCGCGGCGCTGGAGAAGGTCCGGCGGCGCGCCGAGGCGCTCGGTTTTCTCCTCCAGGCCGAGATCGACTCGCCGGTCGCCGGCGGCGAGGGCTCGATCGAGATTCTCGCGCACCTGGTCTTCTCCGGACGGCCGGCGAGCATGCCGGCTCCGGGCGAGCAGAGGCCCCAGGAGAAGGCCAAGAGCGCGCGGCGCAAGGCGCGGTCGGCCGGGCCGGCATCGCTGCGTTGGTTCGCCGTCGTGGCCCCGGGACTGGAGGAGGCCGCCGCGCGCGAGATCGAGGCGCTCCCCAACGTCTCGGCGCTGAGCCGAGAGACCGGCGGCGTCGAGTGGAGCGCGCCGGTCATCGAGGGCTATCGCGCCAACCTCTGGTTGCGGCTGGCGACGCGCGTCCTGGGGCGGGTCGGCACCGTCGAGGCGCGCGAGTTCGGCAAGCTCCGGCGCCGCGCGGCCACCCTCGATTGGGGCGCCTTCGTCGCACCCGGCGCCTCGATCGCCCTGCGGGCGAGCACCAGCCGCTGCCGCCTCTATCACACCGGCGCGATCACCGAGACCGCGGCGCTGGCGATCGCCGACGCCGTGAAGGGGGCGCGCCTGGCGGCGGAGGGCGAGACGGCCGACGTGTCGATCCTGGTGCGCGGCGCCGAGGACCACTTCACCTTCAGCGTCGACGCGTCGGGCGAGCGGCTGCACCGGCGCGGCGCGCGCGTCGAGGTCGGCGCGGCGCCGCTGCGCGAGACGCTGGCCGCCGGCCTCTTGGCGCTGGCCGGCTGGGACCCGAGATTGCCGCTGGTCGATCCGATGTGCGGCGCGGGAACGATCGTCATCGAGGCGGCGCTGCAAGCCATCGATCGCGCGCCGGGGATCGACCGGGCGTTCGCCAACGGATTCGCCATCGACGGCTGGCCACTGTTCTCCTCAGGAAACGCGGCGACGGAAGCGGCGGCGCTGCGCGACGAGGCGCGCGCGCGCATCCGCCCGGCGGGTGCCACGCCGGCCGCCGCCGCCCTCATCGTGGGATCCGACCACGATGTGCGCGCCATCGAAAGCGCGCGGCGCAACGCCGCCCGGGCCGAGGTCGACGCGCACGTCACGCTGGTGAGCCGGGACGTCACCGAGGCGCGTCCGCCCGGCGCCACGCCGGGATTGGTGATCGTCAACCCACCTTACGGCCGCCGGCTCGCCAACCCGCGCGCGGCGGTGGCCACCTACCGCGCGCTCGGCCGGGTGCTGCGCGCGCACTTCCGCGGCTGGCGCGCGGCGATCGTCGTCCCGGGACAGCTGAAGGACGCCGCCGGTGCGCTTCGCCTCGAGCTTCCGGATCAACATCGCCTGCGCAACGGCGGACTGCCCATCACCCTGTGCGTCGGTGCGATCCGTTGAGGCGCGGCAGCTCCAACTGCGCCTGCCGGCCGGCGGGCCGCTCCTCCGCCTTTTCCGCCTTTCCCATCTTCTCCATCTTCTCCGTCTTTCCCGTCTTTCCCGTCTTTCCCGTCTTTCCCATCTTGGGTTTGGGCTTGGGCGGCATCGCGATCGTCATGCAGCCGCCGGGCGCTGCGCGCTCGTCGACCTGGTCGACCTGCACGTCGCTCGGGATCGCACCCAGCTTGAATCCCGCGCGGGCCGCCGTCGTCTCGAACAGCGCGTGGATCGCGTCGGCGTAGATCCCCTCGCCGCGCCCACGCACACCGAACCGCGAATCGTAGAGCTTCCCGCCCCGCGTCTCGCGCACCCGGTGGAGGACCCGCTCCGCCGTCAGCGGCAGCGCGGCGCGCAGCCGTTCCTCGAACACTGCCTTGACCGGGCCGGGGAGGCGCAACATCACGTGCCCCGCCGAACGCGCGCCGGCGTCGCGCGCGGCGGCCAGGATCTTGGGGATGTCCTGATCATTGAGCCCCGGGATGATCGGCGCGACGTTCACGCCCACGGAGATCCCGGCCTTGGCCAGCGTCTCGATGACCCGCAGCCGCCGCGCCGGGGTCGGGACGTACGGCTCGATCGCGCGCGCCCGCGCGGCGTCCCAGAACGGAATGCTGACCGTCACGTGCGAGGCGGCGACACGCCCGAGCTCTGCCAGCAGATCGACGTCCCGCTCGACCAGCGCCGACTTGGTGATGATGGCGGCCGGATTGGCCCGCTCGACGCAGACCTCGAGACAGCCGCGCGTCAGTCGGTAGGACGCCTCCAGCGGCTGGTAGCAGTCGGTGACGCCGCTGAAGACGACGGTCTCGCCCCGCCAGCTCTTCTTGGCGAAGGCCGCGCGCAAGAGCTTGGGCGCCTCCGGCTTGATCACGATCTTGCGGTCGAAGTCGGTGCCGGCGCCGAAGCTGAGGTACTCGTGCGTGGGACGCGCGTAGCAATAAGCACAGGCGTGGAAGCAGCCGCGGTAGGGGTTCACGCTCCAGGTGAAACCGACGTCGGGGCTGTCGTTCTTGGACAGGATGTTGCGGGTGCCGTCGACGAAGACCTCCAGCCGCATCTCCGGCGCCCCTTCGAGGTATTCCACCTCCGTGGTCGCCCAGGGGTTCGGCGGGTTGGAGATCGGCACCGGGCGCACGGCGCTCATCTTAGGCTGAACTTTTGTTCAGTCAACGTCGCCGGGCCGCAAGTTGAGTCGCCGGGCCGAGCGCGGCACAATGAGCGGGTTGTCCTCTGATCCGATTCGCATCGCGGTCATCGGCGCCGGCCACTGGGGACCGAACCTGATCCGCAATTTCGACAGCCCGCCGGCCAGCGCGTTGAAGCTGGTCGTCGACCGTGATCGAGCGCGACTCGGTCAGGTCCAGCGGCGGTTCCCGGGCGCGGCGATCGCCGAGGACGCCGCCGTGGCGTTCTCCGACCCGGAGATTGACGCGGTGGTGATCGCCACCCCGACCAGCAGCCACTATGGCCTGGTCAAGGCGGCGCTCGAGGCCGGCAAGCACGTGCTGGTGGAGAAACCGATCACCACCCACAGCGGCGAGGCCGACGAGCTGGTGGCGCTGGCCGCGCAGCGCGGGCGCGTGCTGGTGGTCGGCCACGTCTTCCTCTTCAACCTGGCCGTGCAGCGGGTCCGCAAGTACATCGCCGACGGCGATCTCGGGCGGGTCTATTACGTCTCGATGGTCCGCACCAACCTGGGCCCCATCCGCGTCGACGTCAACGCCGCCTGGGACCTGATGTCGCACGACATCTCGATCGTGAACTTCTGGCTGGGGGCCGAACCCCAGACGGCCTCCGCGGTGGGCGGCACCTGGATCAACCCGGGACGAGAGGACGCGGTGTTCGCCACGCTCCGCTACCCGGGCGACATCCTGGTGAACGTTCACGCCTCCTGGCTGAACCCGCGCAAGTCGCGCGACATCACCATCGCCGGCGACAAGCGGATGCTGACCTTCGACGACATGAACCTCCTCGAGCCGCTCCGCCTCTACGACAAGCAGGTGAGCGACCAGCCGACGCGGCCCGAGGTGGTCGACACCTTCGCCTCGTTCCGCGCCAGCATTCGCGACGGGGACATCACCATCCCCAAGATCTCCGCCGGCGAGCCGCTGCGCAACGAGTGCGACCACTTCCTCGACTGCATTCGCAACGGAAAGCCGCCGCTGGTTGGCGGCGCGGAGGGGGCGGCGGTCGTGCGCGCGCTGGAGGCGATCGATCGCTCCATGCGCGATCACGGACGGGAGCAGGCCGTGCGGAGATCGGCTTGAGCGCGGTCCCGCCCGTCGATCTGCGCCTGCAACACCAGGCGATCGCCGAGGAGGTGGCCCAAGGGTTCGCCGCCGTATTCGACAAGACGGCCTTCATCCTCGGTCCGGCGGTGGCGGAGTTCGAGGCTGGCTACGCCGCCTTCATCGGCGCCCGACACTGTGTCGGGGTGGCCAACGGAACCGACGCCCTCGAGCTCGGCTTGCGCGCGGCGGGCGTCGACGCCGACGACGAGGTCCTGCTGCCGGCGAACACCTTCATCGCCACCGCGCTGGCGGTCCTGCGGGCCGGGGCGCGGCCGGTCCTGGTCGACTGCGATCCGGACTTCTACCTCCTCGACGTCGACCAGGCGGCGGCCCGGGTGACGAAGAAGACGCGCTTCCTCATGCCCGTTCATCTTTACGGGCAGATGGCGCCGGTGGAGAAGATCGATCTCCTGGCCAAGACCTGCGGGTTGACGGTGATCGAAGACGCCGCGCAGGCGCAGGGGGCGCGGCGCCATGGCCGTGCCGCCGGAACCTGCGGCCTCGCCGCCGGGACCAGCTTCTATCCGGGGAAGAACCTGGGCGCCTACGGGGACGCCGGCGCGGTCACCACCGACTCCGACGAGATCGCCGGGCGCCTCCGGGCGCTGCGCAACTACGGCAGCGAGGTGAAGTACCACCACCCCGAGATGGGGTTCAACTCGCGCCTCGACACGCTGCAGGCGGTCGTCCTGAACGCCAAGCTCAAGCGCCTGGCCGGCTGGAACGAAGCGCGCCGCCAGGCGGCCGCCCGCTACGACCAGCTTCTGGCCGATCTGCCGGCGGTGACGCCACCCCGCACGCTGGCCGGCAACGAGCACGTCTTTCATCTGTACGTCGTGCGCGTCCCGGACCGCGACCTGGTGGTCAAGCATCTGAACGCCGACGGAATCGGCGCGCAGATCCACTACCCAGTCCCGATCCACCTGCAGGGGGCGTTTCGCCAGCTGGGGCTCGGCGCGGGGAGCTTCCCGGTCGCCGAGAAGGCCGCCCGCGAAATCCTGTCGCTGCCGATGTTCCCCGAGATCACCGCCGACCAGCAGGCCCGCGTCGTCGCGTCGCTGCGCCGCGCGCTCGGCGCCGGCGGGGCCGGCGGGGCTGGCGGATAGACCCGGAGGGCGGCGCAAATGTACAAAGGCCTCAAGGTCGTCCTCATCGCCCCCGTCCTCGACGAGGAGGTCAAGATCGGCGAGGTCGTGCGGCGTGCCCCCCGCGACATCGTCGACGAGGTGCTGGTGGTCGACGACGGCTCGAAGGATCGCTCGCCCGAGGTGGCGCGCGCCGGCGGCGCCACCGTGCTGCCGATGGGGGCCACCATCGGCGTGGGAGCGGCGCTGCGGGCCGGCTTCCTCTGGGCCAAGGAGCGAAAGTTCGACGTCATCGTCGTCATCGCCGGCAACAACAAGGACGCGCCCGAGGAGATCACCCGGCTGCTCGATCCCATCATCGACGACGGCGCCGATTTCGTGCAGGGGTCCCGGTTTCTCGCCGGCGGTCGCACCGGCGGCATGCCGCTCTACCGGCAGGTCGCCACCCGGCTCCACCCTCTCCTCTTCTCGCTGACTGCCGGCAAGTGGGTCTCCGAGTCGACCAACGGTTTCCGCGCCTTTCGCACCACGCTGCTCGACGACCCGCGCATCCGCCTGGCGCAGAGCTGGCTCGACGAGTACGAGCTCGAACCGTACCTCTACTGGAAGACGATCCGCCTCGGCTACCGGACCGCCGAGGTGCCGGTGACCAAGATCTACCCGCCCAAGGCGATCGGCTACACGAAGATGAAGCCGATCACCGGCTGGTGGTCGATGCTGCGCCCACTGCTGCTGCTGGGGCTGAGGCTGCGCAGCTGATGTCGCCATCGTCCCTTCGCCCTCGCCTTCGCCCTCGCTCTCGCCCTGGTCGGTTTCACGAGCTGGCGGTCGTCGAGAGCGACGCCGTCGGCGCGGAGACGCGCGTCTGGGCCTTCGCCCACGTCATGAAGGGGGCGAAGGTCGGCGCGCGCTGCAACCTCGGGGAAGGGGTCTTCGTCGAGGCGGGCGTCGTCATCGGCGACGACGTGACGGTGAAGAACGGCGTCGCGATCTACGACGGCGTCACCGTCGGTGACGAGGCGTTCGTGGGACCGCACGCCGTCTTCACCAACGATCTCCGGCCCCGCTCCGGGCGCTACAAGCGTCCGCCGGCGAAGTTCGCCCCCACCCGCATCGGCCGCGGCGCCACCATCGGCGCCAACGCCACCGTCGTCTGCGGCCACGACGTCGGCGCCTATGCGATGGTCGCCGCCGGCGCCGTGGTGACGAAGGACGTCCCGCCCTACGCGCTGGTGGCCGGCGTTCCGGCGCGCGCGATCGGCTTCGTCTGCGCCTGTGGCGAGACACTCCCTAGGCGCCTCCGCTGCGCCTGCGGCCTCGCCTACCGCCGCGCCGGCGCCGGGCTGGCGCCGGATTCACCCTGAAGCGGCGGAGGCTGATTCGATGCGCGAGGCCAGCTCCTCGGCCAAGAGCGCGATGCCGTCCGGCGCGCACCCCTCGGCGGTGTTGTTGACGGTCACCAGCGCTGGAACACCGTGCAGGTGGGCCTTGGCGACCAGCGTGGCGATCGCGCTGCGCCGCTCGGGATCCTCCTCGACGAGCCGATCGAACGGGTGGTAGCGCGCACCGGCCGTTTCATAAGAATCGCCCGGCCGCAGCAGCCAGCGCACCACCAGCGGCCGCCGCGCCCCGGGCGGGATCGCGCGCGCCTGTTGAACGACCGGCGGCATCGCGCTCCAGGCGTTGTGGCAATGCACCGCCCCACTGTCGAGCAGCGCCGCGCCGTACTCCGGCGTGAGCAGCTCGGCGTTGCGCAGCTCGACCGCGTAGGTCGGCCCGCGCGGCAACCGCCGCAAGAAATCGTGCAGCCGATCGGCGAAGCTCTCCGGCGCGTCGAGCTGCTGGGGCGGAAACTGGAACAGCAGGGGCCCCGCTGCGGCGCCCAGCCCCTCGACGGTGGGCCCCACCACCGCGTCGGTGGCATAGGCGGGATCGAGAAAGCGCGGGTTGCTCTCGCCCCGCTTCTTGCCGTAGCGCGCGTGGGTCGGGAACCGAAAGACCGTGCAGTCCTCGTGCGCCTTCACCAAGAACCGGAAGTCGCCCGGGACCTCCGCCGCACGCGCTCGGAAGTAGTCGGCAGCGGGCGCCTCGTAGTAGGTCCGATCGATCTCCACCGTGCGGAGGAGTGGATGCGCCGCGTACGCCGGCAGCCCTCGATCGGCGAGGCGCGTCTTGGGCGCCCCGCTGGCGTACACCTTCCCGATCCAGCCCGGAAAGCTCCAGGACATCGTCCCCAGGCGGATCGTCGGCGGCAGCCGCGCGGCGAGCGCCTGGTGTTCGGGGCGCGGCGCCGCCGCTCCCAACCCGGGCGGCGGCTGGTCGAAGAGAGCGCGCTGCCCGCCGGCGGGTCGTCTCATCCGGCGGCACTATAAAACGTCGTCCCGCCGGACAGAGCGGACTTCGCGGCCAGCGGCTAGTTGAAGACGCCGACGCAGGAGGCCGGGAGACCCGCGAACCCGTTCGAATCGACCAACTCGGAGCAGTACGAATCGTTGACGTCGGCCTCGCACGCGCTCAGCCCCGAGTACTCGACCGTGACGGTCGAGCAGTAGAGCGGGTTGTTCGCAGAGTTTTCGAAGAAGTCGTCGCACGAGCCTGTCGATGCGTAGGTCGCTCCACAGAACAGGAGCGTCGGGCAGAGAAAGTTTTCGACGAAATCGTCGCAGTCCGCCTCGGCCGGATTGGTAGCGCCGCCGCCACTGCCACAACCTGCCACCACCATCAAAAGACACGCAGACAGAAAGAGCGCACGCACCATGGATGACCTCCGCGCGTACAGTAACCGCTTCCTGGACGCCAAATCAAATGACACTTTGCGCCCAGATCGCGGCCTCGTGTCTCGGCATCGGAAGACCCCGGCATCAGGAACATCGGAGGACGGCCCAGGGGCGACCGAAGACGGACGCGTTGACAAAACCAGACCGCTCAAGTAGAAACCGCCCTCCATGCCGGCAGCAGCGACCCATCATCACTCCACTTTTCAGGCGAAAGAGCCGTTCGCGCACGGATGGCACATCGCCGACGTCGACGGGCTGACGCTGGGGCGCGCGGCGACGAAGATCGCCGACATCCTGCGCGGCAAGCACCGCCCGACGTACACGGCGCACGCCGACGCCGGCGACTTCGTGGTGGTGGTCAACGCCGAGAAGGTGAAGCTGACCGGCAAGAAGTGGAGCGGGAAGCTCTACCGCGATCACTCGCTGTTCCCGGGCGGCCTGCGCACGCAGACGGCCGAGCAGCTGGTCAAGCGCCATCCGACCGATCTGGTCAAGCGCGCCGTGTGGGGCATGCTCCCCAAGGGTCCGCTCGGTCGCCGCATCTACAAGAAGCTGAAGGTCTACGCCGGCGCCGAGCACCCGCACGCCGCGCAGCAGCCGAAGCCGATCAAGTTCGCCAGCCAGACCACGACGGCGACCAGTAAGTCCGCGAAAGCGTAAGCGAGTAAAGAGGAGCAAGCCCGATGCCCGACGTCTCTAAAGCCACTTACGCCACCGGTCGCCGCAAGCACGCCGTCGCGCGCGTCTGGTTGCAGCCGGGCTCCGGCAAGATCGCCATCAACGACCGCTCGCTGGAGGAGTACTTCGGCCGCGAGACCTCGCGCATGGTGTTCCGCCAGGCGCTCGAGCTGACCGAGACCTCGGGCCAGTTCGACGTCTTCGTCAACGTCCGCGGCGGGGGCCTCTCGGGCCAGGCGGACGCCATCCGCCACGGCATCTCGCGCACCCTCATCAAGATCGACCCCGCGCACCGCCCCGCCCTCAAGAAGGCCGGCTACCTGACGCGCGACGCGCGCGCCAAAGAGCGCAAGAAGTACGGACAGCGTGGCGCCCGCGCCCGCTTCCAGTTCAGCAAGCGCTAGCCGCGTCGACCGGTCAGGTGTTCAGGGGCGGCGCCCGGGCGCCGTCCGGCTGTACCCCCGTCGCCATGAATCGTCCTCGGAGGGCGCACGCCCGGTGGCTCTCCGACGCCCTTGACAACGAAATTCCAATACTGGAATGCTGCGCGACGGCGCTGGGATCGAGCTTCCAGGATCAGGGATGAACGGGGTCTCGCAACGGAGGGTGGATCGATGGCAGATGACTTTGACGGGCGAGCTGCGCTGCCACGGATGGCCCTGCCGGCCGTCGTTCTGACGGGCCTGTTTCTGACCGCCTGCAATCCAACCGACGCCTCACAGGCGCCCGATCTGCAGTTGCTGGCGGTCCCGGCCTCCATCACGACCAATTCGCAAACGAGTCTGCTGCTCACGGTCACCGGGGCCTGCACGACGGGCACGGATTGCACCGTCTGCCTCGGTGAGGCGGCGCCGACTGACCCCACCGGCACGCTCTACGCGCCGTTCGATCCGTCGCAGGGTGTGGTGTCCACCGCGCTTCAAATCGACACCGCCGACTACGCCCCGTCCTCCTACCCTCTGACCGTCATCTACCAAGCGCCCGCCGCCCCCGGGACACGCGTGGTCTACGCGACGCTGCTCGCAAGCGGGGGGCTCTGCGCGAAGAGCCTGGACGCCGGGCTCCCTTCGCCCACCAAGGGTCAGGTCATGGCCGTCACGACGGTGAGCATCGGCGTGCAGCCAGAGAGCGGAGGGAGCACGACAGCGGACGCTTCGGCCGATTCGGGAACCGGCGGCTAGCCCATGCCGACTCTTTGCCTTCGAGCGATCGGTCGTCCCCAGCCCAGGATCTGCCTGGGATGGAGCGTCGTCCCTGCGGAATGGATTGGCAATCGCCGCCAACGGAGAGGTCGGCAGCCTCGGCGCGTGCGTGATGGTGCGAGGGCAGACGTTCTTTACCTGCGCGCGGCACGTCGTCGAAGCCACCGACGATCCGAACGGAACACCGACCTGGATCTGGCGGGGCTCTCATCCGTCGTCGTCGCCTTGGCAGGTCTGCCAGACCCTCCGCATCATCCCTGACCGCTACCAGCCGGGGCAGGAGCTGTACGATCCGCTGGACATCGCCTTCCTGGAGGCATCATCTCCCGCCACCAACAGCGTGGGCGGCCCAGTCGGTCAAGGCGCCACCATCCCGGCGATTGGCGCCCCGATCCGTTACCGCGGCTGCCGCCGGGGCTGGGTCGGAGCGTCCTTCGACGGCCAGTGGGCGGAGTCGACCCACGCCAGCGCGTTCGATCCGAAGGATCTCAACAGCATCGACACCACCTGCTGCGGAGTCATCTCGTTCGATGCCGACGGCTACGACTACAACGATTACCCTGGCGACAGCGGCAGCGCGATGTGGGCCGGCGGCGAGGGGAGCGAGCTCAGCTGCGTCGGCCAGCTCATCGGCGTGAGCCCGACCGTGCCGATCGGCCTGATCGTCCTTTATCAGCTGGCGTTCGCCAAGCTGGGGATCCCTGCCTACCAATTCGTTGCTGGAGCGTAACCGGAGTTGCCGCTCATGAAGACCAGATGCCTTCCGTGGACGTTGGCTGGGACTTTGGCTGGGACGGTGGCCGGGACCGTGACCTGGATTGTGGCCGCCTTCGCCTCTCTGACCTGCCGGCCAGCCTTCGCCGACCCCTTATCGTGCGACGGTCCGCAAGCAGGCGCTTGCCTCAGCAAGGCGCTCGACGACATGCTGTCGACGAAGGGCAACCACACCCCCGACAGCTCCGCGTCGCTCACCTGGAAGCTTCCGGCGGGAACGACCTGTGCCGCAGCGCCGGTGGCGGCTCTGTCGATCGCGGGACAATCGGTGACGCCGGCGCCCAAGGTGGCCTGTGCCGGACAGACGCTGACGGTCACGCTCGACCAAGCGGCCATCATGACCGGACTGGCCCAGGCGCCGGCGGCCTTGTCCATCACCGCCCTCTCGAAAGGCGCCGGTCCCATAAAGGTCAGTGGCCAGCTCCCCAACATGACCCCGGCAGCACCGGCCGCGCCCCGTACCGCGTCTTTGACGCCCCCGAAGACGGGCGAAGCGAAGGACGGCGACGCGAAGGGCGGCGACGCGAAGGACGGCGACGCGAAGGGCGGCGCTGATTCGAAGCCGCCCATCGTCCCCATCGACGTCCCGCCACTGAACGTAGATTGCTCCAAGCCTGACGGCCGCAGTAGGACGGCCTGCGCCGCCATCGCCGACGCCACCGCGTGGAACAAGCAACCGAACCTCCGGAGGAAGTACATCATCGTCGACGAAACACTGGCCATCGGCGAGGGATCGGCCGACTTCGTGACGGAATCGGACGTGGTCATCGTTCGATTCATCGTGAGAAACGCGCTTGCTTGTCGGGTGCGGGCCGATTCGGACGCCGCCAACGTCAACGACAATACGGTGTTCAGGCTGGGCGGAGAGGTCTCCGCCATCCCGGCCTCGACGTTCAGGTTCACAGGCGGCAAGATCGGTTCTGCGACGAGTTGCGGGTTTCAGATGACCGCCGATCCAGCGATTCCCCGCAATTCGAGCCCGCCGACGACGCCGGCCGAACGTATACCGCGGTCGACTTTCGATTCGGTCCGTTCACCTCCAACGAGCTCGTCTTCCATCTGACGCGGCACGATCGAACGCTGGTGGCGACCGACCTGTCGGCCACCACCAAGGTCGTCAATCACAAGCGATACGCCGGGTGGTTCGACATCTGGTTCGGCGTCAACTTCTTCAAAGATGCCGACGATTCGTTCACCGTGGCCAACGACAACGGAACCCAGGTCTCTCGACTCTACGTCGACTCCAAGCGGCAGAATGTCGACCTGGCCGCGCTGGCCAAGCTCTACGTCAAGTGCAGCGACGGGACCGAGGCATTCCATGCGGCCGACGCCAAGGAATCGACGGTTTGCTTCGGGTTCGCCGCCGGCCTGTCGATCCTGCATCCGACCACGACCTTCTATCCCTTTGGGTTGAACCTGACGTTCGGATCCGTCATCAGCCTCCACGCCCTCATGTCATTGAACGTCGTGAAGCAGCCGACGAACGCCTATTCGAACAACGAGGTCTTTTCGGGCGACCCAGGCACCGTGCCGACAAAGACGCTGTTGACGCCCGGATTCGCCCTCGGTGTCGGCCTGGATCCCCTCCGTGTTTTCGACCTTGGTGAAGGCGATCGTCACCGGTCACTGACCGCCCGGGTCGACGCCCGCCAGCAGCGGCCCTCATTGGCATCGCCGGCCGCGACCTCAATGCGCCGTCGACGGCGCCGGAAGCAGCGGGCGCCCGAGCACCGTCTGCGATCGCACGTAGCGTTCCAGCGCGTCGACCGCCTTGGTGTACATGGCGTTCGCGTAGTACGAGCGGCCCAGGTAATAGAGGGCCTCCGGCCTGCGGGCGGCGAAGGTGGCGTCGTCGGCCAGCACCTTGAGCTCGTCGATCGCGTCGCCGTAGAACTCCGCCTTGTAGTCGAGGAAGCCGGTCAGAAGCCCGAAGTCCTGGCCGAGGCCGGTCCAGATCTCCTCGGGCCACTTCTCCAGAATCTTGTAGCCGGTGGCGAAGCGGCGCGCGTGGTAGGCGGCCAGCACGTCGGGGTACTCCTCCTTCACCTGCGCCACGTAGTCGAGGTGCGCGGCGGCCATCTTCGGCGGCACGGCCGGCAGCGCCAGCTCCTCGCCCGGCGCGAGCGGGATCTCCGGATCGCGGTCGTAGCGGGTCTTCACCAGGTCGAGCAGGAGGCGCGCGTGCTGCGCCTCGGGCGGGTCGCCGGCCGCCTCGGCGCGGCGGCACCAGAGCTCCGCCTCGCGCGCCTTGCCGTGCGCCAGCAGGCTGCGCGACAGCGCCCCGGCGCGCGCGCCGCGATCGGGACCGTCATAGCCCTTGACCAGCTCCGTCAGCCGGCCGTACGGCCAGAGCGGGCCGTAGACCTTGGCCAGATAGGGATCGAACTTGGCGTAGCCGAGCAGATCGCGCGGCGCCGCGAACTCGATGCGCGCGTTGTCGTCGGTGTTCCGCACCGAGCCGGCGGTGAACGACTCCAGCTCCTCGGGGCCGAGCAGCAGGTAGGCCAGCACGTCGTGCGGCGAGTTGAGCCCGCCCCGCCGCGCCTCGGCGCGCGTCGACGGATCGCGAAAGGCGCGCTCGAGAAGATCGATGTCCAGCGGCAGCGGCTTCATGCTGCCGATGAGGATGGTGTCCGACGAGAGATCCTCGGCGGCGAACACGTAGACATAGGGGAACGCCTCGCGCACCGTCCCGTAGATGGTCTTGATGTTCCAGGGGGCCATCTCGTAGAGCTGCGCCCACTGGCAGAAGATCCCGTCGGGCGCCAGGCGCGTCTTCACGCTGCGGAAGTACTCGCGGGTGAACAGATTCGAGACGCCGGTCAGCCAGGGGTTCGACGGCTCGCTGACGATGACGTCGAACTTGTCCTTGCGCTGGGTCAGGAAATTCCGCCCGTCGCCGACGCGCGCCGTGACCTTGGGGTTCTCCAGCGGCCGGTGGTTGTCGTTGTTGAAGAAGCGGGAGGCCCGGTAGATCGCCCCCTCGAGCTCGACCACCTCCAGCGACCCGATCGGATACTGCGTGATCGCCCCGGCCGTCACGCCCGAGCCGAAGCCGACCAGCGCCACCTTGGGCGGCGTCGCCCCCTTGTAAAACAGGAGCGGCAGCAACCCGACCATGATCTGGGTCGGCATGTCGGCGTCGTTGGAGGCGTCGACCTTGCCGTTGTTCTTGAGCGAGTAGGTCTTGGCGTCCCACTGGTCGACGCTGACGGTGGTGGCCGTCCCGTCCTCGTAGAAGACCAGCTTGGGATCCTTCCAGACGTGCTTGCGCAGGGTGCGGCTGATGTACTCGCGCGCCACCGACATCCGGAAGAACCCCGACGAGAACGTGACCAGGTTCCAGCGCGGCAACACCAGCCCGACCAGCGCCAGCGCGACCGCCGCCGCCACGCCCGCGCGCCGCCGCTTGAGCGAGAGCCCGGGCGACACCCAGAACAGGACGCCGGCCAGCAGCAGATCGCCCAACACCGCCGCGTAGATCCCGCGCTGCAGCCCCAGCTTGGGGAGCACCACGAACCCCGAGAAGAACGAGCCGACGATGGCGCCGACGGTGTTGAGCGCGTAGGCGCGCCCCACGTCGCGCCCGACGGAGTCGAGGCCGCCGGCGGCGATCCGCATCGTCAGCGGGAAGACGCCCCCCATCAGGATGGTCGCCGGCAGGACGGTCATGCAGGCCATGACGAACTGGCAGACCAGGATGGTGTCGACGGCGAAGCTCGACGATTGCAGGAGCCAGGTGAAGACGAACGGCATCTTGTCGGTGAAGAGGTAGGTGGCGCCCACCGCCACCGCCGTCCCGAGGTGCAGCATCGCCAGCCAGCGCACCGGGTGCTGCGTCCGCTGGCTGGCGCGCCCGAACAGCGCCGCGCCGGCACCGAGCCCGACCAGGAACGCCAGCAGGATCAGCGTGAACGAGAAGATCGACGACCCCAGCAGCACCGCCAGCGTTCGCGTCCAGAGCACCTGCAGCGTCATGGCCGTCGCGCCCGACACCGCGAACGCCCCCAGCGCCGCGCGCCGCGCCCGATCGTCGAGCGCCGGTGGCAAGACGGGCCCCTCCAGGTTCGCCGCCGCGGTCGCCGCGTCGAGCCGCTCGTCGATCGTGACCCCCTCCTCGGCGCTCTGCGGCAGATAGCGGTTCGCCAGCAGGATCGCGCCCGCCAGCAGCAGATCGAACGACGCCGCCGTCACGTTGGTAAAGCGGAGGCCAATGGTCGGCAAGAAAACGAACCCCGCGAAAAAGGCCCCGGCCACCGCGCCGAACAGGTTCACCGAGTAGAGCGTCCCGATCCGCAGCCCGATGCGCCGCAGCTCCCAGGGGCGCGTCACGAAGTGCCGGGCGAGAAAAGGGAGCGTGGCCCCCATCAACGTCGTCGGCGCCAGCAAGAGCCCCGCCGAGGCGATGAAGCGCAGCACCGAGAGGAGAGCGTAGCGATCGCCGAAGGCGCTCCAGAGCGCGCGGTTGAGGCCGGGATAGAGCGTCATCACCGCCGGAACGATCAGGGCGTAGACGCCAATCCCCGCCTCGGCGATGGCGTAGGCGCGCACCGGGTTCTTCAGCCGGTCGGCGTAGCGCCCCGCCAGGTACGACCCGAGCCCGAGCCCCCCCATGAAGGCCGTCAGGACCGTCGACACGGCGAGCGTCGTCGACCCGAAGACCAGCGTCAGCATCCGGGTCCAGAGCATCTCGAGGATGAGCCCCGACGCCCCGGAGAGGAAAAAACAGGCCAAAACCACGACCCGCATCGGCCGCGGAATCTACCACCGTGTGACGAAATGCGCGTGGACGTAGCGCGGCCCTGCCGCGCGCAGTCCTTCGCGGGGGGTATGAGACTCCCAGGCCTCCCAGGGTCCCATGTGCGATCGCGTGGACGTAGCGCGGCTCTGCCGCGCGCAGTCCTTCGCGGGGGGATGGGACCCTCCCAGGCCTCCAGGGTTCCATGTGCGATCGCGTGGACGTAGCGCGGCCCTGCCGCGCGCAGTCCTTCGTGGGGGTATGGGACCCTCCCAGCCTCCCAGGGTCCCATGTGCGATCGATCGTTGACGCAGTCCCGCCGTGCGGCTTTATTGGGGCAACCGGACCCGAGCCATGGCAGTCAAATCCCCTCACACGACCATGGTTGGCGCCAGCGCGGTGCGAGCGATCGAGGGGCTGCTTGTTCCCGCCGGGGCAACCCGTGCCGAGCTCGACGACGCGGAGCTGATTGCGGCCGTCAAGCGGAGCGATCCGGGCAGCCGCGAGGCGCTCTACCACCGCTACAAGCGGCGGGTCTACGGCCTGGCGCTGCGCATCGTCGGCCCGAGCGACGCGGAAGAGGTGGCCCAGGAGGCCTTCATTCGGATCTTCCGCGGGCTGCCGAAGTTCCGCGGCGACGCCGCGCTGTCGACCTGGATCTACCGGCTGGCGGTGAACGCGGCGCTCTCCCACCGGACGCGGCGGGCCGGCGCGCGGCTGCCGACGGTCGACGACCCGCAGGCCGATCGGACGATCGAGGCTCAGCCGGCGGCCGAGCCGGTGCAAGGGGACGCGGTCCTGCGCGCGCGGCTCGAGCGGGCGCTGGTCCGGCTGCCGACGGGCTACCGCACGGTGATCGTGCTCCACGACGTCGAAGGGCTGGAGCACGAGGAGATCGCCTCGATCCTGAGCTGCCACGTCGGGACCTCGAAGTCGCAGCTCCACAAGGCGCGCGCGCGCCTGCGCGAGATCCTGGCCGTGGAAGGCATCACCGCCTCTGCGCTGGAGAGTGGCTAGCCGGCGCGCAAGCGAAGACGATGGCGACGCGAGATCCCCAAGACTGCAGGCAATCGACCACGACGCTCTCGGCGTTCGTCGACGGCGATCTGCCGGCGACCGAGGCGCAGGCGGTGCGCGCGCACGCCGCGGCCTGCCCGCGCTGCACGATCTCGATCGCCGAGCTCGCGGCGATGGTGACGGCGGCGCGGCGGCTCGAGCGCCCCGAGCCGCCCCCCTCGCTCTGGCCGGCGGTCGAAGGGGCGATGGCGCGCCACGATCGCCCCTGGTGGATGTCGCTGCGTCTGTTCGGCAGCGGCGCGTTGGCCGGCGCGGCGGCGGTCTCGGTCGTCGCGCTGGGGCTCGCCTCCTGGCGGACGCACCGCGCGGCGCCGGCCGTCGCGGCGCCCGGCGCGGCGCTCGCGGTGGTGACGGTGTCCGCCGATCCGCTGCTCGCCGAAGCCGAGGCCGAGTTCGCGCGCGCCGCCACGACCTACGAGAGATTCGATCGAGAAGCTGCGCGCGCTCCTGGCGCGCGAGGAGCCGCGCTGGAGCCCGGTCGAGCGCGCCCGCTGCGAGGAGCGGCTGGCCCAGCTCGACGAGGCGATCGCAAGCTCCCGGGAGCTCGCGCACCGGACCCCCGGCGACAGCGTCGGGAACGAGCAGCTGTTCGCGGCCTACCAGCAGAAGATCACCTTCCTGGCCGAGGCGGTCCATCGCGGCGGGACCTTCCGCGAGGGGGAGCCGCCGCGATGACGGGCGCCGGGATCATCGGGCAGACCTGGCCGATGGGCCAGGCGTGGCCGGCCGGGCGGAGGTGGCCGAGGGCGCAGATCCGGCAGCTGTGCGTCGCCGCCGGGCTGGCGCTCTGCGCCGCCGCGCCGGCGCGCGCCGCCGATCCGGCGGAGACGGCGCAACAGCCGGCGGAGACGGCGCAACTGGTCGACCGCCGCGAGATCGTCGTCCCCGCGCGCGGCGCCGAGCTGGTGCGGATCGACAACCTGCTGGGGCGGGTCGGCATCCGCGGCACGGCGCGCCCGGGCGAGATCCACGTCGTGGCGGAGAAGCGCGCCTCCAGCGCCGAGGCGCTCGGCCGGTTGCGCGTCCACTACACCGCCTTCGAGAGCGGCGAGATCCAGATCGACACGCGCGTCGAGCTCGGCGGGCGCGAGCGCTCGCTGCCGCTCGCCGGCAGCGGCGTCGATCTCTGGCTGGAGGTGCCGCCCGACGTGGCGGTCGAGGCCAAGACCTTCGGCGGCGACGTCTCGGCCTCCGGGCTGCGCGCGGGGGCGAAGCTGGAGACCACCGGCGGGCGGATCGGGATCTCCGACGTGCGGGGCGGCGTGGTCACCCATCAGCTGCGCGGCGGGCAACGGCTGGCCGCGGTCGAAGGGGACGTCGATCTCGACGGCGTCGAGGGGGACATGGACCTCAAGGATCTGGGCGGCGGCCGGGTCGACGCCCGGCTGGTCGACGGCAACATCCACGCCGAGGACATCCGCGACGACTTCGTCCGCCTGGTGACCACCACCGGCCAGATCGTCCTCATCGGCGTGATCCGCCCGGCCGCGCACTACGATCTGCGCAGCTACGCGGGCGACGTGCTGTTCCAGCCCACGGGAGAACCGGCGCCGTTCGAGCTGCGCGCGCGGTCGGCCAAGCCGCTCGCCAGCGCCGTCCCGCTTCATGGTTCCCGGCGCGACGGCGAGTGGCTGCGCGCCGAATACCTCGGCCGCCGCGCCCCGGCCCGCCCGCGCGCCGCCCTCGTCGAGCTGTCGTCGACGCTGGGCGGGGTGGTCATCCAGATTCAGCCCCGCGCTGCCGCTGAGCTGCAGTAGCCCCCCAGAGGTGTTAACGTAGGCGTTCGGTCTACCGAATGCGGATAGGGATCTTCTCCGACACACACGCCAACATCGAAGCCCTGGAGGTCGTCCTCAAGGCGCTCGATGAGCAGGCGGTCGACGAGCGGATCTGCTTGGGCGACACGGTCGGCTACGGCGCCAGCCCCAACGAGTGCTGCTCGCTGATCCGGGCCCGGACCAAGCACACCATCCTGGGGAACCACGACGCGGCCGTCGCCGGACGGATGGACTATTCGTACTACTACCACGCAGCCCGCCATGCGCTCGACATGCACGCGCGCCTGCTGACGCCCGAGAACATGCAGTGGCTGAAGAACCTCCCCTACGAGGTGCGCAACGGGGACGTGCACTACTGCCACGGCTCGCCGCTCAACATCGAAGAGTTCGACTACATCTTCGCCAAGGATCAGGCGGCGCAGTGCCTGGAGATCTGGGACGACCTGGCCCCGCTCACCCTCATCGGCCATTCGCACCTCTGCAAGTCGTTCGCGCTGTCGCCCGACGGCGTGCACGAGGTGGTGGCCGACAACTTCGAGCTGCGCCCCGGCTGGAAGTACATCGTCAGCGTGGGCTCGGTCGGCCAGCCACGTGACTACGATCCGCGCGCCAGCTACGTCCTCTACGACACCGAGAAGCGCCTCTTCGAGTTCCACCGCGTCGAGTACGACGTGAAGGCGTCGGCCGAGAAGATCTTCGGGTCGGACCTGGAGCCGAACTTCGGCCACCGCCTCTTCATCGGCGTCTGAATGCCCATCACCCGGGCCCGCGCGCGGACGATTGCGCTCGCGTTGCTGGTCGTCGTCGCCCGGCGGGCCGAGGCGGCGGCGCCGCACGCGGCCTGCGTGGAGGACGATCCCATCCCCACCCCGGCCGGTTACGCCGGCTGGGAGCGCTCGCCCGAGGTGACCTGGAACGAGATGGAACAGCGGGGCGGCATCGTCCCCGACATCGAGGAGGATCCCTCCCACGCCCCGCCCGCCTGGTGGCGTTATCCGAGCCCGCTCCGCTCGGCGGAGATTCTCGCCGCCGAGGCCAAGAGCCCGCGCGGCCTTTACGAGACGGTCCTGCCCGGCGACCTGAAGAAAGGCGACCTCCTGGTGCGCACCCGCGGCGCCGGCGCCTGCGGCAAGATGACGATGATCGCCGGGACGCTCGACGACGGGTGGGTGACGGTCGAGCCGGGCGAAGGGGACGCGCCCGCCACGCGCCCGAACGATCCGGTCTTCTTCGACGGCAAGGCGCTGCGGCCGGAGGTCGTCGCCTACCGGATTCGGGTCAAGAAGGACAGCTCGCTCGGCCACGTGCGTGAGCTCGAGCGCGATCTCGCCCACCTGGAGCGGACGATCTCCGAACGTCCGCCGCTCATCGCCAAGAAGGGCGCCGGGGTGGTCGACGAGAAGGTGCACGATCTCGTCGACGAGGCCTGGTCGCTGGGGGCCGATCCGGCCTTCGGCGAGGATCGCCGCGCGCTCACCGGGCGGGCGCTGGCGCTGGCGGCGGCGCTCGACTGGCCGGCCGCCGCCGAGGAGGCCGCCGCCGTGCTCGACGGCCTGCTGCGCCAAGCTCCTCTGCGCGCCGATGCCATCCTCGCCCGCGCGGCGCTCTTCCTGCTGGCCGGAGAGGCGGACAAGGCGCTCACGCTGGCCGAGGCGGCGAAGGCGATCCCCGACGTCCCGCCGCGCGCCCACTATCTGCTGGCGCGCGCGCTCCTGGCCGAGGGGAAACAGGCCGACGGCCTGGCCGAGCTGCAGCGCTACCGCAGCGCCGCTCCCGACGACGCGCTCGCCGCGCGCCTCGGCGAGCTGGCCCGCACCGGGAAGCCGGTGGCGCTCGTGGCGGCGCCGACGGCTGGAGCCGACGCCGGGGCCCGGCCGCAGTTTTCGGCGACCGAGGAGCGCGCCACCCTGCGAAGCGACGCTTATGACTTCACGGTCGGCTGGCCTCTCGACTGGCGGGTCGACGACATGTCGTCCTCGCCCGAGACCGGCCTCTTGGTCGACTTCGCCACCGGCCGCGTCCTGCGCGACGACGGAGAGGCCGAGCGCGGCGCCGCCGTGCTGCTGGTGCAGCGGCCGGGGGCGGGCGGCGCGGCCGCGCTGGCGCGCAAGGGGGCGCGCAACATCTTCCCGACCGCCAAGCTCAAGCCGCTGCCGCCGCTCATCCCCGGCAGCCATCGCGAGCAGTTCAACGAGCGCGCCCAGGGGGCCACCCACCAGGGCGAGGTGACCACCGTCGAACGGAACGGCGTCGTCACCTTCCTGGTCCTGAACGCCACGCTCGCCAGCTACCCCAAGTTGAAGGACCAGTACGCCGCCTTCGTGAAGAGCTTCGCGCCCGCCAAGCGGCCCCAGAAATAACCTGGCGTCGAACGAGCAGAGCCAGCAGGCGCCGGCTCCGCTCGCACGCTGGCCCGCTACTTCGCGCGCGAGAAGAGGCCGGTCAGCTTGGCCTTGCCGATGGCGTTCGCGTTGGCGTTGAACCCGACCATCGCCGGCGACGCGCCCGGCGGCACCTCGATCTTCTCCACCTTCAGCGCGAACAGCGTGAAGTTGTAGTGATGCTTGCCGCTGCCGGGCGGCGGGCAGGGACCGCCCCACCCCGGCTTGCCGAAGTCGGTGTTCCCCTGGCTGGCCCCTTTGGGAAGCCCCGCTCCGCCACCCGCGCCCTCGGCCAGCGACGTCGCGTCGGCCGGGATGTTGTAGACGACCCAGTGCCACCAGCCGGAGCCCGTCGGCGCGTCCGGATCGTGCGCCATGAGCGCGAAGCTCTTCGTCCCCGCGGGCGGGTTCTTCCACTCGAGCGGCGGCGAGACGTTCTCGCCCGTGCACCCCATCGCGTTGAACGAGTACTTCGACGGGATCGCCGCGTTGTTCTTGAACGCCGCGCTCGTCAACGTAAAGGCCGCCGCCTCGACCGTCCTCGGCGCCGACAGATATGCCCCCGCCCCCGCCGCCGTCACCATCATCGTCACCCCAATTCTCCAGCTGCTCCTCATCGTTCGGCTCCTTTCCAAAGGTGGCCGAACCTTAGCAACCGAACCTCGTCCGCGCACCTTCGGGACAGCGCGCTCTTGACCCGGAGATCGCGGGCCTTAATTTCACCTGTGTGATGACGAGATGATCTGGTGGTGCGGCCCGTCTTTCTCGCTGGGGGGTTGGTCTTAGGTGATGGGAACAGTGGGAAATCCCGACCCGATCAAAAGGTGCTCGGAACATTAGGACGAAGTCGAAACCGCCAGCCGACGTCACACGCACGGGGGGCCTGAGAGCCCCCCGTTTCCTATTTGCTCGGGGGTGGCCGAGCATCATCCCGCGCATCGCCGCGCTCGACCGATGGCCGAGCGGATTCGGGTTCAGATTCGGGGTCAATTGACGTCGCGCACGCCGGGTGATAGCGGCTTGGCCATGCCGCCCGCTCTGCGCTCCGCCCGTGCTGCCCACGTTGCCCTCGCCGGCCACGCCGCCCGCGTCGCCTCCACCGCCGCCCGGGCGCAGCCCGCCCGGACGCCGCGCAGCTCACGCGTCGAGACCGCGCAGCTGGTGTTGCCGGGGCTGACCAACGTCCACGGCACGATCTTCGGCGGCATCCTGATGCAGTGGATCGACATCGCGGCCGGCATCGCGGCGGCCCGACACTCGAGCGGGCCGGTGGTGACCGCCTCGATGGACCGGCTGCATTTTCTCGATCCCGTGCAACTGGGCGAGGTGGTCGTCCTTCAAGCGCAGGTCAACTTCGCCGCGCGCACCTCGATGGAGGTCGGCGTGCGCGTCATGTGCGAGAACCAGACGGACTTCACCCAGCGCCAGACCACGCGCGCCTACCTGACCTTCGTCGCCGTCGACGAGAACGGGCGGCCGCGTCCCGTGCCCGCGCTGCGCCCCGAGACCGCCGCCGAGCGCCGCCGCTACGCCGATGCGCAGCGCCGCCGGGCCGTGCGGCTGCGGGAACGGCGCGCTATGAAGAAGGACTGATGGCGATCACGACCGACCTCGAGTCTCTGGCCAAGGGCGCGATCCTCCTCGGCGAGGATCCGGCCGCGGCGCCCGCGCGCGAGCTGATCGTCGCCACCGGGGCCGATCGCATCCGCTTCCTGCACGGCCTGGTCACGGGGAACGTCGCCGGGACCGAGCCGGGACGCGGCTGCCGCGCGGTGCTGCTGACGCTCAAGGGGCAGGTGGTGAGCGACATGCGGCTCTTCGTCCGCCCGGACGACATCCGCATCGTCGTCGACGCCGGCCAGGCGGCGCCCGTCGCCGCGGCGCTCGGGCGCTATGCGATCATGGATGACTTCGCCGCCGCGCCCGCGCCGGACGTTGTTTTCCTCTCGCTGCTCGGACCTTCGGCGGCCGCGCGCCTGTCCGCCGCGGGCGTCGAGGTGGGCGCGCTGGCGGCGCTGCCGCCGCTTTCGCACGCGCAGATCGGGGATCTCTGGGCCGTGCGCGTGCGGGAGCTCGGCGCCGACGGATATTGGATCGGCGGCGCGCCGGCCGCGGTCGCCGGGCTGCGGGCGCGCCTCGGCGCCGCCGGCGTGGCCGAGCTCGACGGCGGCGTCGCCGAGGCGGCGCGCATCGACGCGCTCGAGCCGCGCTTCGGCGTCGAGATCACCACCGACTACTTCCCGATGGAGGTTGGCCTGGGCGGCGCCATCGATTACACCAAGGGGTGCTACCTCGGCCAGGAGCCGATCGTCCGCGTCCGCGACCGCGGCCACATCAACTGGCGGCTCTGCGGCCTCGACGTCGCCGGCGCCACCGATCCCCGGCCCGGCGACCCGCTCACCAGCGAGGCCAAGCCGAAGGCCGGCCGAATCACCAGCGCCGCGCGCCTGCCGGACGGCCGCGGCGTGGCGCTGGCGATGGTGCACGTCAGCATCCCCGTCGGAACGATCGTGCACATCGGCCGGGGGGAAGGCGCTCCCCTCGAGGCCCGCGTCCGCGCCGACGCCTGAAGCGCGCTCGCCGCGGAGCATTTCGACGAGGGGCCGCGAGGAGCGTCTCGAAGCAGCGTCTCGAGAAGCGCCGCGAAGCAGCGCTACGTCGCCTCGCCCTTGGCGCGCGCGATGCTCTCGAGGATGATCTTCTTGGCTTCGTCGACGTCGCCCCAGCCGAGCACCTTCACCCACTTGCTCTCCTCGAGATCCTTGTAGTGCTCGAAGAAGTGCTGGATCTGTTTGACGGTGATCTCGGGGAGCTGCGTGTAGTCGGCGATCTTGTCGTAGCGGTGCGTGAGCCGCGAAACGGGGACGGCGATCACCTTCTCGTCGATGCCGGCCTCGTCCTGCATGCGCAGAACGCCGATCGGTCGAACGGCCATGATGGCGCCGGGGACGATGGCGCGCTGGTTGGCGATCAGCACGTCCAGCGGATCGCCATCTCCGGAGAGTGTGTGCGGGATGAACCCGTAGTTCCCCGGGTACCGCATCGAGGTGTAGAGAAAACGATCGACGACCAGCGTCCCTGCATGCTTGTCCATCTCGTACTTGATCGGCTCGCCCCCCACCGGCACCTCGACGATGGCGTTGATCTCGTTGGGCGGATCGCGTCCGATGGAGACGGCTTCGATTCTCACGCTGACCTTCTCACGCTGACCTGCCGCCTATCCTGACCTCGGAGTAGGCGGGGTGCCCCTGGCAGGTCGGCGGGTTGAGCTTGCGCAGCGCCAGCCGCACCTGCTTCGCCGCCGGAAAGCGCGCGCGCAGGTTGTCGGTCATGCGGCGGGCCAGCGATTCGAGCAGGTGGTGCGGCTCCCCCGTGCCGATGGCGACGATCAGCTCCGCGACCTTGCTGTAGTCGACGGTGTCGGCCAGGCGATCGCTCAGCTCGGCGGCGTCCGCGTCGACTTCCAGCTCCACGTCGACCTCGAACTTGCGGGTCGAGCGCCGTTCGATGGCGGTGTTGCCGTGCCGCCCGTCGAACTCGATCCGCGCCAGCGCGATGGTCAACATGGAGAGCCTGGGCGCCCGCTAGCGCGCTGCCCGCGCCGGCTGCCGCTCGGCGGCCTCTTCCTGTTCGGCCTCCAGGTCCTTGCGCAGCTTCCGCTTGATGATCTCGCGCTTGACCGGCCCGACCTGATCGATGAGCAGCTTGCCGTTGAGGTGATCGGTCTCGTGTTGGAGCGCGCGGGCGAAGAGCCCCTCCCCCTCCGCCTCGAACGTCTGCCCGTCGAGATCCATCGCCCGCACGCGGGCGCGCATCCCGCGCTTGACCGGGACGAAGATGTTGGGGAACGACAGGCACCCTTCGTCGCCCGTCTGCGCCTCGTCGGAGATCTCCACGATCTCTGGGTTGATGAAGACCTTGGCGGGCGCGTCCTCGGCCCCGCCGGCGACGTGGCCATCGACGATGAACAGGCGCAGCGGAGCGCCGACCTGAATCGCCGCCAGGCCAGCCCCCTCGGCGGCCACCATCGTCTCGGCCATGTCGGCCACCAGCTGACGCAAACTGTCATCGACCGCGCCGATCGCAGCCGACCGCTGGCGCAGCTTGGGATCGGGGAAGCGCACGATGAGCCGCGTCGCCATGTTGGTACTAAGATGACACCCGGGAAAAAATCGCGCAACCGGGCGGATCTCTGCAGTAACGTCACGGCCCCCCTCCCATCTAACTACTCAAGCAGATGAGCCTCATCAGGTACGCAGACGCCGAGCTTCCGACCGCGCATGGGCTGTTCCGCCTGGTGGTCTACCGCGACGGCGCCGACGCCCACAGCGACTCGCCCACGGTCGAGGAGCACATGGCGATCGTGCGCGGCGACGTCGCCGGCGGCAGCAACATCCTCTGCCGCGTCCACTCCGAGTGCTGGACCTCCGAGGTGATCGGATCGCTCAAGTGCGACTGCCGCGAACAGCTCGACGCCGCGCTGGAGCGGATCGCCGCCGAGGGGACCGGCCTCGTCGTCTACCTGCGCCAGGAGGGGCGCGGCATTGGCCTGGGGAACAAGGTGCGCGCCTACGCCCTGCAGAACGACGGCGCCGACACGGTCGAGGCGAACCTGGCCCTCGGCTTCGAGGCCGACGCCCGCCGCTACGACCTGGCCGCCGCCATCCTCGACGATCTCGAGGTCCGATCGATTCGCCTCCTCACCAACAACCCGCTCAAGGTGGCGGGGCTGCGCACGGCGGGCGTGAACGTCGCCTCGCGGCTGGCGCACTGGGTGGGCGAGAACCAGCACAACTCGGCCTACCTGGCGGTCAAGCGCCGCAAGATGGGTCACCACCCCGACCAGCCGGGGCACCTCCACACGCTGGCCTCGGCGCGGGCCCGAAAGAGCTAGCGGTAGGCGCTCAACCCGGGCAGGCTTCGCGCATTCCTACCGTCGAAGACATCAGAGCAGCCCTGGCAGAGGTCGAGGACCCGGCGCTCAAGCGCGACCTCATCACCGAGGGGATGATCAGCGCCGTCGAGCTGGCCGGCGATCGCGCGCAGATCACGGTCGAGCTGACCACGCCGGCCTGCCCGTCGAAGGAGCTGATCGCGCGCGCGGTCGAGCAGGCGGTGGGGGCCATCCCCGGCATCGCCGGCGTCGACGTCAAGCTCTCGTCGAAGGTGCGCGGCCGCCCCAACCGCCCGGATAACCCGCGCCTGCCCGGGGTGAAGAACATCATCGCCGTCGCGGCCGGCAAGGGCGGCGTCGGCAAGTCGACGGTCAGCACCAACCTGGCGGCGGCGCTGGCGCGGCAAGGGGCCGCCGTCGGCATCATGGACGCCGACGTCTACGGCCCGTCGATCCCGCAGATGATGGGCGACCCCGAGCGTGTGCGGGCAGGTCGATGTGGGGAACAAGATCATCCCGGCCATCCACCACGGGATGAAGGTGGTGTCGATCGGCTTCTTCGTCGAGCGCGGCGGAGCGGTCATCTGGCGCGGGCCGATGGTGCACAAGCTGCTGCAGCAGTTCATCGAGGACGTCCACTGGGGCGAGCTCGACTACCTGATCGTCGACCTGCCGCCGGGGACCGGCGACGCGCAGCTCTCGCTGTCACAGCTCCTGCCCATCACCGGCGCGGTGATGGTGACGACGCCGCAGGAGGTGTCGGTGATCGACGTCGAGAAGGCGCTCTCGATGTGGACGCGCGTCGAGGTCCCGGTGCTGGGCCTCATCGAGAACATGAGCGGCTTCGTCTGCCCGAGTTGCGGCCACCACGAGGAGATCTTCCTGCGCGGCGGCGGCCGCAAGCTGGCCGAGCGCGCCGGCCTCAGGTTCCTGGGCGAGATCCCGCTCGAGCCGAGCATCAGCCGCGCCGGCGACGAAGGAACCCCCGTCGTCGTACGCGACCCCAAGTCCAAGGTCGCCGAGATCTTCGCCCGCATCGCCTCCGACGTCGCCTGCCAGCTCTCGGTCAAGAACAGCCCGGCGCCCGAGACCGGCAAGCGCAGCTCGAAGCTGACGCTGATTCGCTGAGACTCGGTCCGTGGGCATCGGCCGCCAGTGCCGAGAAGTCGGGACGCAACTAGTAAACTTGGTGGCCGATGCCTCGACGGAAGATCGTCCGCCGCGAACGCGCAGTGGTGTCCAAGTACATGTCGTTGATCCGATCCAAGGACACAGGCCCGGAAAAGCGCCTTCGCGAAGCTGTGCGAAGCCTCGGCCGCCGATTCGTCGCTAACGCAAAAGGACTTTCCGGCACGCCAGATCTCGCATTCATGAAGGAACGAGTTGCGGTCTTCGTCGATGGATGTTTCTGGCATCGGTGTCCGAAGTGCTACATCGCGCCCTCCGTGAACGCCGTCTACTGGACCGGCAAGGCGGATCGAAACCGTCGCCGCGACCAGCGGGTGAAGCCGCGCTTCACCGCGCAGGATGGTCGATCGTGCGGCTCCGAGAGTGCGACTTGGAAGACGATCCGGTAAGGTGTCGAAAGCGGGTGGCGCAAGCGTTTGCTCGAGCGAAGACAAGAAAGACGCATGGCGGGAAAGCTGACCGCAATCGACCTCTTTAGCGGAGCTGGCGGCATCTCGCTCGGCTTGGAGCAGGCGGGCTATGAGGTGCTCTTGGCTTCCGATATCGATCGGGCTTCCGCCCTTACGCACCGCGCAAACTTTCCCCAGACCGAATTCGTAGAGGGTGATGTTCGGCGGCTGAGTGCGGCCCAGATAATGGGGGCGACGAGGCTCAGACGCGGTGAACTGGACCTCCTCGTCGGTGGGCCGCCGTGTCAGGGCTTCTCGATCATGGGCGCCAGGATCGTTCGAGATCCTCGAAATGACCTCTTCCGGGAGTTCCTACGGCTCGGCGAGGCCCTACGGCCCAGATGCATAGTGATCGAGAACGTTCCTGGCCTGGCAACGCTCGCTCGGGGTTCCGCCCTGGGAGCGATCACCGATGGCCTCACGGATGCCGGTTATGCCGTCGCATTTGCGGAGCTACTGGCCGCGCAATATGGTGTCCCGCAGATGCGATGGCGGATGATCTTCGTGGCATTCCGCCGCGACCTAGACATTCCACCCGGCATGGGTTTCC
>CAVRRT010000167.1:0-9247 GCA_963723305.1 uncultured Pseudomonadota bacterium
GCCCCGCTCGTCGAGCAGGCCGCGCAGCGCGGGAGAGGGGGAGATGAGGGCTCGTTTCATTGTAGGATTTTGAAGGTAATCTATTGAATAGAATCTCCTCAATAGAAAAATAACTGTGAGTCTGTTCAGTCCCGCCTCTCCGGCGGCGGACGACGAGCCATCGATCGCCGACGGGCGGACCGCTTAAGAGCCTCTCCTCCGAGGCTTGGTCCGGGCTCTATACTGCGGGGGAGATGAAGGGGTTCCGCACCGCTACCGTCTGCGCCGTCGCGCTGGCGCTGGCGCTCGCCGCCGCCGAGCGCAGCGACGGTGCGCCGCTCAACCGCGAGCGCCGCTTCTACAGCGCCCGCGCCGGCGTCGGTATCGAAACGCCGCCCGGCTGGACCTTCTCGGCGCACACCGGCTACCTCGACGTTCTCTGCCTGCTGATCCATCCCGGCGGCAGCCGCATCTCGCTGGCGGTCGACACTGCCGTCACCGCCCAGGACGCCGCCGCGCTGGCCGCCGAGAGCCGCGCCGGCCTGGCCGCGCAGGGGATCGAGGTCATCAGCGTCGCTCCCGGGCCGCGGGGCGGCGTCGTCCTCGAGGCGCGCCTGGCGCGTCGCAACCAAGCGCTGCGCCAGCTCTACCTGGTGCGCTCCGTGGAGACGACCCCGCCCGCCCGGCAGGCGATCGTCTTGACCTTGACCACCACGCCCGGTGATCTCGCCGCGGCAGGCGGCGCGCTCGACTGGGTGATCACCCGACTCGACCTGGAGGCGCCGGTCCGCCCCGACGACAGGCACGATCACCCCGACGCCGGGCCATAGGCCCGACCCCGAACTAACTCGTCAGCTGGGCGCCCGCGAACAGCGACGGCAGCTCATCGCGAATGAGATGGCCGAGCGCCGCAATCCCCTCGGCGCCGAGCGCGTCGAGCGGCGGGCGGCCATAAGGGGCCTGCATGTACTTCCACATCTTCTTCCACCAGCGGACCGGACCGCGGTCGGCACAGCCGAGCCGCCGGTCGCCTGGATCGCAGTAAAACCGCACGTGCATGTGGTCGTCGTGCGGCTCCGAGTCGCTCGGCTCGTGGATGATGTAGGCGGCCCGCGCCAGCAGCGCCGGATCGTCGCCCGCCGCAGCGGCCTCTCTGAGCAGCGACGCCCCCAGGCTCCGCTGCATGAAGATCCACTGCACCTCGGCGTCGGGATCGCTGAGCAGCGCGCGCACGAACGCCCAGTTGCGACGGGCGTCAAAGCGGTCGTCGGGGACCGGTCGCGCGGGTGGGCGGATCCCCTGCGGCGGCGACCAACGAAACGCGCGCCCATCAGGCCCGAAGTGCAGCATCGCCTCGGTGAGCCGCGCCGGGCGCCCCGCGCCGTCGAGCGCGTAATAGAAGATGTCGACGTCGCGACCGTCCTGGTGCGATCGGTGCTGGACCGACCCGCCGCCTGCGCGATGCGACAGATCGCCGACCGCGGCGCTGCCGCCCGGCGCCTCGCGTTCGACGGCGCGGGCTGCCCGCGCCACCGCGCCCACCAGCGTGTCGGTGCCGTAGTTCGCGTGCCGCGTCCGCCAGGGGGGTGGAACGGCGTACCCGTCACCTTCGAACGGCAGCTCCGCCGGATGCCGAAGCGTCCCGTCGCCGCTCGTCCCCAGCGAGGCCGAGGAGAAATCCATCGCCAGCGGACCGGCACAGCCGGCCACCAGGCCCATCGACAGGATCGACAAGACGGAAAAGACGGCGCCGGAAAGCAAAGCCACCAAGACCCTGCCCCGGCGCCGATCAGCCGCGCCGTTGCCAGGCGCTAGCCGTACGCCTTTTCGATCCGTTCCTGATCTTCTTTGCAACGGATGCAAAGCGTCGTCTCGAGTCGCGCTTCCAGGCGCTTGATGGAGATCGGTTCGTCGCACTGCTCGCACACGCCGAAGCTCCCATCTTTGATCTTCTCGAGCGCGTGATCGATTTTCTGCAGAAACACCTTCTCCCGGCCGCGAAGCCGGAAAGTGAAGGAGTGCAGGTATTCGGACGACGCCAGGTCCATCTCGTCGGGGAGGTCGTCCGAGTCGAGCGTCATGTCCTCGTTCAGCGTCCGCTGCGCGTTCCGCAGAATCTCCTTCTTTTTGGCGAGCAGGATGTCGCGAAATCGCTTGAGATCCTTCTTCTTCAGCCCGGTCCCTTCCATGAGCTCCCGTTCCCCGCGCCCTGGTTGAAGGGGGCGCCGAAATGGCCCGGTAGATTAGTCTCAGGGCCTACAGCCGTCAAGGTTTACCCCTGCCGTTGCCGCCGCCTCCTTGGACGCTCCTTGACACCCGGGGGTACGCCAACTTACACTCACCCACTCCCCCTCCCAGTCGTCCTGAGCGACATCCCACATTTGCCACATTGGAGGCTTCGTCACCACCATGGGCGGTTCCGACAAGCGCAAGCAAAGCCTGTATTTTCCAGAAGAGATGCTGAAAGAGATCCAGGATGAGGCCACCCGGCAAGACCGGTCGCTGTCGTGGATCGTCCAAAAGGCCTGGAAGATCTCTCGCAAGGAGATCATGAAGTACCCGTCCGTGAACGAGTTCCCGGGCGAAGAGGACGAGCGCGGGCGCGACCGAGTAGCTTTTGGCAGGACGAGATTTTTTGGTCATAGCCGAGGCGGTGGCGCCGCTCGGCGAGGGGATATCTGCTGTCGGAGCGAGCGGGCTCAGTCGAGCGCTGGCGGCGCTTGGTCACCGCGCCACCGTTCTGACGCTGGCCACCGCGGAGGCCGCCAGCCGCCTGCCTGGGCTGGCGCGCCGGCTGCGGACGGTGAGCGCCACCGTGGGCGGCGACGTTCGCGAGCTCGCCTTCTACGAAGGGCGTGCCCCGCTCAGTGACGCCCGGCTGCTGGTCCTGGCGGCGCCCTCGCTCCCCGCCCGCGCCGAAGCGCCGCCATCCTGGCAGGCGCGACGCGCGCGCTGGCGGCGGACAAGTTGATCGCGCCCGAGGTTGTGATCGGCTGGGGCGAGTCGGCGGCGGCCGCGCTGTCGGCGACCTCGGCCGCGGCCCGGCTGTTCGTCCTGCCGACGGGCCGGACCGGCGCGCCGCTGTCGCCGGAGGAGGCCGCGATCCTGGGGCCGCTCCTGCTGGGTGACGACTCGGCCTCGCATTCGCTGGTCGCGCTCGGGTGCCTCGGCGCCCACGCCATCATCGCCCCCAGCCCCAGCGCCGCGCGGGCGAGCGAATCCGATCCGGGGCTCGCCTCACGCGCCTCGGACGAGCCGTTCGTGAGCGTGCGGTTCGGCTGCGACGATCCGCCCAACGATCCGGCGACCGATCCGGCGCTGCCCGCGAGCCGTTCAGCGCCAGCAAGCTCTCGAGCAAGGCCGAGTGCCGGCGGGCGCTGGCCCGGCGCTGCTCGCTGGCGGTCGGGCCGCGCACGCTGCTGCTCACGACCGGCCCGCTCGGCCACGACGCCGGCACGGAGGCGATCCTGGCCGCCATCGAACGGCTCGCCCCCTACGACGTCGTCACGGTCATCGTGCCGCGCGGCGAGCCCGAAGCGATCGAACGCGCGCGCATGCTGGCGCTGCGCCAGCCGGGCCGCGTGGCCCTCCTTCCGGGCGCCGATGCCCGCCGACGAGCGCTTCGCACGCGGCGCCGCCGACGCCATCCTGCTCGGCGACGATCACGATCGGATCGGACGGTCGGCCGGCCTGGCGCTGCTCTACGGGACGCTCCCCATCGTCCCCGACATCGGCGCCAACCACGACTACCTGGTCGACTATGATCCGGCCTCGCGCACCGGCCAGGCGATCCTCTACAACGCCGACACGCCGTTCGAGATCGAAAGCGGCATCCGGCGCGCGCTCACCCTGCGCGCCGACGGAGACGTCTGGGCGCCGCTGGTGAAGTCGCTGATGGAGAGCGCGCCCCGCTGGTCCTCCACCGCCGCGGCGCTGGCAGAGATCGTCCAAGAGATCGTCGAAGAGACAATCGCCGCCACGCCCGCGCCCTGATCGTCGCCTCCGGCGCCGCGCCGTCGAGGGCCGTGCGCCCCGGCGCCGCGCGCCGTGCCCCTTTGCGCCGCGTACCTACGGGCGCAAGAGGCGGGTGACCCGGACGCCCAGCTCCCCTTCGACGTCGACGAGCTCCCCCTCGGCCCACGCTTCGTTCCCGGCGCGCAGCACGACTGCCCGCCGGCGATCGGCGGTCACCGTCAGCACGACGCCGGGCGCCAGCCCCAAGAGCTCCTCGCCCCGCAGCGTGAGCCGCGCCAGCTCGGCGACGATCTCGATCGGCGCGGCCGCCAGCGCCGCAGTCGCCATCTCCGTTGGCCCCGTTACGTCCATCGTTCCCTCCTTCGCGACGCCGACCTTCCGTCCGGCCGGTGTGCCGGTCAATTGAAAATCTCCGACCAGCGTCAGCGCACCGCGCAGATCGAGCCGCAGCGGCGCAGCGTAGGCCCCGATCGCCAGCCGGGCTTCCCAGGCGGCATCGGCGGCGAACGCCCCGGCGCCGGTGCCGTCGAAGACCAGCGCGTCGCCGCAGGCAAGCCGGGCCAGCTCGGCCGCCGGCAGCTCGGTCGCCGCGATCTCGACGCACGCCTCGACCGGCAGGTCCGCGGCGCGGCGCCGCCAAGCCTCCGGGGCGTGAGGAGCAGCGGGCGCCGGTAGATCGAGCCAGAGCACGCCCACCCCAAACGCCCCCTCCACCCCGACGGCGATCCCTGGCCCGTCGATCGCCGTCGGCGCGGGCGCGAGGTCGGGCGACCAGCCAATCGCGTCGAGCAGCGGGGCCAGCAGGGCCACCAGCACCCCGCGCTCCGCCGGCCCGAGCGGACGCGCCGCCGAGAACACGCCGCGCCCGCCCAGCGCCGCGTCGACCAGGCGGACCGCGAAAGGCTGCGCCAGCGAAAGCCGTCCTCGATCGCGCCCGCGTCCGATCGCCAGCGCGATGGCCTCGGGCGGACGCGCCGTCACGTCGATCCCAGCGACGGTCAGCGACGCCAGGCCGAGCGGCGGGAGATCGACCTGCCAGGTTCCCGGAAGCGCCGCCAGGATCCGCGCCGTGACACGCGTTGCTTGCGCCTCCGCCGCCCGCACCGGCGGGCAAGAGCGGAGATCGAACGGCGCTGTCTTCACCGTCCCGCCGGCCACCCGCTGCTCGATCCGGCTCCCGTCCCCGCGTCGTCAGGTCCGCCTGCCGTCGTGACTTCCCCGTCGCGCCGCGCCTCATCGCCGGCCCGGCTGCGCGCGACCGAAGACGCCAGCGCAATCCCCCTGTCGCGCAGCCGGAGCCTGATCTCCTCGATCGCCACGGAGAGCGTCTGCCGCGAACCCGCGGTCGGTGTCAAGAGGTGCGCCGTGACGACCTGCGATCCGGCCGCCGCCGTCAGCCGGATCTCCGCGCCGGCCAGCGCGCCGGCGCCGATCCGAATACGCGCTTCGGCCTCGCCGCCCAGGCCGCCGATCAGGACGCGATCGATCTTCGGCGCCGCCACCGCCGCGATCCTCGACGGTGGCGGCGCCACGCGGATCGGTTCCGACTTGAACCAAGCTGGACCCCCGGCGGCCGCGGCGGCCGCTTCGGAGAGCCCCGTCTCCTCGCTCCCGCCGCCACGCTTGAGCGTCTCCCGGAACCGCTTGCCCGCCCCGGCGCCCCGGCGCACCACGTCCCCCTCCCCGCCCGCCGGCTCATCCGTTCGAGCGGCCGCCGCGCCGGCATTGGTGGTCGAATCACTTACCTGCACAGCTCGGTTATCGACCTCACCAGGCGGCCGTTGCGCGCGAATCGACGTTGTTGGGGTATGATTCAGCGAAACCGGGGGCCGAAGGGGCCATCGAATAGGTAGATGAGAAGCGCCGGGCGCCGGATGACCAGATCGACGAGTTCGACCCGATCGACGAGGGCGCGATGAACTGTCACGAGCTGATCGAGTTCTGTCTGGACTACATCGAGGGCATCTTGCCCGACGACGACCAGATCGGCTTCCGGCGGCATCTCTCACAGTGCCCCGACTGTGTGACGTTCTTCGAGACCTACCGGAAGACCCCGGAGCTGACGCGCGAAGCGTTGGCCACGAAGATCCCGGCGTCGGTGCGCGAGTCGGTGCGCAGCTTCCTGCAGTCGCGCCGCGACCGCTAGCCCGCCGCGAACGGCCGTAGCCCGCCGCGGGTGATCCGCCGGCAGGGTCTCGCGCTGCCTGCGGGCGGCGTCTCGCCGCAAGCGATCGGCGGCCAGCGTCTCGTCGCAGGCGACGCGCGGCGCGGTCGAGACCCGAGCACCGGATGCTCGGTTTTTTTGACAGCCGCATTTTTAAGCTTACTCTGTCCTACATGTACGACATTCTCTCACTTGGCCCCGACAATCGCCGCCTCGCCCAGCGCCTCCCGCTGCGGCTGTTCATGAATGAGTACATCGCCGACGACCCCCGCGAAGTGATCGCCCGGGACTTCAGCGAGACTGGGCTGGCGCTCCTGAAACTGCCCGAACGGTCCCTGCCGAGCGTCGACGTCGTCACGCTGGAGGTCGAGCTTCCCGGAACGAACGAGACGATCTGGGCCAGCGCCCAACCCCGCTTCGAGTCGTTGCGCCGCGACCACCAGATCTCCGGCCTCCGCTTCATCTCGATGGCGCGCAAGCACGAACGCCTGATTCGCGACTACCTGCGCGAGCGGCGCGAGCGTCTCACCCGCCTTTTCTCTCGCCAACGGATCATCAGCCGCTTCGCTTAGCTTTTTCCTTCTCCTCGGTCGGCCTCCGGCGTCGCATGGTGCAGCGCCGGAGGCCGTTTTTTCGTTTAGGCTTGGAGCGTGGGTGGCCGTCGGCTGATCTTCACGGCCGTCCTGCTGGGGGTGGCGGTCGCGAGAGCGCCGGAGCGACCGGCGCGGGCTGACTGGCAAGTTCATCGTGACGGCACCCGCGCCCTTTGCGATCGCGCGGAGCGGGCGCTCGGCGAGCGTCCGGACGACGCGGCGCTGGCGCGCCGGCTGGTCCAGATCGCCGGACGTGGCCGGTGGACCGGCCTGCGCGACCGCTTTCGCTCCCGCGCGGAGGGAGCGACGAGCTACCGGCCGCTCGCGGCCTACGCGCAGCTTCTGCTGGCGCTCGGCGACGCGCCGGCAGCGGCGACGGCGTTCGCCGAGGCGCTGCGCGTGTCGCCGGACGCGCCCGCGGCGCTGGCCGGACGCGCGCGGGCGCTGGCGCTGGCGCTGGCCGGATCCTCCGCGGCGATCGCGGCGTACGAGGAGGCGATTCGACGCGAGGGGCGGCCACCGGCGCGGCGGCGTTTGATCGAAGCGGAGCTTGCGCTCCTGTCCGGCGACCAGCGGGACGCCGGCGACCGGCGCGACGCCGGCGACCAGCGCGGCGCCGATCTGGAGCGGATCGTCGAGCTTCGCCGCCAGCTCGCGCGCCTCGCGCCAGACAGCGATCGTGACGCCGAGCGGCTGGCCGACGCGCTCGCGCTGGCGGGGCGTCCGGCCGAGGCGGCGGCGGTCCTCGAACGGCGGATCCCTCCACATCATCCGCTCGCGAAGCTGCCGCTCGCGCTCCGGGCGGCCCGCCTGCGTCTCGCCGATCGCGACGCCGCGGACGCTGCGCGGGTCGCCGACGGTTTGCGTGCGTTGCTGCAGCAGATCCCGCCCGGCGCGGCGGAGAGCCGCCGCCAAACCTGGGCCTGCGCGCGTGAGGTGGCGCGTGCCCGCGGGACGTTGGGGGCGATCGCCGAGGATCTCGCCAAGGCGCCGGGCCCGGTCGAATGGGATCTGCTCGGACAGATCCGCGAGGAGCTCGGCGATCTGGACGGCGCGCTGCCCGCCACGCGAGAGGCCGAGGCGCTCGCCCCGCGCAACGCCGAGCTCGGCCGCCGCCTGCTCGGCCTCCTCGATCGCCTCGGCCGTGACGGCGAGGCGATCGAAGCTGCCCAGAAGCTGGCGCGCCAGCTCCCGTCGGAGATCGGCTTCTCCATCGGCCTCGGCGAACGACAGTGGCGCCACGGGGATCGCACCGCGGCGGGCGCCACCTTCGATCGCACCTTGGTCCGGTTCTCTCACGAGCCGGCCGCGCTGGAGACGCTGGCCGAGACCGCCGCCCGCTGGGGCGACGACAGGCGCACACTGGCAGCCTGGACCCGGCTCGTGCGCCTCGACCCGACCAGCGAGATCGCCGTCGTCGGTCTCGGCGAAGCGCAGTTCCAGGCGGGACGGCACGACGAGGCCCGCCGAACCTGGGCCACGCTGGGCAGGCGGTCGAGATCTCCTGCGGAGGGGCACCTGCGCCTCGGGGAGCTGCTGTTCGATCATGAGCTCGTCTCCGAGGCGCTCGAGGAGGCGCGGCAAGCGGAGGCGGCCGATGCGAAGGGGGCTCGCCCCCACCGGCTGCTGGCGCAAATCGACGAGCGACAGCTCGGACTCTGTTTTTGTCGCTCGTCAATCTGCGCCAGCAGCCGGTGGGGGCGAGCCCCCTTCGCATCGGCCGCCTCCGCTTGCCGCGCCTCCTCGAGCGCCTCGGAGACGAGCTCGTGATCGAACAGCAGCTCCCCGAGGCGCAGGTGCCCCTCCGCAGGAGATCTCGACCGCCTGCCCAGCGTGGCCCAGGTTCGGCGGGCCTCGTCGTGCCGTCCCGCCTGGAACTGCGCTTCGCCGAGACCGACGACGGCAATCTCGCTGGTCGGGTCGAGGCGCACGAGCCGGGTCCAGGCTGCCAGTGTGCGCCTGTCGTCGCCCCAGCGGGCGGCGGTCTCGGCCAGCGTCTCCAGCGCGGCCGGCTCGTGAGAGAACCGGACCAAGGTGCGATCGAAGGTGGCGCCCGCCGCGGTGCGATCGCCGTGGCGCCACTGTCGTTCGGAGGCGATGGAGAAGGCGATCTCCGACGGGAGTTGGCGCGCCAGCTTCTGGGCAGTCGATCGCCTCGCCGTCACGGCCAAGGCGATCAGGAGGCCGACAGGCGGCGGCCGAGCTCGGCGTTGCGCGGGGCGAGCGCCTCGGCCTCTCGCGTGGCGGGCAGCGCGCCGTCCAGATCGCCGAGCTCCTCGCGGATCTGTCCGAGCAGATCCCATTCGACCGGGCCCGGCGCCTTCGCGAGATCCTCGGCAATCGCCCCCCGTCCCGCGGGCACGCGCCACCTCACGCGCGCGGCCAGGGGCGGCGGCTCTCCGCCGCGCCGGCGGGATCTGCTGCAGCAGAGACGCACACAAACCGTCGGCGACCCGCGCAGCGTCCGCGGCGTCGCAATCGGCGAGACGCAGGCGGAGGGCCGGCACGACGGGGAAAGCGAGCGGATGATGTGGAG
>CAVRRT010000168.1:0-7408 GCA_963723305.1 uncultured Pseudomonadota bacterium
GTCGTCTTCTATGACCTGGCCGACAAGGAGACGGGCCCCTTCAACAAGTTCATCGCCTACTACCTCTTCCCCGAGGCGCGCTACTCGGTGGCCTTGACCTCCGCCTCCCGGGCGAAGATTTCGGTCGGTTCGAACCCCTGGGCCAAGACGCCGCGCACGCACGAGATCAACAAATCTGCGAGCGCTACGGCGGCGGCGGTCACCCGGTCGTCGGCGCCATCTCCATCCCGCGCGGCGAGCTTGGCCGCGCCCGTCAGGTTTTTCGGGACGTCGTCGCCGAGCTGCAGACCTAGCGCCGTCGCGGCGGGCGGCCGCGAGAGCGCCGGCGGGCGATCGGGCGGGGGCGCTTCGTCTTGGCGGGCGGCGGGCTCTGCGCGGGCGGCGGCCCGAGGCGCGTCTCGAGCCGGTCCATCCGTTCGCGCAGCCTGGCGGTCTCGCCGCGGAGCCGCTCGACCTCCTCATGCAGGCGGCGCGCCTCTTCGGCCGGCCGGGCGCCGTCCTCGATGTCGCGGATGGCCTCGTTCATTCGCCGCTTGGTGCGGCCGTCGAGCTCGCCGGCGAGCGCGGCGCGAATCGCCGGGACGGCCTCGACGAGGCCGAGGCGCCCCAGCGCCAGCGCCGCCTCCAGGCGGACGCGGAAGTCGCCGTCGCGCAGCCGCTCCTCGATCGCCTCGCGCGCCGCGCGGGCGAGGCCGGTCCCGCGCCCGAGCTCGGCCAGCGCGGCCACCACCGCCCGCCGCGCCGGGAACGGCGCCGCCGCGCGCCAGGCGCCGCGGATGAGCGGGAAGGCACGCTCGTCGCCGCTGCGGCCGAGCCCCTCGATGGCGCGGCTGGCGATCACCGCCTGGAACGAGGGGCGGTCCACCAGCGGGGGCAAGAGCTCGATCGCCAGCGGCGAGCGGGTGCGCCCCAGCGCCAGCGCGATCTCGGCCTCGACGAAGACGCTGGGGTCGCCGCCGCGCAGCTTGGCGGCCAGCGCGTGGCCGGCGGTCTCGTCGCCCACGAACTCGCCCAGCCCCGCCGCGACGGCGCGGCGGACGCGTGGCTCGGGCGCATCGAAGGCGGCGACGAGGGCGTTGCGGGCCTCGTCGCGCCGGGTGCGGCCGAGCGCGCGGGCGGCGGCGCCGCGAACTCCCCAGAAGCGATCGTCGGCCAGCGCCGCGATCAGCGCCTCGACATTGAGCGGGTCGGGGAGCTCGGCGAGCGCGCGGGCGGCCAGCACCCGATCGACACCCAGCTCCGCGGCGGCCAGCTGGCGCCGCCAGAGCGCCGGGCTCTTGTCGAGCTTGATCGTCTTCAGCAGCACGTCGCCGGGATCGAAGATCACCTGGGTGGGCCGCGCCGGCAGCGGCAACTCGAAGCTGTGCGCCGCCTCGCGCACGCTCACCCGCTCGTCGCGCAGGCGGCCGTCGACTTCGAACCGCACCGTGGCCGTGAATTCGAACAGCGGTGCCTCGGGCGTCACCGCCTGCTTCTGCGCCAGCGCCAGCGTTCCGACCTTGCGATCGTCGTCCCAGCTCCAGCGTCCCTCCAGCTCCGGGTGGCCGGGGCGGGCAATCCAGCGGTCGAGCATCTGCTCGACGCCACGGCCGGTGACCTCTTCGATGGCGCGCGCCAGATCGCGCGTCTCGACCGATCCGTTGGCGTGCTTGCGGGCGTAGTGGCCGATGGCCCGCCAGAACGGTCCGCCTCGCCGAGCGCGTGTCGCAGCATGTGCAGGATGCGCGCCCCCTTGTCGTAGAGGTGTGCGTCGAAGAGATGAATCGGCTCGTCGTACTGGCGGCAGACGACCGGGCGCTGGTAGCGTCCCGCCTCGCTCAGATAGCTGTCGGTGTCGGCGAGCAGCTCGTGGTCGGCCTCGTCGCGCCCCTTGGCCTGCTCGCGCCAGACGTACTCGAAGTAGCTGGCGAATCCTTCGTTGAGCCAGGCCTCGGACCATTCGCGGCAGGTCGAGCAGATCGCCCCACCACTGGTGCGCCAGCTCGTGCGAGACCAGCGCCATCGACGTCGTGATCGAGCGCGGCGCGCTCGTCGAGCAGGGTCAGGTCGGTCAGCGTCGTGGCGCTGGTGTTCTCCATCCCGCCGAAGATGAACTCCGGGACGGTGATCTGGCTGTAGCGCGCGTGCGGGTAGGGCAGGCCGATCTTCTCCGAGAAGTGGTCGATCATCGCGCCGGTGCGGCCGAAGCTGCGGCGCCCGTCGGCCTCGCGCCCCGGCGCGACGAAGGCGTAGACGTCGACGCCGGTCCTCGGCGCCCGCTCGCGGATCTCGGCGAACGGCCCCACCACCAGGGTCAAGAGATAAGCCGGCTGCGGCAGCGCCAGCGCGTAGTGCCAGCGGGTGGCGCGGCCCCCGGGAAGCTCGACCCGCTCGCGCAGGTCGCCGTTGGAAAGCACGAAGGCGCCGGCGGGCGCCGTGCAAATCACTTCGGTGGTGAACTTCTCGATCGGCTGATCGAGGCAGGGCCAGAAATAGCGGGCGTCGTCGTCCTGCCCTTGTGTCCAGCACTGCGGCGCGCGCTCGGGGTGGGCGGCGTCGGGGCCGATGAAGTAGAGCCCGCGGCGCGGCTGGCAGACGTAGCGGATGACGACCTCGAACGGCGCGTTCTCGGCCGGCGGCTCGTCGAGCGTCACCCGCAGCGACTGGCCGTCGTTGCTGAAGCCGGCGGCGCTGCCGCCGACAGTGACGCCCTCGACGTCGAGCTCGACGGCGTCGAAGCTGACCGACGTCAGCCCCTCGCGCCGGGCGGCGACGGTCAGCGTGGCGACGCCGGAGAGGCGTTTCCGCGCCAGATCGATCTCCCATTCGAGACGGGCATGATCGAGGCGGACCGGCCGATCACCGACGAAGTTGGTGCGTGTCCCCGGCGGTGCGAAGGGGCGAGGCGGCATGGGCGCGTCACGTTAAGCGGCGTGGTCGCCCGCCGTCAACCGCGCCGCCGGCCTCGGCGGTCGATCCTTCTTCTCGACCTTGGCTCCGCGTCGACCTTGGCTCCGCGTCGACCTTGGCTCCGCGTCGACCTTGGCTCCGCGTCGACCTTGGCTCCGCGTCGACCTTGGCTCCGCGGGGGCGGCGTGGTGAAATCGCGTCGTCATGAGCGGACGAGAGCCGGTGCACAAACGACATCACTTGACCCGGACGACGCCGGTGGAGGTGTACGGCATCGTCACCGACTTCGCCGCCTATCCCCGCCTCTTCCCGGAGATCAAGCAGACCCGGGTGGTGAATTCCGGCGCGGCGGCCGCCGACGGCAAGGTGGTGACCCGCGTCGAGTTTCGCGCGCAGGTGGTGATGCCGGTGCGTTACGTGCTCGATTTGGCCTGCGATCCCGCGGCGCACGCCATCGACTGGACCTTCGTCGAAGGGGAGATCATCACCAACTCCATCGGCAGCTGGCGCTTCTCGCCCGAGGGGGACGGGACGACGATCGACTACCGGGTGGCGCTCGATCTCAAGGCGCCGGTGCCGGCGTTCGTCCTTCGCAAGGTGACCGACGGCCTGGTGGCGGCCTCGATCCCCAGCATGTTCACGGCGATCGAGCGCGAGGTTCGCAAGCGCCAGACGGCCTAGGTCCTTCGGCCCAGGCGTACTGCCTGGGCGATATAGGAAGACCCGGCGGGCGTCGGCCGTCGTGAATCGCCAATTGATCTTCCTGCGCGCGCGGACGGCGGTTCTGTTCCAGAGGCGCGGTCACTTATTTCCCTGAAAGACGCAGACGAACTGGGTTCCATATTCTTCGGGCGCTTGGGGAAAGGACCAAAGGCCGACGCGCTCTTTGATGCAAGGCTCCAGTGATTGAAACGGCGGTGGGCCTTGGATCTCGACGTTCTTGACCTGCCCCGAGGTCTCGATCTTGACCGTCACCGTAATCTCGCCGTGGATGAGCCTGTCGTCATATAGGAGTGCGTGTTGGTAGCATGTCTTGATATCGGCGCGATTGTCGTTGATTACACTTGTGATGTCGGCTCCGGTCGGTGGTGCACGCTCGACCGGCGCGGCGGGCGTTGCGAGTGGAGGCGTAACAGCACCGGAAGGCGCCTTGCCCGCGCACGCCGCGAGCGCGAGCAACGCAAAGGACGGGAGACGCCGAGGCTTCACACCGCCACATCATATAAGAGAGTCGTCTGATCCTCACGGTCTGGCCAAAGGATTAGCGCGTTCCTGCCAAATCCTATCTGCTCGGCGGCGGCCTCGAGACGTGCGGATCACCCGGGACGTAGAACCGCAGCTTGCGCGCCGCCCAGGCGCCGGCGTAGGCCACGCCGATGCGCGCCGAGGCGGCCCGGCGCGGCGGCGGCGCGCCGTCGTCGGCCAGATAGAAGTCGTTGCCGCTCGTCGGGCCGTCCTTCACCGCGGCCGGCGCGGTCAAATCATGGCCGTTCTGCTTGCGCGTAATCTCGAGCCCCGCGCAGAGCTTCCCCGGCCCGGTGAGCGGCCGCTTCAGATCGGGAACGCCCGCCACCGGCGCGGCCGCGCGCAAGAGGACGGCCCCCGCGACGCCGTCGGTCTCGGTCACCACGTTCATGCAGTTGTGCATGCCGTAGATGAGGTAGACGTAGAGGAAGCCGGGCGGGCCGAACATGATCTTGGCGCGGGGGGTTGGCCCCCAGCGGGCGTGCGAAGCGGCGTCGCGCTCGCCGAGGTAGGCCTCGACCTCCACGATGCGCGCGACGCGGAGGCTGCCGACCGCCGTGGCGGGATGCCGCACCAAGAGCTTGCCCAGGAGCGCCTGCGCCACCTCGATGGTCGGACGCGCGTAGAACGCCCGCGGCAGCGGCGCCAGGGACGCCAAGGCCCGCGCGTCAGTCACCGAGCAGCAGCCGTTGCCGATCGACGCCGCCGAGCAGCTTGCCGAACCGTCCGTCAGACTCCAGCGCGGCCAGGAGGCCGCTCGCCGCGTGCCGGTAACCGTCGCGATCGAGATCGCCGGTGATGAGGCGGTAGCGCAGGAACACGAACGCCGTCTGCGCCACGTCCGACAGGCAGTAGCGCCGCAGCGCCTCGAGCTGCCCGGCGTGATAGAGCCCCTCGACCTGGCTGCCGTCGACGCCGTCCTTGCCCGGGAGCCCGATGACCCGCGCCGCGCCGTCGAGCGAGGTCATCTTGGCCGCGCCGTGATCGGAGATGACGTCGCACAGATCGAGGTGCCCCTCCTCGCTGAACCGGTAGCGGTATCCCTCGCCGCGGTAGTACCAGCGGAAGTCGAGGCCGAAGCGCAGCGCGCGCAGCGCCAGCACCGGCATGTCGAAGCCGCGCCCGTTCCAGGTGATGACCTGCGGGCGAAACTTGGTCATGAACTCGGCGAAGTCGCCCATCATCCCCCCTTCGTCCTTCGTCTCGCCGATGGTGCCGATCCGCTTGACCGCCAGCGTGGCGTCCAGCCACATCACGCCGAGGACGATGGGCCGACAGGCGTAGAGCGGCGGGAACGGTCGATCCGTGGCGCCCGGCAGGCCGGCCGGCTCGGGCGGATCCCACAGCTCGCGGTCGGGGATGGTCTCGATGTCGAGCACCAGGTACGAAAGGTCGGTCGCCACGCTCGGCACGATCGGATTGTAGCGTGCGCACGGCCATTCGTGGGCCGGCGCCGCCGTGATAGAAAGCGCGACATGCCCTCCCTTAATCGCCTGGGCCTGCTGCTGGTGGCCGGGCTGGCGGCCGCGGGCGTTGCTGGCTGCGCGCACCCGCCCCCGCCGCCAATTCAGCCCTGGCAGCGCGAATACCTGGCGAGGCGCGCGCTCCGCCTGGACATCGATCCGCTCGAGAATCACTTCCGGCAGCACTGGTTCGGCGCCCGTGAAGGGGCCGACCTCGGCTTCGGGCAACCGGGCGGCGGCTGCGGCTGCAATTGAAGCGTCCGGCGTTCACCCTCCTGTTGACGGTCGTGGGGGCGTCGCTCCCGGGCGCCGCCGTGCGCGCCACCGGCGAGGTGACCATCCGCGGCGCCTACTACCGCGAGGCCTCGACGCGCGTCATCCAGCCGGTGGTCGAGATCCAAGAGGATCTCCCCAAGGGGTTCGACATTCAGACCCACTACCTGCTCGACGCCATCACCTCGGCCTCGGCCAACGCCGGCGCCGCCGCCGACCAAATCTTCACCGAGACGCGGAACGAGGTCGGCCTCGCCGTGGGGAAGAGCTGGCAGCGGACGCGCCTGGCGCTCAACTACCAGTACAGCGCGGAGTCCGACTACTGGTCGCACGCCATGGGGGGGCTCCTGTCGCAGCGGTTCTGGGGCGACACGGGGAAGCTCGACCTCGGTCTCGGCGTCTCGTTCGACCAGGCGTCGTCGCGTGGCCGGACGCCGTTTTGCGCGGCGGCGCCAAGCCGCTCCTGCCCGCTCAGAACCTCCTTCGTCGGACTGGCGTACACCCAGGTTCTGTCGCCCTTCGCCGTCGCGCAGCTGGCCGCCGAGACCGCCTACCTGGTCGGGTTCCAGGGCAACCTTTACCGCAGCGTCCCCGCCATCGGTCCGGAGTTTCCGCCCGAGCGCCGCCAGCGGAACGCGGTCGCCGGCCGGTTCGCCTACTACTTCCCGAGCACCGCCACCGGCCTGCAGTTTTATTACCGGTTCTATTGGGACTCCTACGGCAACGCCGACCTCTTCCCGAACCTTTACCCGGGAAGCAACCCCAACCCTTATCCGACGACGCCGCTCACCAACTACAACCCCTGGGGGATCCGCGCGCACACCGCGGAGCTGCGCGTCTACCAGCGGCTGACGCCGACGCTGGAGATGCGGGTCCTCTACCGGCAGCACATCCAGAACAAGGCCGCCTTCTGGTGCGACACCTCCGTCAACCCGACCTGCTACCAGGTGGTCGGCCTGGACGGCATGGCGATGAACCCCCTCTATTACAGCACCGACCCCAAGCTCGGGCCGATGCTCACTGAATACCCTGAAATTCAGCTCGCCTGGGAGGCGGACTCCTGGCGCGACTATCGCTTCTTCCGCTGGTTCGCGTCCGGGACCTTCACCATCTCGTACGGCCGCTACTTCCAAAACGACGGTTTCGGCGACGCCCACGTCCTCCAGACGGGCTACACGATGCCATACTAGGGCGGATGGAGGACCGGCTGTCCCTCTCGCGTTCGCTCCGGCAGGTGCGGGCGGCCCAGCTTCGCGGCCGGGCCCGCAAGCGGGCCATCGTGCAGGTCCTGCTGGGATCGGTCTTCCTCATCGGCGCGCTGGCCTACGCCCGGTCGCCCGACCGGCACGTCCAGTCGAGCATCACCTGGATCGCGGCGCTGCTGGTCTTCTCGACGGCGGACGTGGCGTTCGGGCTGCGCATGCTGGCTCGTCTGGCCCGTCGCGCCCCGCTCTGGTGGGTGATGGGGAGCGCCGCCTGGGGGGTGCTGTCGACGGCGTTGCTGGCGTTTCTGTTGCGGACGTGACCGTGACCTCGCA